>JAYTVM010000439.1:0-51359 GCA_043743995.1 Pirellula sp. | reverse complement strand
GAAATCGGACCCTACGAATTGATCGAACCGCTCGGGCACGGCGGCATGGGGCTCGTCTATTTGGCACGCCACCGCAAACTCGATCGACTGGTGGCCATGAAGCTGTTGCCTGCCCATCATCAAACCGCCGAAGCTCGAATCCGATTCGAACGTGAGATCTTGGCCGCCGGTCGATTGCAACACCCGGCAATCGTTTCGGCCACCGACGCTGGCCAATTCGGTGACATGGACTATCTGGTCATGGAATACGTCCGAGGCATGGACTTGGGACGTTTGGGCAAATCGATTCCGACGTTGAGTATTGAGGAAACTTGTGAGATCGGTCGGCAGATCGCGCTCGGGTTATCTTATGCTCATGCTCAAGGCCTCGTGCATCGCGACATTAAACCATCGAACGTTATTCTGGATGACGCAGGTGCGGTGAAAATTCTGGATTTTGGACTGGTGCTGTTCGATCGATGGGATGGCGTTTCGAGTGAATTGACGACGGTCGGGCAATTCCTTGGTACGCTCGACTACATGGCACCGGAACAAGCCGAACGGTGCGGGGCGGTCGACTACCGCGCCGACCTCTATGCCTTGGGCGCGACCCTGTTCAAACTGCTGTGCGGTCATGCTCCGTTAGCCGCCGCACCCAATCAATCCCCGATCGACAAACTGAGGTTGTTGGCTTCTCACCGACCGCCGAGTTTGAAAACACTTCGGCCTGACGCACCAGAGGCGTTGGTCAAGCTTGTCGATTGCCTACTATCAACGTCCCCGCAAGAACGGCCAGCCAGCGCAGCCCACATTGCCGAGGATTTGCAGCCATTGGCCAAGAGTGGATGCCTCATAGAGTTGATTGCCAAGGCTCGAAGCTTAGAAGGCATCGCAGTAGTGCAGGATGCAGTCCCATCCAAAGAGAACAAACAGTCGCATCCAATTGCAAATTCCCCGGTGCCTGTGATTCAAACTTCAGATCGTAATAGGGGCGGTAGTCGAAGGTGGCTGTGGATCGCGGCGGCGATGATACCTTTGGCATTCTTGGCTGGGTACATCATCAAACTGGACACTCCCGATGGTCAGTTCATTGTTGAGTCAGAAATAGCGGGTGCTCAAATAAAAATCGTGAAGGCGGGGGCCGAAACGAAGAACTTGAAAGTGGAGACTGGAAACAACGTAACGCGACTTTTGGCAGGCAAATACGAAGTTACGCTCGACAGTCCGAGCGATGGTGTCTCAATGGACCGCGATTCGTTTGTGATTGCAAAGGGGGAAACCGTCATTGCAAGGGTTCGCCGAGTAATGCCATCGTCGACAGCACAAAACGGCCCTCCATCGCGGGAGGCGAATTCCACCGTTCCTTCTACGGATCCTGTCTTCGAGGGAAAAACACTGGCCGAATCGCTGGAAATTGCACGACGCGAAAGGGAACCGAAGGGCTGGTTGACAGCCATGAATGCCGTGACTGAGCTAACTGGGCCCGAGCAGAAAAAGGAACTCTTTGAAGAAGCCTTTCAGTTGTGCATGGACAGGAAGATGTTTAGTCCCATTGCACACTGGTCACAAGACGATCTGTTTGCCACTCGAATGTTGCAAGAGTTGGAAAAGTCCGACCAACCAAGGCGCAAGTTGTTGCTTAACCTATCGGGCGACTTGATTTTCGAAGAGCGTATGGATCCCATATGGAAATGGTTGGAGGGCATTGCAAAAAATGATTCGAAAGAGGCAGAACTATTGACTCGATCTGTTTTGGGTTTGGAGGATGGTGCGTTCAACCCGAACCGCCCGATAGACATCTGTTCCATAGCGTATCTTATCGAACACTTCCCAAGACTCGCTTCGCTGTTCGATAGTTACCTCATTTCCAATTTTACAAAAAAGGTGGGGGCTGGCTCCACAAATACCACGCCCAAATTTGAAAATCAAAAAGCATTGATCGCGTATGTCAAACGACTAGCAATGGCATCTCTTGAAAAAACCGATTCTGGCTTTGCGGATCGAGTCGCTTCGCTTGCGGTCGTTCTGAGTACTCCCTACGAAAACATGAGCTCAGATCAAAAAGAACGGGTTTCACGACAAGTTGTCAACTTGCTTAGCCAAGCCTGGGAAAACCGCACTACTCCTTATGCGGCCGTATGGACAGGTATTGATTCTAATAATCAATATGGCGGTGGTCCAAATTCCCTCCATTGGTTATCCCAACGCAAGCGGATGAGTGTTCCGCGACTTCTCGGTTTGCTTTTTCACTTCATGTCGAACATAAAATTGGATCAGCGGCCGCCAGTTATTTTGTCCGCGCTAGCGGAGTTGGAAGCCATCGCTCGACCAGAGGCCATGACGGCGTGGAGTGAGCTACCTAAGGAACTGCAAGGCACATTACCGTCCGAGTTTACTTTCAACGGTTTCGACTTTCGATTAGAAGAAAAATACCTAAATCAACTTCCATCGACGTTGACTCCTGAGCGGAAAGAGCAGATTGACCAATTGTCTGTGGCTTACATTCTGCATCGTTTTGCATCGAAACTCCTGTGGGGCAGCGATCCACGTAACAATCCATCGCCAGACGAAATTGGAATGCAATTGGCTGCGTTTCGAAAACAAGATGCCAATCAAGACTGGGTGCTAACCGAAGACGAGTGGCCACTGGATTTTAAGGCCAGATTCGGTCCAAACACAAAGTCGATCGGAATCCAAGCGTTTGTGGACACAACTAGGCTACCCCCAGTTGCCGCCCAAATAACCGTTACAACTGCTGAAAGATTTCGTGAATGGGCAGTAGCGAGAATGAAAAAGATGGACACGAACGACAACGGTTCTTTAAGTCCCGACGAAGCAACCGGAATGGATTTTGAAAAAACGGATACGGACAAAGATGGCCGAATCTCGGTCGACGAGTACATCCGGTCTAAGTCGCGGCAATAGCCCAATGTGCTGCTCATTCGCGCTATTCGCGTGATTAGCGGGCATAACCTGAAGCTCGAGAGTCGCTTACTTAGGAATAACTCTTTTGAAATTTGTCTTGGGTCGCATGCCGGGGCGCAATCGACCATCTCGATTGTCGACTTCAAGAAAGACGCGGACCTGCGAGTTGAGTGGATTCGCGTCCGGACTAATGAAAACAAATTCCGCTTGCGTTTCCAGAAGCGAGCTTCCGCTCTGCACCTCAACATGAGCCTTTGAGCCCACCAAGTCTGCGACGGCATCTTCGGCATTGATAAATCCTTCGATTCGAAGTCGATCGATTTGGACGATTTTCACAAGCACCGATCCGGGTTCGACCCATTCTCCAACGTGTTTCTCAACCGCTACAATCACTCCATCGCAAGGTGCCGTAATGCGATGGCGTTCTAGCAACTCAAGACTTTGCCGATACTCAATCTCAGCTATCGCGAGTTCCAGCGACGCCATGTCTTGAAGATGTGCTGCTCGCTCGGTCTCAAGCGTTGCTCGGTCGTACAGCAATCTCAATCGATCGATCTCATTGATTGGATAGACATCCTTGACTTGCAAATTGGCTTCCACCGCCCGCTGGTATTCGTTTTCTGCCACGGATCGGTTTTTGGCTGCGAGTCTTCGATCGATATCATTCGCTTGTTTTTTCTTGGCGACCTGGACCGCGGCTTTGGCTCGCTCGGACTGTAGTTGTAGTCCCTTGTCCCGGATCCGACCGAGTTCCTGGCCAGCTTTTACTTTGGAACCCTCCTTAACGACCAAGGATTCGATTACGCCTGAGACCTGGGCTGCCGTCGATGTCGTTTCAATGGTTTTTAGGATAGCCCCGTCAATCGATAGTTCTGCCGATTTCGTGGCTTCGTCAGGTTGGGCCAACAACCTGGGCGCAGCCAAGTGGACTGCGAACCAAGAGCCAAGAACCACGAGTGCGACTGCATTTCTCCTTCTCATTGGATATTCCTCAATTTGATATTCCTCAATTTGATTCGTCGTCATTCGCAGTAAAAAACCAAGCACGTTTTTGGAATTCTTCGATCAAGGGGCGGCACCAAACAAACCAAAGGGGCTCGTTGCCACAGGAGAAGAAGACCCTGGCATTGGCCCCCATGTAAACTCGGTGCGCTACTGCTTTGTCGAGGCTCGCGTGTACGAGTACGTAACTTCCCGTTCCCTGGGGGTTTTCCAGGGTCGTCGAGATTTGATGAACTACGCCCCGAAACTGCTCGCCGGGGATACTGTCGAAAAGGAACGAGACCTCGGTCGGGGCGGATCCATAGTGCTTGGTCAAATAACCTATGTCTCTATCGGCAACGCGGATACTAAGTTGCCAGTCTCCATCGAGATCAACAATGTTAAACAACGCATCTCCTCGCCGCAATGGCCGTGACTCTAGTTCACTTCTCAGATTACGCGTGACCACCACGCCATCAATCGGTGACTCGATGGCGAGTTTTTTTTGCTCTGCCAGCAAGAAATTCCATTTGTCGCGAACGTGTTTTTCTTGTGTCTCAAGCAGCAGTATCTCCGCAGAGAGCCTTGTCTGCACGACTTCGGCGTCCGGACTGGATGGCGACAATTGGTTGATAGCAACGCGTAGGCCATTTCGTTTCTCGGCAATGGCGCGGACTTGCCCGTTGGCTTCTTCGATTTGCAAATCCAAGATGGGCGACCTCAGGACTGCGACCCGCTCGCCCGCTACCACCGATTGCCCATCTTCGACCAACAGTTTGTCTAGAAATCCATCCACGTTGGCATAAATGGCTCGCTTGGCAATGGGTTCTAGTATGGACTCAGCTTCAATCCGCATCGGATAGGGCTTGCTCAAAAACCAGTAAGCCAACAGAACTGCCAATACGATGACAAGAGGGCGAAGCATGGCACTTAAAATCGCGGGCACCCATTGGACTGGAGAGCTACTGACCCAAGAACGAAAGATGCGTGGGACCTGCAATAGGCGACGATGTTGTTCCCAGGAAAGGCAAATCGCAGGCATAAAGGAGCTGACTGCGGGCAGTGCATCCAGCATCTCTTCTCGATTTGCCCATTCTAGAATCATTATGTAAGTTGGCGAAGATTTGGAGGCTATCGCCGATTGAAATTTCAGAGCAAGCAGGTTCTTGAACGTACCATTCGCTTCAACTCGATCCTCCGCGGCGAGTTCTGGCGTTCCCATTGGCTCCTGCCGCACCAATGGTTGCTCTTGTGAAAATGCACTCCATGCGATGCTCTTCATACTCTTGATCAGCGAAGAACCTGGATCGATACTCAACGCAGAGCTAACGGACAGCACTTTGGCCCTGCTTACGGAAAACGGGGAGGCTAGTGCCAAAGAAACACGGGAGGCCGCAAAAACAACGACCAACTGGTTTGCAAGCAAATCATACGCATCCTTCAGGGATCGGGTTTCGGAAACTTGACTCGTCAACTGCTGTATTCGCGTCCACTCTTTACCGAAAAGTTGCTCAACGCGACTAAGTTTTCGAATGGTAAGCACTTCTGCAAATGCGCTGGCGATCGCTTGGATCGCTGGGAAGCCACTTGCAGGTAGCGGCCGAGCGAATGTTAGCAAAACACAGCCACTCGAAAATCCATCCTCGCCCAGTGGGACAGCAAACCAAGGAAGCGAATCGCTAGTGGATTGCAAAAAAGGGGGATTCGCGTCCGGAACGAGCTTTTTGCTTTCGGACAGGAACTGATTGTTCGACTCCGGTGAAGGAAGCCCGGATTGAGCAATTTCGATCCAAGATCCAGGCGGAACAAGAATCAAAATAGACGCCGAGTCGGATGCGACCAGCAATCGAAGACTGGAAAGGACCTGATCAAAAAAGAGGCTGTTGGTCGAATTCGAACGAGCCATCCGTTCTAGCTCGTCAAGCAATCGGTCGGTCTCTTCTACTTGTTGCTGCGCACTACCCATACTGTCCAAGCTAACTACATCCATTGAGAAAGCGTCCAAGCTCGTTCACTTAGTTTGCTAGTATAGTCCAAAGTGACTTCGTGAAGGAAGCCATCCATAGTACCAAATGCTGCCAAAACACTTCGGAACGCTATCAAAACATAATGAAAATGTAGCGGCGTTCCTAGTTCGTTTTTGAACCCAAACCTTCGAATTCTTAAATAAGGCACGGTCAACATCCGAAATCTAAGAATGAAAGGTTTGCAAGCCATTCCACGTTGGCTTTATCGAACAATTGAAATGGAAACGGAATTCACCACTTCGCGTAGTAGGTTCTCCTAATGCTTAAGTCACATATAATTTTAGGACTGAGCGCAGTGGCTTCGGTTACTTTGGGTGGTTGTCAATTCCCATCAACCAGTTTTTCGCCATTCAAGGCGGCGAATACTCCAAGCGCTTCCTCCGTTCAACTGACGCAGTTGAAGCCTTCGAACGCGGTGGAAACCGGCAACATGCCCTTCTACACCGAGTCGCACTCGCCAATCGATTGCGATGAGACAGCTATTTTGTCGGCACAGCTTCGCCAAATGACACTGCAAGACTGCATCAGCCAAGCCCTAGGTGCGTCGCGTATCATGAAGGACCTCGGAGTCAGCGTCATCCGAACTCCTCAATCCGTAACGACAAATCTTGATCCCGCAATCGTGTACTCAGACCCCCGGACTGGCGAGGAAGCAGCCCTCAGCGCGTTTGATGCGAATTTCTTTGCGTCAAGTATTTATGAGGACAATGATCGGGCGTTAAACAATGAGTTTTTTGGTGTTGGTGGACAGTTTCGACAGGATCTTAGCACCAATCAAATTGGAATCAACAAGCGATCTGCAACCGGCGGACTTTACGGCCTTAGGAAAGTTACGGTCTACGATCGCAACAATCAACTTTCCAACAAATTCAAGCCCTTTTCCTGGGACGAGTACATTGAGGCCTCCGTTCGGCAACCACTGTTGCAAGGTGCAGGAACAGAATTCACTCGAATCGCTGGCCCTGGTGCGACTCCCGGCAGCCTCAACGGTGTCCTGCTCGCAAGAGTTCGTACCGACGTAAACCTCGTAGACTTCGAACGCTCCGTCCGCGACTTCGTTGCCGAAGTCGAGAACGCTTATTGGGACCTTTACTTTGCCTATCGCGATCTCGATGCTCGTGTGCAGGTTCGCGAGATTGCCGAGGATACGCTGCGAAGTCTGGCTGCCGCCGATACATCGACGGGAAAGATTGCTCAAGCGGAAGAACAAGTCCACCGCTTTCAATCGGAGGTTGTCGACTCACTCAATGGCCGAGCGATTGACGGTACTCGAACGAACAACGGAAGCGTAGGTGGTACGTTTCGAGGTACAGGCGGTATTCGCGTTTCGGAGCGAAAGCTCAGACTGCTAATCGGATTACCCATCAACGACGGTTCATTGCTGCAGCCAAGCGACTCACCGATGACTGGAAGAGTCCTGTTTGACTGGGACAGTTCCATCGGCGAAGCGCTGACACAACGCGAAGAACTTCGGCGACAACGCTGGATCATCAAGCAACGCGAACTGGAACTGATCGCCAATCGCAATTTTTTGAAACCACAATTCGATGTCGTCAGTCAATATCGCATGCGAGGTTTTGGACAAGACTTGGTCGGTCCGCAATCGACAACCTCGAGCTTGTTTAACGGCCAATATCAAGAATGGCAGCTCGGACTGGAATATCAAATGCCAGTCGGTTTCCGTCGCGCCAATGCCGCGGTTCGCAATTCGCAACTGTCGTTGGTCCGAGAGTCGGAAGTGCTCCGGGAGCAAGAACGCGCGGTTCACTACGGATTGAGCAATGCCATTAACGAGTCCAAGCGGTCATTCGAAAACCTAGGCTTACAGGAAAAACGATTGCAAAGCATAGTCCGACAACTCAATGCAATCGATGTCAAGCAATCGGCTGGCGAAAAGGCTGAACTCGACGTTCGCTTAGAAACGCACCGAAGATTGCTCGATGCGCGACTTCGCTACCACCAAGCAGAGGTCGAGTACATGCTCGCTCTGAGAAACGTGAATGTAGAAAAAGGCACGTTACTGCGTTACTGTAATGTTTGGCTGAACGAAACGGCACCTTCGGACGAAGCGTCTGCCGATTCGGTCAGGCGAATTGCAAACCAAGATTACGACAAGATTCCAGCAAGCCGAGATATCGTTGTCGGGGCCGCCTCGCGTTAGTGCCGCCACATACCGTTCAAGGAAGCCCAATTTCGCAAGTATTTCGTTTGACCGTTAGTCGTAGGCGTACGATAGTCGTAACCAGTGCGCCTTCGGCTGACTGTTAAACAATTAATTGGACGGTATTGAGCCTAAGCGAACCCTAAGTCATGCATCTCATGGCTGAGCTCTGGAACAACATGCGCCCACTTGCTACCGCACCAAGGATAAATCACCCCTTGGATCGAAGTATCCATTAAGGCACGCAATTCTATATCATTCAAACGTTGACCGATTGCGTGCCATTGGGATGGCCAACACCAACCCAAAAAGCCTCCCTCCTCGGAAAACCCTCGGACACTGCGTTGGCTCAAAGCCTGCAGTTGGCCTTGGAGGGCAGATGAGTTTAGCCCCACTATTAGCATGATGCCGTCCGACTTTGCCAGTCTCTCCGTGATCGAGGCCATGTCGCAACGAAGCCACTCTTTCCCCTCCACTACCACCGGCATCCAGCTCTTGCTTTCGCTGAGTTCGTGGAAGACTGGCGTCACCGTCAAGGAGTTAGGTACGAGCATACCGATCTTTTTGAAGTGTCCAACGATCTTGGTGGGATGCCGCTCGCTTAGCTTGGAAATAATTGACCAGAAGTTCGTTGGCGATCGACTCTCGAATCGAATGAGTTGGTTCGATGGAGGCAGGGATTCACTAGGCAATTCATTGTCATCGATTAACGGGGAACCAAACGACTCAAAATTTCTTGGTGTAGGAATCGGTACGTTCGACGTACTCTTGGCAGCGTCCTCCGATTCGTCGTAGGTTTCATCGATGGACTCAATAGGAGAATTGTTGCGATGCGACTCTATGGAATCCGCATTTCGGCGATAGTCCTCAGGAATGGGTTTTGTAATTGCGATTGGGGCTTCGAAAACGGAAAGGATCGGCGACTGAAAGTCATTGTTCGGCGATAAAACAGCCTCTTCGACCATGATAGGTGCGATGACTGGTTGTGGGTCTGGAAGCGAAGCCTGCTTTTCCCATTCCAAACTAAACACCGTTTTACCGGCTCGAAAGGTGTCACCCGCTTGGAGCTTGGCGTTCGCGATCGCGATGTTGTTAACCCAGGTCTTGTTCGTACTTTTGAAATCTCGAATCTCCGCATAGTCGCCGCAATTTTGGACCTCGAAATGCTTGCCCGACATGAAGTGATCGTCATCGATGGCTACGTCTGCGGCATCGGTTCTGCCAACACTCAAGGCCCTTCCAAAAGGAACAACAAAACACTGCCCGGATTGCGGACCCGATTTCACGACGATCGTCAATTTGGATGGATTTGTACTCAACGGTGTCACTTAAAAAGCGAGCAAAAAAACACCAACAGCGGTAAAGTCACCTGTTACTTTGGCGAGACAACTCTCTCGTTTTTCCAAAGCCTCTCCAATCATAACTCGTCTTTTTGGAATGCACCAATCCAGTGCCCGCATTTTTCGAAATGCGAAACAAGACGGGGATTTGGGCAAATTGCATGGTCTAAGCCAAGCTCTTCTTGGCCTTTTGGTCGAGACGAGTTGCAGCCAAGCGGGTGACGAACCGATAATTACGACGAATAGGTGTCAATTGCTGGTAACATTCCAGGGACGGAATTGTGGTGAATCCCATGATGGATCGTAAGTATAGATTTGTTGGCCCAATAGCATTGGTTTTCGCCTGCTCTCATACCAACCTTTTTGGTCAAGCCCCAATTTCCCTACAGCCATTGCAGCCCCTTTCCCAGGGGCAACCGGAGGCGTTTTCGCCACTAGCACCGCCGCCCAGCTTTAATACCAACAAACCCATTACACTTGAGAACATTCCCAGGGTAGAAACGTCTGGACCACCGCAATCGACGGAGAACCCAAATAAAGTGAATGTGCTGCCCCTCGTTCCGGCAGCTCAGAATTCGAAAGTCGCCAAAAAGGCGAGCTTGAACGTAGACGACATGATTCGCAAGCCCATACAATCGGTCGAAGTGTTTTCGCGAGTCAACACCGAGCAAAACTCAGGGGTCGGTGCACCTCTGGCTCCTCCAGTACGAAACCAGTCATCCGACGCAACCGGTTATTGTGATTGGTCCCCCAGTGGCTATTGCTGGCAGAGTCCTGCGTTTTGCTATTCGCCCCTTTACTTTGAGCAACCAAACCTCGAACGGTATGGAAACAGTAAGGGCCCCTTGTTTGCTCCAGCTTGGTCGGCGACTTATTTTTTTGGACAGATCGTTGCTCTCCCTATCGCGGCGGTTCGACAGCCACCCTATTCCAAGAGTTGTACACTTGGGAACCATCGACCAGGTGACTGCGCACCGTTTCAAAAACGAGCGTACCATCATCCGTTGTTGAACACAGCGAACGGCCCTACGTACGCCGGTAGTTCGAACGCGGAACAATTTGTGCAATCCTCGAATTCGACCGTAGTGGGTTCCGGCTCGATTCGCGTTTCAGCCGAATGATTTGTTGCGCAGCCGACGCTGTCGTGGCCGACGCTGCTAGCGTCGGTTCGGATGCTAGCAGCATCCGCCACGATGCCTCGTGCGCCTAAGAGTTAAGACGGCTTCGACCTCACCATGCATCGCAATTCATCTTGTCCATAACAGATCAATAATCGTCCCTCCGGTGGCGCGATCTCCACGAAGCGACGTTCGACACTCTCAATCTGCCCGGGCCAACTATAGACATAGTAATTGTCCGAAACGGGACATTCTTCCAGATAACTGCCAGTCGTAATGGACGCTTTCAATCCATGCTGGCGAAGAAAATCACGCGAGACTTCTGCAAGTTCTGGATCGATTTCGATACCGCACGAATCATAACCAAGAATCTCTGCAAGACCCACGACGATCCCAAGTCCGCTACCCCACTCGCAGAGCGTACCTCGCTTTAGTTGATCCAAAACAGACCACGCGTTTTCATAGTTGCTCGGAACGAAATCAAAGCAATTGATCTTCTCGAATCGCGCTCTGCCATCCCGTAGAAACTCCGAAGCCTCGACCGATAGCGGAGTCGGTCGAATCAAGATTTCTAGATCCAACAATTTTATTGGTGAATGTTCCATTTCTTGATCTATAGAATTCATGGCCAAAGTGCGTCCTTCATTCTAAATTTGGGGGTTGCGGAACTCGTCAAGAGTTTCGGTGATTAAGTCGAATCCACTGAGATTTCTCAAGCGTATCCAAAATACCAGGCAGTTGGAATGGCTTTGCGACAATGAAGTCCGCCCCGCAGTCTTTGAGTGTTTTCCAAGTGTCCCAGCGAGGAAAGGCATCTGCCACGATCATGGTTGCTTTTGGAAATTGACTCGCTAATCTGCGGATAAGACTACCCCGGGCACATCCGTTTTCACTTGCCTGCTGGCGTTCTCGAACAATCCAAGGTTCAGACTCGATATCCACAACCAACATGTCTGGGTTCGCCCACAATTCGAGATTCTCAGGGGTGGTCGCAATACATTGAATTTCATGGCGAGAAAGGGCATCGCACCATAGTTGCCGCGTGGTCGCGGTCGCCGTAACAATCATTGCCATCTTGATGGAATTCCCGCCTGATTTGTTGCAGCGGAGCCGGTTGTCGATAGACAAGCTTGCGTCGATCAGCCGTTGAACACGCGGGCTCAGCTTCCTCGGGTTGGTTGACGCAACAGGATCGGTGACAGGCTTTGATGTTCCACCTTGCGATTGATCGAGCAACCATGGAAAAACCCGATCGTACCATTCATACCAGTAAAAAGTCGGCATGGTCTCCGGCAACGGGTAGGTGCGACGATGCCCAACCCAATCGTCCCCTAGCAATACACACCAAGGCAGCGAAAGGGCTTTGGTTGGGTTGGCTGCTACGGATGGATCGAGACTTTTGACGAATTCCAACGCGGGCTCAAAGCGAGACTCGATCGCGGCGATGAGCACAGGCGGTGAGTTTGCCGGATTCGAATGGGATGCTTGCGATTGGGAAGTGATCCAATCCTCGACATTCCGATCAGTCAATAAAGTCACTCGATGGAAATGGCCTAGAATCCAGTCCCATTGGTTATGGGTTGGCCCGAACCATCCAATTGAAATCGAGTCGCTCATTCATTGACCGTAGACTCGATAAGTTCCATTTCCGCAGTGCGGATGATTTCAATCGCTTCGCTGGAGCTTGTAGCGGAGCGAAGCATCGTCAAGAAAACTTCGTCGGTCACCAGCCTTGCTAAGCGCGCTAAAATTCGGAGATGGACGCAGTCATCCGTTGAGCAGATCAGAAAGAACACGTCCGTCCTGTGACCGGATACGTTGCCAAACGGAATCGGCTGGGGGGAGATTCCCAATGCGACCAATGGCTCGGAAAGAATCGACGATTGCGGTCTTCTGGGGTGGAGCAAAGCAACTCCATTTTCAAGGGCCGTTGGGTGGATCGCTTCGCGAGCGGCTACTGCCTCGGCCATTGCCGATGGGTCCCATAGTAGACCTGTCTGACCTGCAAGACTGCACATTTCTCGGATCACCGATCCGCGTGTCCGCGCATCCAAAGGGACGGCTACTGCAAGCGGAGAAAGAAAATCGGACAACATAGCCCGTTCGTCAGACGTTACGTCTATATTCCGTTCTAACACTCGCTCAACGCGTTCCAGTTCCTCTGCATCACCAACACCAATTCGATCCTCAAGCCAATGATGAATCTCCGACTCCGAAAATCGCCATTCACTGTTAACGCGGCGGCCAGGGATTTTTCCACGGACTGCCATCTTGCTAACTTCAGCGGGCGTGATGTGCAAATAGAGTGCTAATTGGTCGATGTCGAGATCTTTACTGGCCATACTAAAATACGAATCTGCGTCAAAACAAAAGGTTTAAAGTAATCGGAAAATCGGATTTTCGATCGAAACTGCATACAGCGGACGTTGCGAGTGTAATAATAGTGCCTTTCCGGTGGTACCCGAAAAACTTCCTCTAAGAGAACAATTCCTAATGATTTCACAAACTTCCCACAAAAACTTGAATTCGTCCCCTGACTCGCAACCAAAAATGGACAGACGAGCCATTCTGCGAAACGGTGGACTCCTGGCCGGGGCATTGGCATGCAGCAGCACGTCATTATGGAGGAACGCGTTGGCAAGTCCAGCCTTCGCAAGCAATCTCAAGCTCGGATTGCAGCTCTACTCCCTTCGCAAATTCCCTTTGGACGCTGCACTGAAACATGCTAAGGATCTCGGCTTTGAGCAAGTGGAATTCTATAGCGGCATGTTTCCACTCAATTCCAGCGACGAAAAAATTGCCGAGGTGGTCGGTAAGGTAAAGGAGCTTGGCCTGACCATTTCGGCCCACGGAGTGAATGGTTTTGGCAAAGACTTCGATGCCAATCGTCGCGTCTTCGAGTTCGCGAAAAAAGTCGGACTCAAGACTATTACCGCAGGCCCATCGCCCGAGTCGTTGGACAACGTGAACGACTTGGTTAAAGAGTTTAATATCCGTATCGCAATCCACAACCATGGACCTAAGGATCGGTTCAACAAAGTGGCCGATCTGCTTCGCGCCATCGAAGGACGGGACGAACGTATCGGAGCTTGCGCTGACCTTGGACATTACATCCGATCTGGTGAGAAGCCAGTCGAAGTCATCCGGTCCTTAAAAGGTAGGCTCTTTGGAGTTCATTTGAAGGACTTTGCGACGATGGAGGACAAAGCCAAAGGAGTCCTGCTCGGGCAAGGACACTTGCAGTGCGACGCAGTCTTTGACGCAATGGTCCAGGCCAAATTCCCAGCCGACGGAGCGCTATCCCTCGAATACGAAGAGAATGAAGATAACCCGATCGAAGACATCAGGCAGTGTGTCGCTACCGCAAAAAAAGCCCTAGCATCGCTCGCGTCGTAGTGCGCTAATCCAATACCAAGAAGTGGTAAAACAGCAGAGCCCAGGGATTGCATACTGCACCCCGGGTCCAACCCAAGGCTGTGAAGGATTTTTTCGAGTCTGATTGTCCGGCTTGGGCTTGCCCCGACCGGACATCGTTTTGGTGTCCTATGTACGCGGATCGAAACGATAACACATCCGCCGCTGATGGCTTAGTCCGCCGTTGGCGGACTAAGCCATCAGAGGCGGATGATAGGGGAATTACTCACTCTTAGTACACCAAAACAGGGTTACGGGGGGACGAGCCCCCACGTAACCCAACGATTGCGTCGCATAAAATCCTTCACGGCGATTGGCCCACCCCCTCCAACCCTCCACCCTCAACCCTCAACCTTCGACCCTCAACCTTCAACCCTCAGCCCTCCCATGTCCGCAATAACCCACGAAGATGACATCGCGGACCTCATGATCCGACTCCGCGGATTTGTGCTTCGTTCCAATTTGATCGCTGCGGCTCGATTCGTTCTGATCGGCTGCGCTGGTTGGATCGGGTTCATGTTGATGGCGATGGTTGTGGACTACCTATCCGAATTGTCCGCGTTTGAGCGATGGTTCTGCAGTCGATTGAGCGCGATCGGCGGGCTAGCTGCCGTGGTGGCTCTTTCGTATCGATCGATTCAAAAAACTTCCAATGGACAATTGGCATTTCGAATCGATGAGTCGCAAGGGACGGGCGGCCAAATCACCACCGGTTGGGATTTGCTCCGTAAGGTTGACACGTACGATTCACCTCTGACGGCTCGATTTGCTCAACAAGCGATCCGTCAATCGATTCGATGTCTTTCGCGAGTCCGTCCTGAGGCAGTATTGCCGCTGAGCACGCTCAAAAGACCTGCCTACGCAGGTGTGGCCGTTATTTCCTTGATTGCAATAATTTCCTTGGTTTTCCCGGCACTTGCTTGGACTCAGTTCCGGCGATTCGCTTTTCCAGCGAGCGAAACGCTCCCGTTCACCGGAGTCGTTATCACTTTGGACAAGACCAAGCACAGCCTTCGATATGGCGATGATCTGAAGATAATCGCGACCGTTTCTCGAAGAACCACGGAACGGTTGGAACTTGTGACAATTGCGAAGGACGGCAAGGAGCGAGTCCTCCCAATGCTTCCTCGCGGTGAAGCCAAATGGCAAGCGTTATTGACCGAAGTCAAAGAGTCCTCGCAGTTCTTTGCTCGATCCGGCCGAACCCGTTCCGAGACAGGTGAACTCGACGTCCAGTTAACTCCGAAAATCTTAGAATCCATTGTAAGAATTACTCCTCTAGCTTACACCCGTCAAGCAGTTTACGAAGGCAAGATCCCCGAGTCCGGGATCTCTGGCCTGGAAGGCACGCAAGTTGAGATTTTTTTGACTAGCAATCGTCCATTGCAGTCTGGTCGAATGCTAATTCAATACGATGACCAGAGCCAACATTTCGTCGATTTGACGGTAAATACTGAGGACAAGCGAGGGGCTATCGTCGCTTGTCGCTTTGCTTTAGAACGGGAGGGCAAGTTCGATATCAAGGTAACGGATGTCGATGGACTACAATCAACGGACTCCGTGATCGGGAAAATCGTAATTAACACGGACCAACGGCCGATCGTTCGTATTTTGGAACCAAGACAATTCTCTCTTGCGACCCCCGATATCGATTTGCCCATTTCGATCTCCGCCGAGGATGATTTCGGAATCACGCAGCTGCGACTGTACCGGAGCCTGAACGGTTCAGCAGCCCGCTCTATCGATCTGCCCGTCGACGAGTCAGCCCGAGCCAACGCAGTCTTGCCGCTTCCGCTCAAGCGATTCGGTCTTCTACCTGGTGATGAAATCGACTTGTTTGCAAGGACGGAAGATAACGATCCAAATGGACCCAAAGGGGCAGAATCGCCCAAAACAACGATTCGAATCATTTCGATAGCTGAATTCCAAGAACGCATGTTGGAGCAGCGTGGGGCCGAGGCCTTATCGGCCAAATACGAAGCGGCCCAACGTCAACTAGAAAACGTCTCGACAGCCATTGCCGAGGCACAAGCCGCGGCGGAAGAAGCAGCTGCGGATCCTAACAACGAAGGCTTGCAACAGGTATTGAAAGAAAAACTGCAATCGGCCGAGAATGCAGCAAAATCCGCAGCCGAGGGAATTAGCAAACTCGCTCAAAACCCAATGGACATCGACATCGACCGCGAGCTCTCCGAGATGCTCAGTGAAATGGCTAAGGAGTCGGCTGAAACGGCTGGGAAACTGAATCAGTTGGCCCAGGACCAAGCCGGGCAGAGACCCTTGAGCGAATCCGAGCGAGCTTCACTGAACGAACTTCGAGAGAAAATTAAATCCGATCGGGATGAACTTCAAGAGGAAGCAATCGACCCTTTGAATGAACTGAGTAAGACCTTGCCATTGATGCAGGACAAAGAACGTTTCGACGAATTGGTAGAACGCCAAAAGGAGCTGGCTCAACGCATGCAGTCCTTAGCCGACGCCGATCCGAACGATCCATCCAACGAAAGACGGATGATGGAAATGGAGGCAGCGCAGGAAGAACTTCGACAGGAGCTAAATGAGCTCGCGGAGAGTATGCAAGAGAACGCAGATCAACTCCCGGAAACGGAGGAGTTTGCCCCGCTCAAACAATCCGCACAGCAACTGGTTCAAGGTATTCAACAGAGTGGTGCCCCAGAACTCATGAACGACGCACAAAAGTCGCTGCTGAAATCGAAATTCAAACAAGCTGCCGAGAATGCAAAAGCCGCCGCTGATTCCTTGGAGGCCCTGTTTCCGGAAAACAATTCGATGGGAAACGAAGCGGAATCGAGCATGAAAGGCATATTCCAAAAACCTGGTAAGCAAGGGGGAGCTAAATTAGGTCGTACTCTGGAGCAGCTCAAGCAACGCATGGGTCAAAAAGGTCGAAAACCCGGCGAGGGGCAAGCCGGTTCCCAACCAGGCGAATTAGGTGGTCCTAACAATGGTTTCGCAACCCGTTCACCGCGACAACAAAACACGGGCATGTACGGCTCAATGCCCACCCCCTCACCATCCAGCCGTGGCCGCTCTGATAAGATCAGTCAGGGTGCCGCAACCATGTCAGAAATTGCCAGGCAAGGAACTGGGCAGAGCGGCACATCGGAATCGCAATCGAGCGACGCAGCAGGCCAATCACAACAGAACGTGCCAACTCAATATCGGCAAAAGGTCTCGGACTACTATCGCCGTATCAATGAAATGCTAAACCAGGCAAAGTAAACTTACCAGTCCAGGGCAGGCCACGGTGTGGCACGCCCAAGGCGATTAACTTCGGTTACGCATTACCTTCGATAATCATTCCAGAAGGCACTGCGGAATCGGCATTCGGCTCCGGTTTAGACGGTTCAGCGTCTGGCGCTTTTGCCGAATAACAAGAAAGCCAATGCAGTGCATACTGGACCATTCGATAGTTGAGGTAAATCAAGGCGACGGCCATTACGACGGCGCCAAGGAAGCGACCAAATGGAGATGCGAAAAGAACCGCGCCAAGAATTAAGTTTACGATCACCAGTGGCAGCATTAACACCCCGAGGGATGCAATTCTCTGTCCTGTTAACAGTCCGTTGGAATGGCGAATTCTCCAAAAGGATATTCCGCTGGCTAGGACACCAGCAAAGAGGGCCAAAAATCCAAAAACGGCAGCCTCTTCGCGTCGGCCCCTCAATCCACCCGCGATAAAGAGTAGACCTATGCAGGTTGCCACGAGTCCGCAAATTGCGACCCAATCGAGTTCCGGACTTGTTCGAGGGGGACGATTCAGAAAACTGCGAAAGTAAACCAGTATTGGATTCGCTTTCGCTTTTTTGCTGAAGGCGGGAACTGGGTCGGCGTGTAAAACTGGGTCGGCGTTCACAACGGGTTCCGCCGCCCCTGCATACGACTCAGGTGGATCCATCGATTCAATGATTCCAATAACCAAGTCGAGGTTGATCGTAACACCGGCTTCCACTTTGCGTTCGATCAAGGTGTGTATTTGCGTTTCGACTTCTGCACAAATACTCATTCGCTCGGCACGTGGCGTGCCGCGGTTTAGCAACACTTGCTCAATGCGGTCCAGGAAGGCGTTGATGCTTTGGGTTACTTCGATTGGATAGGGTTCGTTTAATTCCATTGCGGTCAGGTCCTTTTCGATTCAATAATCAGATGTGTTGCAAATGATCGCTATGACGCGACCGATATTTCTTTGTGCGAAAGCAATGAAGAAACACTATCGACAATCGTGCTCCAAGCACTCGACAATTCGTTGAGCCGCTTTCGGCCGGAGACAGACAAACTGTAATAGCGTCTAGCCGGGCCGTTCGGGCTCTTTGCCATGCGATGCTTCAGCAAGCCCTCACTGCACAGTCGCGCTAAAAGTGGGTAGATCGTGCTCTCTGTCACTTCCATCCCTGGGATCTTCCCAAGCGTCTCAACGATTTCATATCCATAGGTCTCTTCCCGCGTAACGACAGACAGAACGCAAAGCTCTAGAATGCCCTTTCGCATTTGGGACAGCCAAGTTGTATCCACAGTCGCATCCTCCATCGTTGGATCCTTTCCCCTCTAGGTTGAGCTAGGTTTATTTCGACTTTAGCCGCCTCACTACTATGTTTCGCATGGTAGGGGCGATTCTTGGGAAAGTCAACAAGATTTTTTTAGCGAAAGCAAAAAATAGTATGTTCGCCAAGAAGGCTCCTCATTCGACACTTCTCGGCTAGCGATCGCGGGGTCGCACAACGGGTTCGGACTTTTGTGGCTGAGCGAGGCCCGCGCTCAGGATTCGAATCCAACGGCCGTCGCTCAGGATTCGAATCCAACGAGCGAAGGGCCTCGCTCGTCCACACGTCGCTTCAGCGATGCTCAATGCGAACGAGCCGAAAGCAAGGGCTGCGTGCTTCCAAAGTATCAATCCAATGCGATCCCTGCCAAGAGTACCGAATTTGCAGGCGGGCAATGCTGCCGCTGGTAATCCCTTGACGAGCAAGTTCAATTGCCATGGTACTACTCATGGACTCTCTTTTCTGTGCAGCAGTCCGCTCGCGATGAAGCAATTGAACCTCAGTTCCATGCATCTCAATATCCACTAGGAGTGCAAGCACTTCGTCTAGCGATAGTTGTGCTTCTCGCACGGGTGGGAGTTTTGCAAGGTCCATTCCGTCGTGGTTCGGTGGATGAGCAATTGGCTGCATGAACGAAGACGAACCAAGGTCCGGATTCGACTCCAACGGCTTACGAAATTCCTCTTGCTCAGGTTTTGATTCCAGCGAGGTTGATTCGTCACTCGACGTACGCAAACGGAACCAATCGCGACGATTCATCTTTGGTTCGGAGGGATCCATGATATTATTCCTAAAGTGAGCCAGTGTTAATTGGATCGATGAACTTCGCGTTACTTTCCAGAATGGTTTGCTCGAGCGTTGACGAGGGTGCATGACATTGTTGACAATTCTGCCGCCACGGATGTGTGGTTTGCAATCCTCGATGACTTGCCTGTCCATGGCAGCTCAGGCAATCGACTCGCATCCATGTTGAATGTGGAATCTGCGGTGGAGCCCCAGAGAATGCTCTGGGGCCTTCTTCGGGAGCAGCCAGTCCGACGAAATGGTTAGCAGGAACCATCGCATTTGGCATATCCGGAGACGCGGTTCCGACATGGCATTGCGTGCAGTTAGAAAGTAGCGGATGCGACATTCTAGGAATTCGCAGCGTTGCAGTTTGCGTACCTTGGGAATGGCATGCGACACAGGACTCGGATGACGTTTCGGCGATGGGGTGTGGGACCGTAGGTGGCGCACCATTGAATGCCCTGTTCTTCTTTCGCGTGGCCAACGCCAATCGCTTTTCCTCCAAGGAAATTTTATTGTCTGCGCCCAGCTCAACGGCCGCTTGTTCGGTCGTTGCGTACTGAGGTATCGACCAGGTCGAAAACGGGCTGTCGTTTTCCGCTAACATTGATGATGCTTTCGCACGGATCGCCATCCCCATTTGCGAATAATCGGTAGCCGGAATGGATCCCGTTTCCATCGTTTCGAGCGTGCGTGTCGCCCCAGCGATTCGACTTAGTCCTTGAACGCGTGCTGTTTTCTCAAAGGGGTTCATCGGCGATTGTAGGCCAACAAAATAACCGACAATCGCGACGAATGTGATCAACGCTCCGACGAGGAGAACGATGCGTGATGGTTGATTTGGCTGCATACTGCTACCTAAACTTTCCTGATGCGGACCGCACTTTTTTTGTAGTCGGGCTGTTTGGAAAATGGATCAACGGCTTCCAAAGTCAAGTTGTTGACCATCTTGGTTTCATCGAAAAAGGGAACGAATACAGTCCCTTTCGGCGGTTTTCCGCGTCCCTCGATCCAGGCCTGAATCTCCATAGAGCCGCGTCGCGATTCGACGATCACTTGGTCGCCGTTCCGAATTCCCGCATCGGCCGCATCGGCCGCGTTCATTTCCACATAGGCCGTCGGCATGGCGCGACTCAATTCAGGAATGCGACGCGTCATCGATCCTGAGTGCCAGTGCTCAAGAACCCGACCGGTGCAGAGCATAAATGGGTATTCCGCATCCGGGACTTCGGCGGGTGGTATCCATGGGTGAAACCAAATTTGAGCGCGATCGTCTTTTGTGCTTGAGTGATAAAACTGGATGCGTTTTCCGTTGCTTACGTACGGATCAAGTCCACCAGCAAATCGATGTCGCGTTTCCGTCCATTGACCATTCACCTGAACCACCGGCCAGCGAAGCCCTCTGGCTTTAACGTACTCCGCGTACGGCGCTAAATCCTTGTGCTTCAATCGCGAAAAGAGCCGGTACTCTTCAAATAGATGCTGATCGACGTTGGTGTCATAGTAATTCTTCCAGTTCCATATCGGAACGGGCTTGCTTTCTTGATCTAGCACTTCAAACAAGAACCGACCATCCCGATCCTTCATGCCCGCGAACCCTTTTTCGAACAAGCGATGGGCCACCGCTATCGTCTGCCAGCAGTCATCTCTTGCTTCTCCTGGTGGTTCTACCATTTTGAACCACTGCTGCGTTCGACGTTCCGAGTTGCCAAACATTCCGTTCTTTTCAACCCACATGGCTGACGGTAGTATCAAGTCCGCTAGTCGAGTCGTGGCTGTCGGATAAACGTCGGACACGATCAGGAATTTTTCCTTCATCCCTTCCTTTTTGTTGAAGAGCTTGTTCAAGTTCGGCAACGTTTGGCCCGGGTTAGTAACTTGAACCCAAATCGTGTCGATGACGCCACCTTCCGCCTTAGGGGTGCAAAACGACTCCCACATCTGTACCGTATGGAATCCAGGGACTGGATTGATTTTTCCTGGTGGAAGCTTCCATATCTCTTCGGTCTGCTGGCGATGTTCCGGGGTAGCTACCAATCGGCCACCAGGCAAAGTATGCGAGAGAGTACCTACCTCGCGAACGGTGCCACAGGCGGAAGGTTGGCCTGTGAGACTTGTCGGCGCGTCGCCTGGTCTTCCGAAGTGACCGCTCAATAAGTGAATTCCATGGACCATTGAATTGATGGCAGTGCCTCGCGTATGCTGGTTCATCCCCATGCACCAGAGCGATGTAATTTTCAATTCTGGGTTTCCGAATAAGTCGGCAAGCAACCGAATTTGTTCTGCCGGCACTCCGGAAAGCACTTCGACGTATTCGGGTGTGTAGGGTTTCAAGTGCTCTGCATATTCCTCAAACGCAATCGACTTGCCGTGCAGGTTTGGATTGGCATCATCAGGAGCCTTGAAGTTGCAGAATGAGCTGACAAACTCCTGGCTGTATGTCTTTTTGGCAAGCAACAAATGTGCGATTCCATTGGCGATCGCCAAGTCGCCGTGCCCCTTCATTTCTAAGTAGTGATTGCAGTAAGCTGTTGTTCGAGTGCGCCGCGTACCAATGTCGATCAAGAGAACTTTTTCGCCACGGCTTCGTCGATCGACAACGCGAGAGAAGAGAACCGGATGCATTTCTGCGGGATTGTTGCCCCACATGATTAACACATCGCACTTGTCCAGATCGTCGTAGCAGCCTGCGGGTTCGTCGACCCCATACGTCGCCAAGAAACCCGTTACGGCAGAGGCCATGCAAAGTCGGGCATTCGGGTCGATGTGATTGCTTCCCAATCCGCCTTTCATGAATTTCAAGGCCGCATAGCCTTCCGGGATTGTCCACTGGCCCGAACCATAAAAAGCAAATTGACTGGGGGCTGCCGCGATGCGATCTGCGATGACGCCAATCGCTTCATCCCAGGAAATGGCGACATACTCGTCACCGCGACGAAGGAGTGGGGTTTTCAAACGGTCTTCGCCATACAATGCGGCACCGACGTGGTAGCCCTTCACGCACAGAAGCCCTTTGTTCACCTCAGCATTTCGGTCTCCCGCGACGGCCACCACCTTGCCGTCCTGCACGCCGACTTGAACGTGACAGCCGGTCCCGCAGAAACGACAGGGTGCCTTGTTCCACTTCACGTCATCCGACCCCTCGCTTCCCTGAATCACCGGCAGGTTCCAAGTCGATGAGCCAGAGGCAACCGCCGTGGCGGCTGCCATGGCCGAAGTTTTTAAGAAATTCCTTCTTTCTGCATTCGACGATAACGTGGGTGAGGATTGAGCAGGTTGTGGTAAGGCCATTCGTTATTCTCCGACTACGGACGGTTCAAAAGATGCAAAAACAATATCGACGTGCAGAATTCCATTTAATCCCTGCACCCATTGCGTTAACAATTCCAGTTCCTGAGTGCTTTCCGCTTCGATCGTGAGTGGCAATCGAGCTCCATAAATTTGGCCAATCTCTATTTCATTTCGCTGCCTCAATCGATTCAGCGTATCTTCAAAACTAGATCCTTCTGCCTGTTTCAGGGTCGCAACCAAGCTGGCGATCATTCGATTTACTCCTCCCGGACTAGACGTACGTTTCAAAGCAATATAAAACAAGACAAAACTATCCACAATTGCAGATAGGGAGAATACGAGCTTGAACTTTTTGACTCGACTTGCGAAGTTTATGACGGAAAATCGCTACAGACCTACTTCGGTTGATACCCGTTCGCGCGTGCGAACGGGTAAGACCGTACGGCGTACGCGGTCCGGAGTGAGCCTTCTTGCGATTCTAGCAAGTTGCGTACTCGGCGTCGTAATCCTGAGCATTTCGTTTCTTTGGGTTCAAACACGAGACTCGCACAGTTCCGAAAAGACCAGCGTGACGAACCCGAGGTCGCAGTCTCTAAGCTCCGCCGAAGATTCGCCAAAGACAAAGAGCGTAAAGAACCAGATCACTATCCGACAGCCTGCGGGACCTCCTAGAATGGACATTGGCTTGGCGAGCATGCACGGCGAAAAGTTGAGTGTTGCTTGTTCGACTTGCCATACCACTCGCGAGCCGAACATTGCGAATCGCTCCACTGCCGATCTGGATGAGTTCCACAAAGGCATGAGTTTCTCGCACGGCAATCTTACTTGCCTCGCTTGCCACAATCCGAAGGATTACGACACGCTCCATCTCGCAGACGGGACACCCTTGAGTTTCCAAGAGGTGATGTCGCTCTGCTCTCAATGCCACGGAACGCAGCGTCGCGACTACGATCATGGAGCCCATGGTGGAATGACAGGGTATTGGGATTTGAGTCGTGGACCTAGGGTTCGGAACAATTGCGTCGATTGTCACAATCCGCACCAACCTAAGTTTCCGAAGATGAATCCAACGTTCAAGCCAAGAGATCGATTTCTAGAAAGTCACAACGGAGAGCATCATGAATAGCAGCGACTCGCCGTCGAGCCCAACCAAACCACCGCTCCCCACTTTGTCGATCTTGGACAACGGATCGACTCGGCGTACCGCACTCAAGGGCGTGGCCATGACGCTCGGGCTGGCGGCATTTGGCAAGGCGATTTGGCCGTTGACGACCATCCCCGAGAATGTTTCTGTCAGCGAGTTCCTGCAACAGCATTACAAAGAACTGACCGAGGACGATAAAACGGCAGTCTTCAAGCGACTCGCCGCAGAGACGAAGCAGCAATACGGGGCCGACGTCACCATCTCCGATCAGCGCCCTATACCGGGCGTCAAATTCGCCTATGCAATCAACTTGAGCAAGTGCAACGGCAACGGCAAGTGCATGGAAGCGTGCAACAAGGAAAACAATCATCATCGCGGTGTGGACCAATCCTATATCCGCGTGTTGGAGATGTCCAAGGGATCGCTGGATCTGGGCAAAGGGACAACGCTGTTCGATCACACAGTTCCGCAGGACGACAAGTTTTATATGCCCGTCCAGTGCCAGCAATGCGACAACCCACCCTGCGTGACCGTATGTCCTGTCGAAGCGACTTGGAAAGAAGAAGACGGCATAGTGGTGGTGGATTACAACTGGTGCATTGGCTGCCGGTATTGTGAAGCGGCCTGTCCCTATCATGCACGGCGTTTCAATTGGGAAAAGCCAGAGCTCCGCGCCGAAGAGGTCAATCCGAATCAGGGCTATTTGTCCAATCGGATTCGTCCCCAAGGAACAATGGAAAAGTGCCACTTTTGCCTGCATCGCACCAGAGAAGGTCGACAACCCGCATGCTTGGAAGCATGTCCTACGGGGGCTCGCGTTTTCGGCGACATCAATGACCCGGAGTCCGATATCAATTGGGTGATCAAGAATAAACGTGTCTTTGTATTGAAGGAAGAGCTTGGCACACAACCAAGTTTCTTTTACTTTTTCGATTCATGAGCCTGATTCAACATGACCGCTGACGCAAGCACAGATCCGTTGAGTTCCCATCCCGTGCGAAACTACCCAAAGTTTTTGTGGTGGGCACTTGGCGAAGCGACCAACGGCAACCTGCCGTTCTACGCATGGATGCTGGCCTTGACTGCCATCGCGTTAGTAGGGGCAAATGCGTGGGCTGTGCAAGTGGCGGACGGCATGATCGTGACGAACATGACCGATCATGTGAGTTGGGGATTGTACATCGCCAATTTTACCTTTTGCGTCGGGCTGGCGGCCGGTGGTGTGATGATGGTAATCCCCGCATACTTGTACGATGACGAAGAGATGCACAAAGTCGTTATCATCGGCGAGATAGTAGCAATTTCCGCCATTATCATGTGCACGCTCAGTGTGCTTGTTGACTTAGGGCGACCGGATCGGTTTTGGCATATGTTACCGGGCATCGGTCGCTTCAATTGGCCCATGTCGATGTTGACTTGGGACGTGATCGTGCTCAATGGCTATTTGTTGATCAACCTGCACATTGTCGGATATTTGCTTTACATGCGGTTTTTGGGTCAGAGACCAAATCCAACTTGGTATATACCGTTCGTAATGCTGTCGATTGCTTGGGCCATCAGTATCCATACGGTAACTGCATTTCTATATTGCGGTCTTGGCGGTCGCCCATTTTGGAACACTTCGTTGCTCGCTCCCCGATTCTTGGCCTCTGCGTTCGTTAGTGGACCCTCGTTCATCATTCTCGTAATGCGGGTTCTCAGAATCACAACGGGCTACACCGCGTCTCCCGCGCCGGCGCGATTGCTTATTCAAATCATCCGTGTGGCGATGACGGTCAATTTGGTCATGTTGGCGAGCGAGATATTCACCATGTTCTACACGGGAGGTAGTCACTTGGCTGCGGCCAAGTATTTGTTTTTTGGAAGCCATGGTCGCAGTGGACTTGTCCCGTGGATTTGGACTGCCATCGCGCTGAATCTGATTGGAACGGTGCTCTTTTTTACCAAGTCTGCACTGGAACGAAGCCCTGCCCGCATCTTGGCCTGTCTTTGTTGCATTGTTGGGATCTGGATCGAGAAAGGAATGGGGCTTATTATTCCAGGTTTTATCCCGAGCACGCTTCATCAGATCGTCGAGTACACGCCAAGTCTTACGGAATGGAAGATCACCGCCGGCATTTGGGCAGTGGGTCTGATCGTGATGACGCTGCTATTGAAGATGATGATCTCGGTGCAGAAAACACGTGAGGTCATGGAACTGCACGCGAAATAAGGCGTCGCCTCAGAAGATTTCTGGTGATGCTATTCCAAAGGGATGTGAGGGAGCCGGTACGATCCTCTTTCTGCCAACCCCACTACATTGTGCTGTCCCTTAGATCCCTACTCACTCTTTAACTGGCAAAAAAATGTGACCTGTACGCTTGACAATGTACGATTCGAGCAACCGCCGTATGGACTCGTTTCGAAGACGACAACCCATTGGCCGCAGACGGTTTTCAAAAACAGTTTGAAAAACGATGTCTGACGGTGCGCGAGGAAGTTACAAGAAAAGGAAAAATAATGAACTTGACTAGCCCAGGAAAGCCCCCGGCCAACCTGAAAGGCCAAATCGTCAACTTGTCCATGATTCTCCTTATTATTTTTGTTCTAATTAGACAAATCCTCGTACTTCGTGCATCCTAAAGCATTGTCATGAGCAATCCAGCCTCTTTTTCTGACCGCGTTCGAGAAAGTGCCCAATGCATCGCCGAAAGTGGTGCTGCGGCGTTGTCGGGGCTCTACGACTTGACCTCAATGCGTTTGGTGCGATTTGCCGTCACCATTACTCGCAATCAGCACGATGCCGAAGATGCGGTTCAAGCTGCACTGGTACGCGTCGTTGGCAATGCTAAGTTATTGAGCCGTGCTGACAGCCCCTGGCCGTATTTGTTGCAAATGGTTCGCAACGAGTCATTGCTCATCCTTCGCCGTAAGCGTCGCGTAGTGACAGTCAGCAACTTGACGGATCTGCGAACTCATCGGACCGTCGATGAAGTCGAAAAAGAAGAATCGCATCGAGCGGTTTGGCTCGCGATTCGTTCTTTGCCTGTTGAGCAAAGCGAGGTTGTTGTTTTAAAGATCTGGGAGGAATTGACGTTCGCTCAGATTGCGGAAGTGTTGAGTATTCCCGTCGCTACGGCAGCCAGTCGTTACAGGTATGCGATGCAAAAACTCGCTTGCGACCTGCGATCGCAGACGGTGGAGGTTTTATTGTGACTGACATTCGATGCGAAGATTGCGATTTCGGCGAAAACGGTGATTTCGGCGATTTCGGTGATTTCGGCGAGAACAGAGTCTCGCCTGAATTTCTGAAGCTGCTTGAAGCAACGGTTCAATCTGCTGGCGCCTACGTAATCCCCTCAGACAACTTGCGGCCGCACACGCTCGAGGCTGCGCGCGATTACAGCTCGGATCGCAGGGGAACGTTTGTGCTGGCTAAGTTTGCACTGACGATTGCGATTTTGGGATGTGTCAGTCTCCCGGTGATTGACCGGATGGCGTCCTGGCATGACAGAGTTACCTCGCCGACAGCTTTGCAACTATTGGAAATTGCACAGAAAAAGAGCGTTGGAATCGATTGGGGACTGATCGAAGCGTTTAGCGAAATGAGACAGAATCAGGCCTCGCGATTTTCGACGCAAATCTTAAAACGCAAATGATTTTGCGCATAGTTTGGGCTACCGTCGGTTTCTAACCGAAGGAAGCAAAAGGAATCGGTTTGCCTGTCTCTTTAGAAACTGCGGAATTTGCTTTGCCGCTTTAGATAAAAATCTCATTGAGGCGCATCATCTTGTTCGTCAGTCGCAGCGGAGCGAACTGTCACTTTCTTTCTTCGATGCTTTTACCAAACGATGGTTGTGTTTAAAACCCGATGAGCGTTTCCTCGACGGACGAACCGAAACTCGATGACGTGTTAGCGTTCAACGCAACCTTGTTGAAGTTGGCTAATGCGGGAGTACCGATCGCGTTGGATGTATCAGGGAGGACGGAAGATTTATCGGGATCGCTGGCTAAGATCAATTCTGGAATAGCGATTGGGATGGCGCGAGGAATGACGCTCCGGCAGGTTCTTGAATCCGATCCGGAACTGCCGTCGCAATATCGCTCTTCCTTGTTAACTTGGTTGTATTGCGATGAGTCGACCGAGGCGCTCGCTGCCTTGAGCGACTGCGCAAGTGGGCGTCGTGAGATAGAGCGAGGGGTTAACATCGCCTTTTTGCAGCCGCTCATCCTGTTGGGGATGGTTTACTTGGGATTTCTTTTTCTAGTGCTCCAGCTTGAACCCAAACTCCAAGCCATCCACTTCCAAATTGGCTCCGCACCCGCATGGGGAATGCAATGGTTGACGATGCTGAGGCAATTCGTCTGGATCTGGGGTACGGCAGTACCACTTTTGATTGTCTTGGACATGGTGATTTTGACTAGGCATCGTTCACGATGGAGCTTGTTCAGGTTTCCAGGACGAAGAGGTGTCTTGGAAGCGATTCAGAGAGCCAACTACGCAGAGGGTTTTGCCAATCTGATGGAGCATGAACATTCGGTCGAGCAAGCAGGCATGATGTTGGGCGATATTCCTAGCGACCGGGCGACGCGGAACTTGCAAGCAGTGGAAACTAACACTAACCCCATTGGAATGCCATCGCTATTGAAATGGGCGTTTGGCAATGATGTGAGTCCAGAGGACCGAGCCACTGCCTTGCATTGTTCGGCCCTTGCCTATCGCGATCTTGCGCAGTCGCGTGCGTCGCAATGGCGGAGTTGGCTTCCGGTTTTGATGGGGTCACTCTTGGGTGGGATACTCGTGTTGGGTTTCGGATTGAGTCTCTTTGGTCCGATGATAGAGCTCCTTACTTCTTTAAGCCGCCCGTAAGGAGTAATCGAAATGGCAGAGACAATTCAACGCCCGGAATTCTATCAACGTATTGATGCGGCTTTAGCACGCAGAACGAAGTTGGCCAATGCCATTGAGGCGTTTGCTGAAGAAACGAAATCGTTACAGATTGGTAAGGATGTTCGCGAGTTAGTTATTGCATTGCGCGGAGATGCCTCAACCGAACAGTTTATTGGAGAAGGATCCAAAGCCGTTTGGCTGCCTCTTCTGCTACGTGGTTTTGCCGTAGACGGATCGACAGAGGGTTTCCGACAGATCCTGAGCGACGTGACCTTTGCCGAAGAGAATCGAAGGAGCAAATGGCGTACATTTGCGTATCCCCTGGTGATCTTCGGAAGTGCGATCTTGATGTTCGTCTTTCTTTCGATAACCGTCATACCGACGTTTGAGAAGATGTTTCGGGAGTTTGAGTTGAAGTTACCTTTTGCGACTCGGTCAGTCCTGTCAATGAGTCGTCCAATCCGGGAGCAGCCAATCTTAACCTGCCTGTCGATTCTGGCTGCCTTGGCGGTGGCATGGGGGCTGCGACGATTTTTTCACTGGATACGACGTGAAACGGAGTCGAACTGGTTTTTTGGAAGTTTATCAACGGGCTCGACAGAAAATGTCAAGGCGATGGCCCGCTTCACTTCCACTTTGGCCGAGTTGCTCAATATTGGCGCGCCGCTTCAAGAGGCAATCGTCATCGCTGGACGATCCAGTCAAAGCAAACTATTTCGCCATGCGTCAAGAGCGCTTAGCAAGGACATTGGGACGTCGGAAAAGTTCAGATACGATTCCGCGGTTGCGCACAATTTCCCAAGTTTAGTTGTCCAAGCATTGGAGGCTGGGCAAAACGGAGGGCCTTCGATCGCGTTGCTCCGGCAAGTTTCGGCTATCTACTTCGATCGAGTACGCTTGAGGTTTAGTTGGTCCGAAGGCTTTTTGGCGCCGCTGTCGATCGTTGGAATTGGCCTCTGTATTGGGTATGTGGTGATTGCCATTTTCATGCCATTGATCTCACTCATTACCGGTCTAAGCGGATAGAAAGGACCTGGTAAACATGTTTGATAAATGGAAGTCAGAAATCAAGGCAATTCTTCGTGCGTCAACTTCAGGCCAGGTGTCCCGTGCGCCATTTTGGAAGAAGTCAGGTCCGACATGGTATTTGTCACCTTGGTGGCCAGGAGAAAAGTTAGAATCGAAGCAATACTCGCTTTTGAGTCTTCTGGCGATATGCAATACCGAGCGTCTTGATCCGAAACCGTTGGTGGGTGCCTTGGCCGTTGAGCATCGCGGAGGATATCGACGAAGACTCCTTCAATTGGCTCATCGACTAAATGCGGATACGACTTTGGTAAATGCGTTGGAAAAAACGCCCGATGTCTTAAGCCAAAGTGTTGTTTTGGCACTGAGATATGGCAGCCAGTCCGGTACGCTTGCACAGACCTATGAGCAATTGCTTGCGACTGAGAAACCAGAAGTGGACGAGGCGCGTACGATGCAGATCAATGCTCGAGGTTACTGGGCTGTATTGGCTGCTGCGATCGTCATGATTCTTCTATTCCTCATGTATTTTATTTCTCCAACCATTCGTAAGGTTTTGGACGAGTTTGAGATGAAACCACCGATCTCGTTTTATCGCCTCCTCGTATTTTGGGAACTTGTCTCTGCTTACGCTTTTTGGATAGGTCTGGCATTCTTCGCATTGGGGTGGTTCGTTTGGTCCTCTCGTTCTCGACGGTTTTTCCGACGCGAAGTCGAAGATCGCCTGTTTCGACGAACATCGTTGTCACGTTCTGCGCAGTTGTTGCGGATGCTTTCTGTCACAGTCGAAGCAGGAAGACCTCTTGCTGGTTCACTTTCTACGCTAGCCAAATACCACTTCGACAGAAACATTCGGCAACGCCTGCTGATGGCACGAAACGAAGTCGAGCAAGGCGCACCTGCCTGGTCTAGTCTGGTGGATGCAAAGATCATTTCACCAGAGGAATTTCAAGCGGTTACGGGATCATCCAATCGAAACGTGCAGTCCTGGACGCTTCGTCGCTTGGCGACCGTCAAGCAAAAAATTGCGAAACAAAGGATGGTGATGCTTACGACCTTCCTTCACCCGGTCGTCATTCTTGTCTTTGCGGCAATTGTTCTGTGGATTTGTTTTTCTTACTTTAGTGTCCTAACGAATATGGTTCAGTCCTTAGCGGGATGAGGCGGCCAATATGAATCAACGTAGAACCCATTTGCGTCGCGGACTTACAATCACGGAAGTGGTGGTGGCTGCCACACTGATCGTTAGTATGATTGGGCTGGTCGCTCCGCTAACGGTTCGGATTGGCAGGGTATGGCAAAGTACACGACAGTATCGACTGGCTTTCCATGAGTTAGCCAACCAAATGGAGTTCCTCAGTGGTCTCGAAGTCGCCCGCTGCGAAGATGCTCTGCCGAGCCTCAAGCCCTCAGCGAATGTGGTCCAATCATTGCCAGGTGCGCGACTCGAGGGGGAGATGATTCGTGACCAAGATGGGACACGTTTGGTTTTGAGTTTGAATTGGGATCGCGGTTCCCAATCGGTCCCGATATCGCTCGTGGGGTGGCTCAATACCGATCCCGCCGGATTGGCGGATTCCGCCGCAGAGAAGTCGGAAGCCAAGAGAGAGTTACCATGAAACAACGCAATGGATCGACACTGATAGAGCTAGTACTGAGTATGTCGGCGGGTAGCGCAGTCATGCTATTGGCAATCAGTCTGGTTCATCAGACCATGATGCTGACGGAACGGTCGCGGCACCGGTCGGACAGCAGTCGCACATTAGATCAACTGGCTCAGAACTTTCGTCGCGATGTTCATTTGGCGACCGATTTGAAGATCGATACAGAGGGTACGCTGGCCCTAAACGGTGCGGACGATTCGCAGATCACTTACGTCGTTCAAAACAATTCGGTCATTCGGTTACGAAAACACACCTCGGATGAAAATGAGCAGGAACGCTATCCGCTTGCAGAGGATGCGTCTTTAATCTTTCAGGTGATACAAGAGCCAGATCGAGCTACGCTGACGGTTCGCGGTGAGACAGGACTTCAAGAGACCATGCAGCGGGTCGACTTGCATGTTGAAGCGGTGCTGGGTCGTTGGCAGGTACTTGAACACATTAGCAAGGTGTCCGAATGAAAAAAGCGACTTTGAAATCTCGCTCAGGTACGGTACTGATTTGCGTTTTGGCTTGCCTCGGCGTTGTGATTACCTTGGTCATGACGACCATACAGTCTTCCCTGCGTGGACGGGTGGAGGTTCGAATGCAGCGACAGCTCCTTCAAACGGAGCTCTTGTGTGAAGCTGGCGTACAGAGAGCCGTACGCCAATTCGGAAAATCGCAGGAGTACCAAGGTGAAACTTGGCTCCCGAAGTTAGGGACTCGATCTTTCGAAAACGCAATGGTCGAAATCCGATTACAACCATCCGAAGAGGACGCTCAATCCAAGCATGTCGAAGTCATTGCGACGCTCGCCACTACGGCGGATAGCCATGATCGCATGCAACGCAGCCACGTATTTACTATCAATCTACCACACTCTGCTACAGAGACAAAATAATGATTCTTCGAATTCGTCCCGGTTTCCGAAAGGCCTATTCCATGTTCCATGCCATTCCATGTTGCATTTTTTCCGCGAAACCCAGCAGAGGGACAATGAGGGGGAAGTCCGCGTTCACGCTGGTTGAACTTCTGGTCGTAATCGCCATTATTGGGATATTGGTCGGATTGCTCTTACCCGCCGTTCAAGCGGCGAGGGAAGCGGCTCGACGATGCCAATGCATGAATAATATGTCGCAGCTTGGACTTGCGGTACATACGCACGAATTTAACACCGAGCACTTTCCGTCAGGGGTCATCAATGAGAATGGACCTGTCAGGAACGAGCCCATAGGCCGACACGTGAGCTGGATTGTCCAAATATTGCCGCAAATGGAGCAGTCCGCTCTATTCAGTCATTTCGATCAAGCAGCCGGTGCGTACGCGGCCGAAAACCAGGAGGCACTGCGACGGACAATCCCTACCATTATTTGTCCGTCATCACCTGAGAATAATCGCGTGGGTGACGAACAATCGGTAGCCGTAAGCAATTATGCAGGCTGTCACCATAGCACCGAATCGCCAATTGACGCCAATAATGATGGCGTTCTTTTTTTGAACAGCCGTTTGCGTTTCAGTCAGATTTTGGACGGGTCCTCGCAGACGATACTTCTTGGAGAGATGCTAAGTGGCCCGGATAATTTGGGATGGGCTTCTGGCACCCGTGCCACACTTCGCAATACGGGTAGTTTCTTGGCGCCGTCGCGCACGACGACGAGACGCGAGCCAACTACAGGTTCGGAGCAACCAGGCTCCTTAGCGGTAGGCGGATTTAGCAGCTACCATACCGGCGGAGCAAACTTTGCTTTTGCGGATGGATCCGTTCGGTTCTTGTCTATTAACATTGAGCCAAAGCTCTTTAGTCAACTTGGAAACCGGGCTGATGGAGAATTGTTGATTGGGGAAGGATCCTTCTAGAGCTTAGGGTAAAGATCCCCCGAGTAAACTCGGGGGCATTGGCACCATGCCGCTGGCTTTATGCCAGGGGTTCTGACCATCTGTTCTAGAGGGAGGGTAAGAATCCCCCGAGTAAACTCCGGGGCATTGGACATGCCGCTGGCTTTACGCCAGGGGTTCTGACCTTCTGTTCTAGAGGGAGGGTAAAGATCCCCCGAGTAAACTCGGGGGCATTGGACATGCTATTTTTCGTTTTTGAAACCAGCTTCGAGCAGTTCTTTGTATCCTGGTTTTAATGGCCGTATTTCGTATCCCTGCTTTTCTAAAATCTTAGCCGCCTTCAACGCTCGAAATCCAACCATGCAATGGGTGTAGAGGATGGTGTCCTTCGGCAACTTTTCTCGCACCGCGGTCGCGTCGAATTTGTCTTGTAGATCTCGAAACGGCAAATGAATTGCCCCCTCGATATGCCCGTCGTTCCATTCCACCAATTCTCGAACATCCACCAGGACCGCCTTCTTGTCAGCGATCCGCTCTTTAACTGTCTGCAGCGAATCCTCGGTGTGCTTCAGTTCTGCCAATAGCTCCACAGCCCCAAAAACCATGGTCAGAATGGCCGTAGGCAATGTTTTGTCGATATCCGGATAGTAGTCCGGCGCATGCAAACTGAGAGTTTGCCCGCGACGTTGCATGGCATCGAATCGTCCAGACTCAATGGTTCCAATCCGGTACATCACGCTGGGTACGCCTGCGATACCGAATTGGCTAAAATCCTCGCCTCCCATCACTTGATCGGCCTCACCCACTCGGTCTTTTCCAAGAGTGTTTTCAAGCGTTTTCCGAAGTCGTTTGGTCAGCTCGATGTGATTGTGAAGAGCCGGCGTTCCGTCGGAGAGTGTGATGATTGGCTCTTCAGCACCATAAGCCGCTGCGATGGCCTTGGCTTTACGATGGATAGAATCGATCAACAACTTTCTAACTTCTGGAGTGTAGCTGCGAACAGTCAACTGCAGATCGCATCGGTCGCTGATGATATTGTGCTTGGTGCCCGCGTGGATTGCGCCAACGGTGATGACCGCAGGCTCCGTCGGCTTGACTTCACGGCTCACGATCGTTTGCAAACTCATCACCAATTCTGCAGCCTGAACGATCGGGTCGATCGTGGTATTGGGGGCTGCGCCGTGACCGCCGCGGCCTTTGACGACGATGTCGACACTGTCCACATTTGCCATCATATAACCTTCTCGCAAAGCAACCGTGGTCGCTTTGGATGCTTCGCAGTGGAGAGCCAATGCGAAGTCAGGCTTTGGAAACTTGGTAAACAAACCGTCGTCCAGCATCTTTTGAGCACCGCCACCACGCTCTTCGGCCGGTTGCCCAATCAGCATCAACGTACCTCGCCAACGGTCTTTGTTTGCCGCCATCAATCGACCCACCGCGATCAAATTCGTCATATGGACATCGTGCCCACAGGCGTGCATGACGCCTGCAGTTGCACCGGAAGCGAGCGTCGTCTTCTTCGTGGAAGCTCGCGGCAGACCTGTGACTTCACTCACTGGCAGCGCATCGAGATCCGTTCGAAGCATTAGGGTTGGTCCCGCCCCATTTTTCAACAACGCGACAACACCGTGACCACCTACGCCTGTCGTTACGTCAAATCCGGCTTTCTTCCATGCAGCGGCAACGTATTTGGCCGTTTCCACTTCCTGGTAAGAGAGTTCGGGATTCTCATGGAGCCACCAGTAGTCTTCTACCAACGCAGGCAGGTTGGTATCGATCCAGGATTTTATCCATTCTGGGGATTGGACATTCGAAATTGCGGTCGGCTTTGGCTCCTGCCCCCAAGCCATGAACCCGCATGATAGGACAACGCTGCAAAATCCGAGCAGCGACTTAAAACGAAATGGATTCATGAGTCGAGCCTTGAAGGGGATTGTGAAAGTGTGGCTGAATTCACACGAATTCAGTTTCGAATTAGGTAAGGCTAGCAGCAAACTACATGCTGGCCGATTGAATGAGTCTTCGACATGTCTCCTGAACTTGTCTTGGATCCACGTTCTTGTTCTTCTTTTTAGCGGGGCCAACGAGCGAGGCTATGGCTTTGTCGTTTCCGCCGCGAACTTTTTCAATCACCTCTGGATTCTCAGCCAGCAGTTGCTTGCAGAGCGTTTCCAACTCGTTGGCGTCGACCTGAGCAATCCCTAGGGACTCGATTGCCTGTTCGACCGACAAGGCTGGTTCCGCCACCAATTTGCCAAGCGCTTCTTTTCCTTTGGTTGTGTCCAGTTTTCCCATCTCAATCGCAACTAGCAGTTTTGCCAGCGAGTTGGCAGATACTGGGTAAGCACTGATTTCGGCATTGTTTTCATTGAGGTACCGCAGAACATCTTGAAGCATCCAGGAGGTGGCTCGCTTTGGCGAAGCCCCTTGTTCCACTAACGATTCGAAATACTCAATCACCGCACGTCCCTGCTGAACCAAAACCTCGGCCTCGCTTGGCTTGAGCAAATGCGTTTCGATGAGAGACTTTCGCACGGTAGCAGGCGTTTTGCTTGCCGACTCCTTTGACGACTCGATCTCGTTCTCGGTCAAAATGACCGGCACTAGATCTGGACAAGGAAAGTAACGATAGTCCGCGGAGTCTTCTTTTTCACGTTGCATTTCCGTTTCGCCAGAAGCATCATTCCACCCATGGGTTTGTTTGGGCGATTGGCCTATGGTCAGCCCGGTTCTTTGAAACTCGGCGAATTGACGTTTTGATTCGTATAGTATTGCTCGCTCGACGGCGCGAAAACTATTGAGGTTTTTGATTTCTACGATGGGGGTGGCAATCGTCTGGCCGTCTCGTTGCAAATGCAAGTTGACATTGGCGTCGGCGCGAAGGGAGCCCTCTTGCATGTTGCCATCGGTTATGCCCAAGTACATCATCAACAGTCGCATCTCGGTCAAGTAATTTTTCGCTTCCTCGGCACTGGACAACTCGGGTTCGGAAACGATTTCTAGCAGTGGTGTTCCAGCTCGATTCAGATCGATTCGGGTATCCGCTCGACCAGCCACCTCGTCATGCATGCTTTTTCCAGCGTCCTCCTCAAGATGGGCTCGAACGAGCGCGATCTTCTTGCGAGTCGGCTCACCCGTAACTGGATCATGGGAATCGATCTCAAGGTACCCGCCGCCACAAATGGGCAGATCGAATTGGCTCGTTTGGTAGCCTTTGGGCAGATCTGGGTAGAAATAGTTTTTTCGATCCCATTTGGTATAGGGAGCAATCGTACAGTGGAGAGCGATTCCGGCTCGAACTGCCAAATCGATGGCTTTGGCATTCAGAACAGGTAGTGCCCCGGGCAGTCCCAGGCATACCGGACAGACCTGAGTATTTGGAGATGCGCCAAACTGCGTGCTGCACCGACAAAACAGCTTCGTTTGTGTCTTGAGCTGGACGTGTACTTCGAGGCCGATAACGGTTTTGTAGGGATTTGCAACGTTCATGAAGGTCAATGATGAGGTAGCGAAGTTCTCGTCAACGTAACTTGCATTCTATCGAAATACAGAACAATGTGGCGCGACCGTCTCAGCTTAGGAACTGCCAGAAACTACCAAGAATCCGGGTGCTTTCGATGTTCGCCACCAAAATCCGTAGCGATTGCACCTAATCCGGCTGGCCCGGCGGTCGTCCTGGGTAGCCAGCTTCGATCTGTCTGGGAGGCTCGCGAATCCAAGGAGGGTGGACCGGATGACGTCGTCAAGACATTCGGTTATCGCCAAGCAGTCCGAAACACTTGACGAGTTTCGCGCCCGGAAAACTGAGCTGTCACAAGGAACTTGCACACGGATTTGCTATTCCAGCCATTTCCTTGACTAATCCGCCGAAATTTGATACGTTCGATTCTTTCTTCTCCAGAACTTGCAATTTTTCGCCCAATGCAACGTATGGCATTACGAAGTTTCTTCCATTTTAATGGTTGGGAACTGCAGTTCTTCTACACCTGCATCGTCATAATAAACTGGGAATCTCAAGATGATATTTGTGCATCGCGCGACTTTACAGATCGTCTGTTTGCTGTCTCTGCTACTGCCAATTACTTTTGGTTGCGGAGGATCGGATGGAAGGATGGCGATCGACGGCAATATCACTCTGAAGGGTAAGCCTCTCGAGGAGGGAGTCATCGAATTTGTTTCGGATTCAGGAAAATCGGGTGCTACCATTTCGAAAGGCAAGTATGAGATTCCTGCCATGCAAGGTCTGTTGCCCGGAACGTACAAAGTACTGATCACGTCCGGAGACGGTCGGACTCCAGCGGATTCACCGGATGGACTGCCTGGACCAACGGGCGCTAACATCGTCTCCAAGGACATGATCCCTCCTGAATACAATTCAAAATCCAAGCAGGAAGTCACCGTCAAGTCCTCGGCGCCCAACAAGTTTGATTTTGCAATACCGTAGTAAGTCTACTCGAACAGTCGTTCGTTTCTAGTTGATCGTTCCTTTCCGTTTATCGTGTTTTTAGTGGAATTTTTCATGTTTGTCAGTAATTTGGAGTCATTTCTATGCGAACAAAACGAAGAGCTTTTACGTTGGTGGAGTTATTGGTAGTCATTGCCATTATCGGTATTCTGGTGGGGTTGCTCCTGCCTGCAGTCCAAGCGGCGAGAGAAGCCGCGCGGCGAATGCAATGCCAAAACAATCTGAAGCAACTTGGTTTGTCGATGCACAATTATGAAAGTGCATACAAAGCTTTTCCAGGCGGAGTTGGTCCTTACGGTTGCTGCTGGGGGACTTGGCAAGTCGCAGTTTTGCCATTTATGGAACTGAGCAACCTGTCCAACATTTACCAAAATCAAGGCGGTGCCGACTGGGGGCCGAGGTACGGCGCTGCTGTCAATAGACCAGTGGCAAGCTCTCGAATTCCCACATTGACTTGCCCAAGCGATACTCCCAACGCGCCTATCGGTTCGAGCGCAACGCTCTCTGCCATCACCAACCATAACTATGGTGTTAATTATGGCAATACAAGTTTCTTTCAGTCGACGCTCAATGGCATTCCATTTCTAGGTGCTCCGTTTTCAATGTACACCGGTTCAACCAGCGACGACGGTCCTATCAACCTTGCTCAGGCTATCACTTGGACACGTGTCTACGGAAAAAATGTAAAGCTGGCGGCGATTACAGACGGTTTGTCTTCGACTTTGCTCGCTTCCGAAGTGCTTCAGGGCCGAGGCACAGACTTGCGGGGTTTTAGCTGGTGGGGAAATGCATCTGGATTCGTGACTTATCTTCCTCCCAACAGCACTTTGCCAGATGTTGTGACAGGCGGAAACTGCACGCCGACCGTGACCCCCCTTATGCCCTGTGTCACCGCAAGTACTGCGACAAGACCTCGGATGATGGGCGCACGCAGTCTTCATACCGGCGGCATTGTGGCTGCATATTGTGACGGGCATATCAGTTACGTTTCGAATAGCATTGATTACGCTATTTGGAATGCGTCCGGAACAGCAGCTGGGGCTGAAGTTTTTTCTCTTGAGTAGCTACTATTAACGCAAATTGGGCACTCGTTCCAAGGCACATGGCTTGAAACGTATGGATGCGATGCAACCACGCCCTTCGTACCTCAGAGAGGCTGTGATTTTGTTCGTGAAGAGCGCTTTCCCCTCGCTGTGGCTTCGCGGATCGTCGGTCTTCGACGTGATTTCCATTGTCGCCTTTAGCTCTGCGAGAGTGCGCCAAGCAAACGCACTTTTGCGGAGCAAAAGCCGACAATCGTGGACGAGCGAGGCCCTTCGCTCGTTGGCCTGCAAAACCTGAGCGACGGCCTCGCTCAGCCACATGCTGATAAATTCACAGCCTAGCCTAGGAGCAAAAGGCGACAATGCTGTCTGTCGCACCAGGACTCAGGTCGTTTTTTATTCCGTCAGTTGTTTTTTCTGTTCCGCAGGACTCAGAAATAGCGAATGAATAGCCAACATGATCGCCCCTATCACGAGCAACGAATCAGCGATGTTGAAGTTTGGCCAAACATATTCTTGGTATCGAAACAAAATCCAGTCTCGGACACCACCTCTCAATTCGCCTGGCAATGCGGGAATGCCCAATCGATCGTAGAGATTGCCAATGATCCCACCTGTTACCAGTCCCATCGCGAATAGCAACCACTTCGATTCAGCGGCCTTAAAGACAAACAACCAAACACAGATTCCAACTAGCGCCAACAGTGACAAGCTCGCAAAGAGCCAACCCTGTCCTTGCCCCATGCCGAATAGGGCTCCTTGATTCACTGCCGTCTCAATTCCAACATACGGTTCAATCAGCCACCAGGGAGGCAATTGTTGAGGAAGGCCACGCCAAGCAAAGACCCATTGCTTTGACAGCAAATCCGCTGCGGCCCCAGCGACCAACAAGATTCCGAAAATGGCAACATGGCTAATTGGAATGGACGGAAGTGTTCCTTTTGCGATCTTCACGGTCTTAGGCATAGGATGCATTGGATAGGAAGGGTTGGAAATTGTCAGACAGGGAATTTCAACTGTCGTTTCCGAAATACCCTTTTAAGAGGTAAACTATACTGATTCCATAAGCTGGGCAGAATATCCATTTGGTGGCCTTGACGGATATTCCAGAAATGAGGGGTTTGGCAGACTTAAAATGCCGATTTCTTGTTGCAGCTTTGAACCTTTCTTCAAGAACCCTTAGACTTCCCAAATTACCATGGCAATCGCGCTCTCGCCGGCACAACCCGCAATTAAGTCGGACCTGGCTTTCCAAAGGTGCATCAACGCCGATTGCAATACGACTTTCGGAACCGATGAAGTCCTGACGAGTTGCAAAAAATGCGGCGATCTCTTGGACATTGTCTATAACTGGGATCGCATAGAAGTCCCTAGTCGAATGAGCGATTTCGAACGGATGTGGACCCGCCGTCATGAGCCATTGCGATTCAGCGGCGTGTGGCGATTCCACGAATTGCTTCAGTTCGCGCCCGCCGAACGTGTCATTACCGTGGGTGAGGGACAAACGCTGCTCCAGCAGGCGAATTCAGTCGCCCGTTACGTTGGAATTCGACAAGGGCAACTTTACCTCCAGTACGAAGGCATGAATCCCTCTGGCTCTTTCAAGGATAATGGAATGAGTGCGGCTTTTACGCACGCGCACATGGTTGGCGCCAAAAGAGCAGCTTGTGCATCGACCGGAAACACCAGCGCTTCGCTGGCTATGTACTGTTCGGTCACACAACTGATGAAGGCGGTGATCTTCATCGGCTCGGGCAAAATCTCCTACGGCAAACTCTCGCAGGCCTTAGAGTACGGTGCCCTGACGGTCCAAATATCGGGTGACTTCGACGATGCCATGGCTAGGGTAAAAGAAGTTTCGCAAGAACTGGGAATCTATTTGGTCAACAGTATCAACCCATTTCGACTAGAAGGACAAAAGACCATTATGTACCGGGTCCTCGAATCGCTCCGCTGGGAAGTTCCAGATTGGATCGTGGTTCCAGGCGGAAATCTGGGCAATAGCAGTGCTTTTGGCAAGGCATTTATGGAACTCAAGGAACTAGGGCTAATCGATCGAATTCCACGGTTGGCGGTGATCAATGCTGCGGGGGCGGATACGCTCGACGTGGTCTATAACCATCGAAATCTCCGCTGGAGCCGCGGTCGGCCTCGCATGGAGGTCGCTTGTTGGTATTACGATGAAATGGACAAAGCCAAGCGCAAAGCGGACACCATTGCCAGCGCCATCGAGATCAACCGCCCCGTGAATCTGAAAAAATGCTTACGGGCGCTGGAAGTCTGCGACGGAGTGGTTCGAAAAGTGACAGACCAGGAAATCCTTGACGCAAAGGCTCAAGTAGGTGCGGGCGGCATCGGTTGTGAACCAGCCAGCGCGGCAAGCGTTGCGGGTGCCAAATTGCTTCGACAGCAAGGTGTCATCGGAATGGATGACCGGGTGGTTTGCATCTTAACAGGCCATCAGCTCAAAGATCCAACGGCAACGGTCAGTTATCATACGACCGACCAAGACAAGTTTAACGAAGTTCTCGGAAGTCGTGGCGTGTCGCGGGCTTCCTTCGCCAATCGGGCCATTGCCGTTCCAAACGACATGGAAGCGATTGTTAAAGCCATCCAGCTTTATTCCTAAGCATGCCCGGGTTTCACCCCAGGGGTTACGACCAGGGGGTATGACCAACGCCGTCAAGGATTTTTTCGAGTGTGATTGTCCGGCTCGGGCTTGACCCGACCGGACTCCGTTTTGGTGTCCTACGTACGCGGATCGAAACGAAAACACATCCGCCCCCTATGGCTTAGTCCGCCAAAGGCGGACTAAGCCATAGGGGGCGGGAGCTAGGGAAATTGCTCACACGTAGTACACCAAAACAGGGTTGCGGGGGGACGAGCCCCCACGTAACCCAACGCATTCCATTCTTAGAGTCATTCACGGCGTTGGGTTATGACCCACTATCCTAGTAGCATAAGGGCCGGAGCTGCAAGCGATTAATAGCCTTCCAGCCCGCACGCTATCGCCTTGCGGCTCATTCTTTCGAGCGATGGTAAATATCCCCCGAGTAAAGTCGGGGTCCCCCACATCTTTCCATTGGTGGTTGTATCTAATCGGAATTCCGCGAAAATAGTTCCTATCGGAATATTCGTTGACCTAACGTGTCAATCGCTGTAGGCCTAATTAAGAGTGCGGGTTCCGCTAGCATTCTTTTTCAGGTTAGGAACTGTGCAAGGAGGTGATTTCACGATGTCTACTACCAAAATTCCATTTCGTCAGCGTCGGCCGCTGTTCGATCAGTCGCAATCCATCGAAGTTCATTACTTGGGCTGGTCCGGCCCAATTCTTCACGCCGCATGCGACTATTTGCAAAAGCAATACACGCGTGGCAACAAATGGGATATGGATCCGTGTCTGCTCGTTTTACCAGGCGGATTCGCGGGTCGGCGATTGACTCAGTTGATGGCCACGCGAGCGAGCGAACAATCCCTCGTCCTCCGGCCCCCCGAGTTGCTCACTATTGGAACTCTGCCGGAAAAACTCTATTCCGCCAAATTGCCGTTCGCAAGCGATTTGGAACAAGTGCTCGCCTGGACCAAAGTCTTGCGATCCGCTGATCACGAGTTGCTCAAACCACTTCTATTTGAAGTGCCCGATTCAGCAGAATTGCGACCTTGGATGGATTTGGCTCGCATTCTCGGCACTCTCCATCGCGAATTGGCCTCCGATCTGGTGGATTTTGACGATGTCGTTAACGAACTCAAAGGATCGCCTGAGGAAGTGCGTTGGCAAGTCCTCTCCAAACTGCAACGTTCCTACTTGGACGAACTACATATTGCAGGTCTTTGGGATGTCCAATCCGCTCGGCGGTTTGCCATCGACAACAACGAAGTGCGCACGGATTTGGAAATCATTTTAGTGGGAGCGGTCGATTTGAATCGGGCTCAACGAAGATTTCTTTCGGTCGTAGCCGACAGTGTTCGCGTTCTCATCGGTGCGCCGGAGTCTTATGCGGCTGGTTTCAATGCAGACGGTACGTTGGCGTCGGAATATTGGCAGGATATCGAAGTCCCAATCGACGAGGAGCAATTGCACATTCGCTCCAGTGCCAATGACGCTGCGAACGAACTGGCCACACAACTCGCCAATCTCGGCAATGACTATTCGGTTCAAGACATTACTGTCGGGATTCCCGACCCGCAGATTGTGCCGGCCCTACAAGAGACATTGGCCCGAGTAGGCATAACACTTCGGTATGGTCCCGGCACGTCCGTTGCCCAAACACCACCTATGCAAGTCATCGAGCTGATCGGTGACTATTTGGTCGATGGCTCGATCGATATTTTTAGCAGCTTGGTCCGGACGCCTGCGATTCACGATTGGTTGGTCCGCAGTTCCAAAGAGGATTCAGGTGCGAATCTATTGCCCAATGACTTTTTGGCCAGATTGGACGAGTACCAGCAATCGACCCTCATTCGCAGCGTCAATGTTCCCGAATGGCCGCAAAGCAAAGGGCAGGAAATATTTCTAGCGGTACTGAACAAGTTAGACGAATGGCTGAAACCGCTGCGAATGATCAACGCCAAGTTGACGCAATGGGCAACTCCCCTCCGGCAAGTCATCAAGTCGATCTACGAAGGGGTGCAAGTCGATCGAAATGATATGGCTGGAAACGTCTCACTTCGTGCGTGCAGTGAAATCAATCAAGCCCTTTCGAAACTTGCTGAGCTTCCGACCAACTTGGACGCTCAAGTAACCTTTCAAGAGACATTGGCATGGCTTCAAAGCCAACTGGAAACGGTCAACGTTCCGCCGCCGCAAGACGAATCCGCTGTCGAAATGCTTGGATGGCTGGAGTTGACGCTCGACGACACTCCTGTCCTGATGTTGACCGGAATGCACGATGGGATTGTGCCAGAAAGCATCAACGGAGATGCGTTTCTGCCAAATCAATTGCGATCCGAGCTTGGTTTGATGGACAATGCCCGTCGGTATGCGCGCGATTGCTATGCGCTGCTCGCGATGCTTAATACCCGCGAGCGAATCGACCTGGTTTTGAATCACTTGAGTCTCGATGGTGATCCACAAACGCCCAGTCGCTTGCTGTTGGCAGTACCGTCGGATCTGTTGGCTCGTCGGGTCAAACTGTTGCTTTCGCCCAAAGAAACCGCCGAGGATGGGCTGGTCTCAGAACCTTGGATCCCACGCGACGGCCAAACCAATATCCCTATCCCGATGCCGGACGCCAGCAAAATTGTGCGCGATATGGCGGTCACCGATTTCAAAAAATACGATCAGTGCCCGTACCGTTTCTACTTGAACCGAGTTGAGAAAGTCCGAGCTTTTGAGCATGACCGGCTAGAACTCGATGGCGGTGGTTTCGGCGATCTGTTGCATTTGTGCTTAGAAGGGCTGATTGACTCGCCAGTGGCCACGTCCACGGATGCCAAAGCAACTGCAGACTGGCTGACCGAGAACCTCAAAACGATTGCCAGGAAACGGTTTGGGGTAAAGCTAACCCCAGCACTGCAAATACAACTAGAACAAGCAGTGCGTCGCCTCGAGGCCTTTGCCGAACATCAAGCAGCCCAGATTGCAGCGGGTTGGCGTATCAAATACATCGAACATAAAGTCGAAAAGTCGCACGGGATCACACTCGATGTAGACGGGCAATCAATGATTGTGCACGGACGCATTGACCGCATTGACTATCACCCACGCGATGGTCGATTCGCTGTTTGGGATTACAAAACCGGTGACCAATCAGGCAAACCCAAGGAAGCTCACTTGAGGCCAAATGGGACTTGGACAGATTGGCAACTACCACTTTATGGGTTATTAATCAAAACGCTGAAGATCGAAGATCTGTCCAAAGTCAGCTTCGGCTACATCTTGCTGCCAAAGAACCCTTCCGAAACGCAGTTCATCATTGCGGACTTCAAACCGGAACAACACGCCCTTGCGATTGAGTCTGCCAAAGGGATTGCGCGTAAAGTCCTGGCGGGCGAGTTCTGGCCACCGAAATACAAAGGCATCTCCAATTTCGATGAGTTCAATGCGATAACGCAACTTCCCGTAGTCAGGCGATGGAACGAATCGATTGCAAACCAAGAAATCGAATCAAGTCGCCAACGCGAATTGGCCGCCGCAATCCATCCGGTACCGGATATCGTTTTGGATAGCCATCCGAATTTGGAGATTGCGATCGGCGACGACGCGCACAAGCTTCGGTTGGATGAATCACACAAAGTTTTCGCAACAAGACCCTATCCCCTTGCAGATCGACCACCTAGCAAACTTCATCTCGAAAAGCATCTGGCCAAAGGGCAAGCGGACAAGGATTGGTTTTCGCCCCAAATGATCTTAGCTTCGGCCGGGACCGGCAAGACCTACAACTTGGCTTCGCGTGCGTTGCGATTGCTCTTTACGGATCAAGAGCTCGATTCGATCTTGGCCACAACCTTTACGAGGAAAGCGGCGGGGGAGATTTTGCACCGGATCCTATCCTGGCTGGCTGATGGGGTCGAAAGCGAGGAAGGTTTCGTTCGCTTGGTTGGCGTGCTGAAACCGCTGGAAATCACTCGCGATACCGTCCGGTATCAACTTGGCCGACTCTGTTCACACCTTCACCGATTTCGGGTTAGTACTCTCGACAGTTTTTACTCACAACTGGCGCGTTCGTTTGCCCTGGAGTTGAAACTGCCACCCGGTTGGACGTTGTCCGATCCATTCCAAACCGAACAGTTGCAGCAAGAAGCCATCAGCCGGATGTTCGATACGATGGATCGATCGGCCCTCAAATCCTTGGTGTCGCAACTATCCAAAGGGGAAGCGACGCGCGGAATCCGCAGAGAAATCGAAAACGTCGTTTCAACCGGTTATGATCTTTTTCGCAGGACGAACGAGGAGGCTTGGAATCAGTTGACAGTACCAAAGGGACCAACGGCAGAACAATCCGAATCCGCCTTGAACGTGTTTCGAGCTTCACAACTGGAGCATAAAGGCTACGCCGCCGCCCGCGACAAAGCCGTCGCGAAGTTTGAATCGGGCGAATGGAGCGAGTTCCTTGGACTAACATTGGTCCAAAATGCCGACGATGCTGTTGCAAAATACTCCGCAAAGGAACTCCCAAACGAGACGGTTAAAGCCCTGTTGGTACTTGCAAAGAAATCGGCAGTTGAGGAGTTGGCAAGTCGTCGCGCACAGAACGAAGCGGCTTATCGCATGCTCGCCAACTACCATGAGCAGCTCCAGTTCGTGAAGTCGCGCCGACGCATTGTGTCGTTTGATGATATTTCGGAACGACTTTCGAAGTGGATGCAGGAGACGATTGCCAAACACAAACCGTGGCCGACGCTGCCAGCGTCGGCTCAGATACTGGCAACATCAGCCACAAATCAGATACTAGCAGCATCAGCCACGAGTGCAACCAGCGAGAGTAAAGTGGACGACGAAGCCATGAAAGGCATCGCCTACCGTTTGGACTGCCCTATCGATCACTTGTTACTCGACGAGTTTCAAGACACTTCTCCCATGCAGTGGAACATCATCAAACCGTTCGCGGAAGCGATCGTTGAGGGATCGGCCAAGGACAAGTCTTTCTTTTGCGTAGGGGATAGCAAGCAAGCGATTTATGGATGGCGCGGTGGCGTTTCTGAAATTTTCGAATCGGTTGGCAAGCAGATCGATCACGTTCGTCAGGAAAAACTGGTAAAGAGCTATCGCAGTTCGCCCGTCGTAATCGATTTCGTCAACTCGGTTTTCACTCAGCTTGCCAAGCACGACCGTTACTACAACGACGACGAATCGGAAATCATCACCAGCGACACACAAGCCGTGACGGAATGGATGACTCGCTATTTTTCCAATCACGAAACCTCGCGCGATCGACTCCCCGGCTACGTCGAGTTTCGCAACGCGGATTGTGAAAAGAATAAAGACCAAGAAGGAGAAGAAAGCAGTTATGGACTCCTGGACGAAGTTGCCGACCGAATTGCCGACTTGCACAAGAAGTCGCCGCAAGCGGAAATAGGCGTCCTGACCCGGACCAACCGAGACGTTGGGCGAGTCATTGGACTGTTGCGAGAACGCGGCGTAGAGGCAAGCCAGGAAGGTGGCAATCCACTCGTTGATTCTGCTCCTGTTTTGTTGTTATTGAGCGCAATGAAACTGGCGAATCACCCATCCGATTCCTTAGCGTATTTTCACGTGAGTCATTCGCCATGGATCGATCGATTGCCGAGGGGGGCAACTAGCGATAGCGAGAGTCTTTCTACTTGGATTCGACAGCAGCTTACGGATTTTGGATTTGGTCGAAGCCTCGGAGTTTTTGCTAATTGGATCGCAAACGAATGCACGGACCGCGACCAAGATCGACTTAAGCAATTCATTCAGTTGGGATATCGATTCGATGCGATGCGAAATCAACACATCAATGATTTTATCGAATATGTGGAGCGCCAGAAAGTTTCGGTTCCAGGCATGAGCACGGTCCGGGTCATGACGATTCACCAATCGAAGGGACTTGAGTTTGACGCCGTCTTTTTGCCGACTCTCGACCAGACCATTATCTCGCGGCCCCCCACTTTTGTGGCCATGTATGAGGATCGCACCAAGCCGCCGATCGGGGTGTTGCGCTACATGAATCGAGACATTCAAAAGTACCTTGACGATTCCTGGCGGATCGCATTTCGGGAGTTCGCGAACCAGCAGTTGTCGGAGGCGTTGTGCGTCTTTTATGTCGCGCTAACGCGCGCCCGACATGCTCTTTACCTTTACACCTCCCCTTCTTCGAGCCCCAAGAAACGATGGGGATCCGTTCTGCATTCGATCTTCGCCGCTCCTGGTCAGAGCGAACAAGCCGGGCTCGTAATTCGAAGTTTTGGGAACGAGAGCTGGCACGAATCGCTTGAGCCAGCTGAGATCGAGATTGCAGCGGATGCGTCCATACCAACCATAGGTAAGGCCCGCGTCCGAAACATTCAATTGAAGCGAGATGCGGCTTCCATGCGGCGCATGCCATGGCTTCGTCCGAGCCAAAGTGACTTACCGAGCGTGGTCGATTTAGCGACTCAATTGTCGGACGACACTTCTTCGAGTGCGGTCATCGGCAAGCTGGTGCATCGATGGTTCGAGGAAATAAGGGGTTGGATTGAAGACTACAAGCCGAACAAGAAGCGGCTGAAAGAAATTGCAGCGTCAACGTTGACTCAGGAAGAAATGGGACAGGTCAAGCTCAATGATTGGGTAGATTGTTTTCTCAAATACTGCGAGATGCCATCGGTGTTGCTGGCATTGAGTTCGGATCGATATCGAATATGGCATCAACCGAGGATGTTGCATTTGGAGGTGACCAATGAGCGGCGGTTGCTGCAGATCATTGATGGCCAAATGCTACGGGGCGTCATCGATCGGTGTGTCTTGGGCTTTGACGGCGACCGGGTGGTGCGAGCGGAGATCTTGGATTTCAAGACCGATCGCAAACCGGACTCACTTGGGGTAGCAGAATGGTGCAAAGAGAGAGCGGAGATTCATGGAGCCCAACTGCGCTACTACGGTCGCGTTCTAACGGATCAATTCGGACTGCATCCCAATGATATCCAACTAACATTGCTGCTGTTGAGTGAGGATTTGCAGATCGAAGTGAAATAGTGGCCAATCGATTCACACGTGGCCGACGCTGCCAGCGTCGGTACCCAGCCGTTTCAACACCGACGGCGCTTCGGGTGCAATGCCCCAGAGATCCTCTCGTGTTCCTCTCGAGTTCATCTCGAGTTCCTCTCGAGGGATGGTTACCATTTCAATAGAGTGGATGGTCACCACCCCTGGTATGAAGCCAGGGGCATGGTAGCAAACGAATGTCGAAATATGCTCGATCGCTTATATCCCGATAGGGATTACAGAGAGTAGCCTGGGGTCGCGGCGGAGCAGCGCACCCCCGGAAGGCAAAAAGGGGACGCGGAAGGCAAAAAGGGGACGGGGGTAGTTTGCGACGGACACGGCGTGTGCCCATTTGTTTGCTGTAAGGCACGTCCCCTTTTGTTTGTTTCAAATATTACCCCCGTCCCCTTTTGTTTGCGTCCCCTTTTGTTTGTCAACCGGGTATATAAACAAGTTCCAGTTTTCAGTGCAGGCGCATCGATCGAAGATCGCGGAGGCACGCAATCGAATTCGACAAAATCGTCCGTTCGGCGGTTCAGACCGTTTTAAACGAAGAATCTGGGACTTACTGTGTTCACGATTTTTCTGCCGTCATATTTCTGCCACTCTTCGTTGCGCCATTGCAATAAGACCGGGTGGCAAAAAAATGGGTGGCAAAAATATTCAGCACCGTGTGAAGGATGGGATTCCAAAAACGGCCTTCAACGAGATTCTAGCTGATCCCAGACGTTCTGTCTTTGAGGCAAAGTGTTTGACAGATTGACAAACGTAATTGGGAGACCTGTGGGAATTGGACGATTTCTATTTGTCCATATTCGGGGTGACTTCCAATACGCAAGCCATCGCGTTGGCTTACGAGATCAACTGGTCGACTTGCCGATTAGTTTTCAGGGCGAGCTTTACGGCTACGAATCGCTGGGGAAGGCAAAAAGGGGACGGGGGTAGTTTGCGTCGGACACGGCGTGTCCCCATTTGTTTGCTTTAAGGCACGTCCCCTTTTGTTTGCTTTTTCAAATATTACCCCCGTCACCTTTTGCTTTTTCGTCCCCTTTTGCTTTTTTTTTGCGCGGCCAATTTTGGAATCGACCTTCTTGGTTTCTCGTGTTCATCTCGGGGGATGGTTACCTTTTCTCTAGAATGGATGGTCAACACCCCTGGCATGAAGCCAGGGGCATGCTAGGCTGGACTCGTGGTTGGCAGTGGGCGGTTGCCTACCAACGATCTGATCGATGTCACGTCACATGGATAGCTTCGCCCGTCGATCCGTACCACCCGGAGAGTCATAATGATCGTTTTGAGGACGTTTTGTTTCGCTGCATCGGTTTTGTTTTTTTGTTCGGCTATCGTTGCACAATCGGCCAAACGACTTTCGGATGACGAATTGATGGATGCCGTTCAAAAAAGCACCTTTGAGTATTTTTGGGACGGGGCTGAGAAGAATTCGAAATGGGCGAGGGAGCGAATTCATATCGATGAACCGGGGGTGGACGAGACATTGGTCACCTCCGGTGGAACGGGATTTGGAGTGATGGCGATTTTGGTTGGCATCGAGCGAAAATTTGTCTCACGAAGCGCAGCCGTCCAACGCTTGGAAGAGATTTTGGATTTCGCCGCCCGAGCAGATCGATTTCACGGCGTTTGGCCCCATTGGCTGCAAGGTGACAGCGGTAAAGTAAAACCATTTAGCGACGATGATGACGGCGCGGATCTGGTCGAAACCTCCTTCCTAGCTCAAGGGTTGATCTGCATTCGCCAGTATTTCGCAAATGGCAATGAACGCGAGCGAAAGTTGGCTCACCAAGCGGATGAGTTGTGGCGTGAGATCGAATGGGACTTCTTCCGAGGAGGTGATAAGGAGAATGTTTTGTTTTGGCATTGGTCTCCGCGTGTGGGTTGGAAGATGAGTTTTCGCATTCGCGGCTATAACGAATGCTTGATCACCTATGTTCTTGCCTGTAGCTCGCCCAAGTACGCCGTCGATACCGCGGTATACCACGAAGGATGGGCTGAAAAGGGCGCGATCCAAGAATCACGCGTGTACTTGGGTGTTCCGATCGAGCTCAAACATCAGGGAGTGAAACAATCCTGTGGACCCTTGTTCTGGGCCCACTATTCTTTTCTCGGCCTCGATCCTCGTGGTCTGAAGGATCGTTACGCGGACTATTGGGAACTCAATCGGGCCCACGTACAAATGGTTCACGCTCACTGCATCGAGAACCCCGGCAAGTTCGTTGGTTACGGAGAAAATTGCTGGGGACTGACCAGCAGCTATGCGATCAACTTTTACAATGCGAACTCGCCCGAGAATGATCAAGGTACGATTTCGCCAACTGCGGCACTATCGTCGTTTCCCTACGAACCGAGCTATTGCATGGAAGCGGTTCGCTATTTTTATGAAAAGCAGGGAACCCGCCTATTTGGTAAGTACGGATTTTATGACGCATTCAATTTGCAGCACGATTGGTTCCCGCAGCGTTACTTAGCGATCGACCAAGGTCCAATCGTAATTATGATCGAGAACCATCGCAGCGGATTGCTTTGGAAGTTGTTCATGTCCGCCCCTGAAGTGCAACAAGGCCTAACTCGCCTCGATTTTGAATTTGCAAATCAGTTGGTGCCAAAGGGCGCAAACGCTACGGTCCCTGAATCTAAATAGCGATACTGAGTGAATCGTCGAATCGAATGGCTGCTCAATGCCTCCAAAGAACCACGCCCGATTTTATTTTTGGTCAACATGAGTATGGATCCAAATCTTGCGAATGAGTTGCAGTTTTCGTTCGACGGTTCGAGTCGCTCGATTCACTTTTTTTGCGATCTCTTCATTGGAATAGCCTTCCATTTTCCAAGAGGCCAATTGAACCAACTCGTCATCGCCCAGGGACAACATCATCCGTTCATGCTGTTCGGCAACCTCAAACGCAAATTCGGGCGAGGGTTCGCGGCTCACTATCTGATTGACCGCTGCGATACTATCGCTCGAAGAATCAAAACCTCTTAGGCGAGCGGCGGACCAAAAACTACCTGCCAAGGGTTTCAATGGGAGAGCGAGGCTCCTGCCGAGCTTGGCGTTGGTTCGGCAGGAGCCTCTCCCTCCCGGTATAA
>JAYTVM010000438.1:0-13783 GCA_043743995.1 Pirellula sp. | reverse complement strand
TTTCGAATCTGAAGAAAGTACCCATCACGCTCCGCGTGATGTTGCCTCACAAAACCAAAGGTTTTTGAACTGCGAAAATCACGCGGAGCGTGATTGGTTCTATAAAATCACAGCCTCCCCGTGTGGCACAGTGCTTTCGTAGCTGTGCGTGGCCACTCTCGTGTGGCACGCCCCTGAGGTTACGAAGGGCGTGGCGAATCGCTAGCTAGGGACATTTGCCAAACTTCCCACGACCATCGCTAGTAGCGCTCTGGGACGTGCCACACTGGGTTGAAAAGTAGTTACTTCGTACAATGGTTGCGAACCCTACGATTGGGGCATCGTTTACCCGCATATACGCTAAAGCTTCTCAATGAAAAAAACAATTTGCTTGCGGTCGGCTAGTTTCGCGTTGTAGGATTAGGCATATTGAGGCGATGCGGTTTGGTGCCTACGGTAACTCTTTCCTTTTCCTGACTTTTCCGATCCACAAGGAGTTCTTTATCGTGATTCACTATTCGTGTGATAGATGCAAGAGGGACATCGATGGTTCGACGGACCTTCGGTACACAGTAACCATCGAAATCGAAGCGGCATTGGACGGACCCGATCACGAGTTGGTGGATGATCCAGACCACCTCGACGATATCCAGGACATGCTGGATTCCGCAGACGACCTATGCAGCTCGGTTTTCGATGACGAAGTCTATCAGAGGAAGCAGTTCGACCTTTGCAAAGACTGCTTCCGGCAGTACATCAAAAACCCATTGTCCAGAGAGACCACCACCCCCATGGGCTTTAGCAAGAATTAGCAGTTGTCTAGCAATTCGACCGCCGCAAATTTCTCACCTTCTAGCATCGAGAGGCTCGCTCCACCGCCGGTGCTAACGTGAGTAACGGAGTCAGCGAATCCAAGTTGCTCTATTGCCGCGGCACTATCGCCACCGCCGATGATACTAATTCCATCGCACTTCGCGATGGCCTCAGCCACCGCAATGGTTCCGTGGTCAAACGGTGGCATCTCAAAGACACCCATGGGTCCATTCCACACAATCGTCTTGGCTTTTTCGACGATGGCTGCAAACTTCTTCGCCGTTTCAGGACCGATATCCAGTCCCTCCCAGCCTTCCGGAATCTTTCCCGCTGGTACCACTTGCTTATTGCAACTTCCTTTGAAGTCATCACCGCAATGCGTGTCCACCGGCAGCACCAACTTATTGCCTCCCATCGCAATCAGCTTTTTAGCGAGTTCGACTTTTTCTTTTTCGACCAAGCTCTTTCCGGTTGATCCACCTTGCGCTAGAGAGAATGTGTAGGCCATCGCTCCACCGATCAATACTTGGTCGCAAATGCCGAGAAGGTTTTGAATGACATTGATCTTATCGCTTACTTTGGCACCGCCGAGGATCGCAACAAAGGGGCGTTCCGGATTGGCAATCGTGTCGCTTAGATATTGAATCTCCTTGGCAACCAAGAAGCCAACGACTTTAGGCTTGTTCCCCATGGCCGTGGGGACGGCGACCATGGACGCTTCTAGACGATGGCAAGTGCCAAAGGCATCGTTGCAATAAATGTCGGCCCAGCTTGCAAGCTTGTTGGAGTAGACCGCTTCGCCATCCTTTTCGCCTGGATTGAATCGCACGTTTTCTAAAACGAGCGCACCGCCGTTTTGAAGCGATTTAATCTTGGACTCCGCGTCCGGACCCACGGTATCGGACGCAAACTCAACTGGGACACCCAGTAGTTCTGACAATCTTTCGGCAGTAGGACGAAGCGTAAATTCCGGTTCTGGCCCCTTACCCTTGGGTCGACCAAGGTGGCTCATCAACACCAATTTGCCGCCTCGTTTGATAACGGATTCAATGGAAGGCAAAGCCATGCGAATACGGCGATCGTCGGTAATCGCACCCGAGTCATCTTGCGGAACATTGAAATCAACTCGCATCAGGACGACTTTGCCCAGACATTCCACATCCGCAATACTCTTCTTTGCCATTTCGCTCTTGCCTATTCCAATGGGTGGGAAATCGCGGCCTCGGAATATGCCCGCGGCTGCATCTAAAACGCTTTTTTAACGGAAAAGCAGGTTCTGGGTAGCGCCAAATGGACTCAGGCGAGCGGTAGCATTGTTTATACCGGGAGGGAGAGGGTTCATACTGGGAGGGAAACGCTCGCTTAGTACCGATTTCCCGAAAAGTGAATTGCCAACCGGACCCAATTGATTAATTGGGAACAAGAGGGTATAGTAGGGGTCAGGTTGCGAGAAAACGACCCCTTAGCTGATGTTTTCGGGATGGAACGGTTCCGATCGGCACAGCTATGCCCACCGATGCTTCATGTTGGCTTTGTGCAAATTACTCTTCTTCTCCTAAACGCGAGTTACCTCAATCTCGCGGAGCCAACGTGAGGCATTATCATTGTCCTCGGTACAAAAACTTACGCGGCGATTTTAACTTAATATTTCACGGAGTATCCTTCTATGACCCCTGCGGAAAACCAACAGAATCCATTGCCTGCCGAGACTCGGCGCGACTTCATCAAGACCTCTTCCGCTGTCCTAGCTGGCGGAGCGTTGGTCGGAAGTCTGCCCATTGCTCGTGCCGCACACACTTTCGATAGCGGTGAAATCAAAATTGGACTAGTTGGCTGCGGCGGTCGCGGGACCGGAGCTGCAACGCAAGCCCTGGATACGAACAGCCCTGAGAATCGCGTCAAATTGACCGCTGTGGCCGATCCGTTCCAGTTTCGTATCGACGAAGCTCTCAAGGGAATTCGTGGCAAACACGCCGAACGTGTTGATGTAACGGACCGAACGTTCGTTGGAGTCGATGCTTTCAAGCGATTGATTGAATCGGATATCGACATGGTGATTCTTACCTCCCCGCCTGGCTTTCGCCCTTTGCATTTCGAAACGGCAGTCAAAGCAGGCAAGCACGTTTTCATGGAAAAGCCAGTGGCCACCGATGCGCCTGGCGTTCGACGAGTTCTGGCAGCGAATAAATTGGCCAAGGAAAAGAAGTTGATCGTGGCCGTCGGCTTGCAACGACATCATGAGTCCGGCTATCAGGCTACGATCGCCAAGCTAAAAGAGGGTGCTATTGGTGACATCAACTTCATGAGATGCTATTGGAATGGGGATGGCGTTTGGACCCGTCCGAGGAAGCCGGAACAAAGCGAATTGGAGTATCAAATGAACAATTGGTACTACTTCAATTGGTTGAGCGGTGACCACATTTGCGAACAGCACATTCACAACCTTGACGTGATCAATTGGCTGATGGATGGCCCACCCGAGACAGCTCAGGGGCAAGGTGGCCGCCAAGTCCGTACCGGACCAGACAGCGGACAGATCTTTGATCACCACATGATCGAATATACCTACAAGAATGGTGTCAAGCTTCTCAGCCAATGCCGCCACATTCCAGGTTGCTGGTCTTCCGTTAGCGAGTATGCCCACGGCAGCCAAGGCTGGTGCGATATCGGTGCAGGCAAGATCTACGACCGCAACGACAAGCAAATTTGGAGTGCTCCGAAAAACGAAAACGGGCATGCCAAAGAGCACGTCGATCTGTTTGCGGAAATTCGCAAAGGTGTCATTCCTAATGAAGGGGACAACGGAGCTTACAGCACCATGACCTCCATCATGGGTCGTATGGCAACCTACACCGGAAAGGTGGTCAAATGGGACCAATGTCTCAATAGCAAAGTCTCACTGGCAAATACAGACGCATTGAGTTCATTCGCAAATGAGGCTCCTATCCAACCCGAAGGGGGCAAATATTGGGTTCCAACCCCAGGAATTGACCCTGAACTAGTGATCTAAGGCGAGCGGAAGCACTTTCGGCCCGTTTGGCAGCCTCTCTATCGCCACGATGGCGAACTGCCAAACGGGCCGTTTTTTTGGCGCGTCTGTGAGGTATAATACACCGACCATGACTGCACCCGAATCTACAAGGCCCCCGGCCAACGTCTCTCCCTCACAAGTAGGTTCCAAGCTCCTTTCCAGGTTCGTAGATATCGACGCGTTATTTTCAAGACCTAGTAACGCCCCTACGACGTCCAAGCAAATCCCAATTCCTCTCGAACGGTTTCAGCATCTCGAGCAGGAAATTCGAAACGCACCTGCCAATAGCCAGCCCTACATAGAACTCGGCCAGATTTACCTCAATCAAGAACGTTGGAGCGATGCCAAGCGGGTCCTCGAGAACGGCGTTCAGTTGTGCCCAGAATCGGAACCGCTTGTCCTCATGCGCGAGGAATTGTTGCTTCATCAGGCCAGTCAATTGCTGCAACAAGCCAAAACGGCACTGGCACAAGAACTGACCGACGAAAACAAGCATGCTCTTGAGCAAGCTGAGGTCAATTACGCCAATGAACGCATCCGCGTTTGCCGAGATCGATTTGCGCGGCATCCTGAGCAAAAGGAAATCTTAATCAATTGGGCCATTGGACTAAGGCAATTGGCGAGATTCGATGAAGCCATTGAATTGCTCGTCAAAGCAGCCGACGAACCCGATTTACGAGCTCGAGCAAGTCTGCAATTGGGGATGTGTTATCAGACGCTAAATCGACCTTTGGATGCGCTTTCTGCTTTTCGCAAAGCGTCGCTCTTTCGTGCCCCACCGCCGGAACCCAAAATTCGGCAGCGCGCGCTCGAACTTGCACTGGACCTCGCCGAAGAACTCGCGTTGATCGATTCGGCTCGGTTTTATGCGGAGCAGTTGTTGATCGACTGCGATCGGACAAAACAAGCTCAAATAAAAGAAAAACTTCGCCAGCTAGAATTGCGGGGCCTCTGACCTATTCCCCTTTCCCTGTAAACATCGGGGTGGCGGATTCACCATGCGATTCATTACTCGGGAGGGTGATGCGGTGAGGCTCCTACCGAACCGACGCGGCGCCAGCTCGGCAGGAGCCTCGCTCTCCCGTTCAGGGATGCGTCTGACCTATTCCCCTTTCGCTTCTGAGGTTTAACCTCCATAATCTTCTCAAGCGATTGGCAAAACTCGGTGTGATTTCGAACGAAGGTGAAAGACATGATAGGTCGGCTCAATCAACGGACAATTCGATGCGCGATCCTTTGCGTTGTCGCGTTTTCCTCCACTTCTCTGACGTTAACTTACAGCAGCGCTCGGGCGGATACCAGTGCGGAATCCATCAAACTTCTGCGATCGCTGAGCGCTGGCGATGAAAGTACTTTGGCTGCGGCCAAAGCAATCAAGCAACTCAGCCAAGCCAACGACATTACCTTGATCCAATCCCTCACGGCCATGAAAGGTGCAACCCCCGTTGGTCGCAACTGGCTCTCTGGCCTTGCGAATTCGCTTTATCGCAAATCGGGCAACGCGCAAACAGCAGAGCTTGCGAAATTCTTGGCCGATCCAAATCAAGACGGCGAAGCTCGCTACATTGTCTTTGAATGGATGACGACGAACAAGGATGCGCTTCGCACCGAGCTGCTAGCCAACATGAACGAAGACTCAAGCCCTGAGCTGCGATTCTTGGCCATCGAGGAAGCCATGAAAGACAAACTGGAAAAGAAAGAGTTATCGTCCCTTCTGGAATCTGCCAGGCATCCAAGTCAAGTGGTCAGCATCATCGAGAAACTCAAGGAACAAGGTGAAACCGTTGACCAGTCCAAGCAACTTGGGTTCCTCCCCAATTGGCGATTGATCGGTCCCTTCGATCACGTGGGCAGCCTGAATTTCAACAAGGTGTTTCCGGTGGAATCCGATTGGGCAAACGGGGCTCTCAAGGATGAGTACCAAGGCAAAACCGAAGCCGTCCAATGGAAAGAAGAAGTGAGCAAGGCCCCGGATGGGGATGTCGATCTCGCAGCCATCTATGCCAATGAAAAAGGCTGCATCATTTATGCGACCACCGAATTCGAATCGGAGAAAGATCAAAATGCCGAAGTGCGATTAGGCTGCATCAACGGCAACAAAATCTGGGTGAATGGCAAACTTGTTATGTCCAACGAAGTCTATCACACCGGAACTCAAATCGATCAATATTCAGAACCCATTCGACTCAAGGCGGGCAAGAACCAGATCCTGCTTAAGCTTTGTCAAAACGAACAGAAAGACGCGTGGGCTCAGGTCTTTCATTTTCAATTGAGAATCTGCGACTCCACCGGCAAAGCCATTTTGACAAAAGGACGATAACCATGAAGTTTAAGTACCATAGCTTTTACAAAACTTATAAAACAACCGTCATGGCAGTTGGCCTAACCGCCGCAACATTCTCGCAAGCCTCAAGCGCAAACGCGGATTGGCCCATGTTTCGTGGACCGAATGCAGGCAGCGTCGCAATCGATGCCAAATTGCCAACGGAATTTGGGGGTGAAGAAAAAGAAAACATAGCCTGGCGTACCGAACTGCCGGGCCGTAGCGTCGGCGGAGTCATCGTCGTTGGTGATTCCGCCATCACTACCAGCAGTAGCGGGATGGACCAGCGACGTCTGCATTTGTTTAGCGTGAATACCAAGGACGGCTCCATCCGATGGCAACAGGAGTTCGTTGCTCGAGGCCGTCCGTTTTGTCATCCAACCAGCGCCAATGCGGCACCAACCCCCGCATCGGACGGCAAGCATATCTTTGCGTTCTATAGCTCCAACGATCTGGCTTGCGTTGATTTGGAAGGAAATTTGGTTTGGTACCGATCCCTTTCAACGGATTTTCCAAAAGCTGGAAATGATGTTGGCATGAGTAGCTCGCCCGTGGTGGTCGAGGGTGTCTGTGTCGTCCAGATTGAATGCCAAGGGGATTCCTTTGCGGCAGGACTGGGTGCAGAAGACGGAAAGATCCTTTGGAAATTGGATCGGCCTAAGCAAGCGAACTGGTCTTCCCCCACCATCGTAAAAATGCTTAATGGAGATCAGGTCGTTGTGATGCAATCGAGCGAAGACCTGCTGGCGGTTTCACCTAAGACAGGTAAGGTCCTTTGGGAAATGAAGTTGCGATGTTCCTCGATTCCATCCTCGTTTGCTGCCGAAGGACGTCTCTTTGTTCCCGCAGGTGGGCTAACGGCGTTCGACCTATCCAGCGTGGGTGCTAGTCCGAGCAAGCTTTGGGACAACAACAAACTCAGCGCAAACGCATGCTCGCCGTTGGTGGTTGGTAAATCTGTCTACACGATCAGCCGCACCGTCTTGGCGAGCGGTGATCTGTTCTCTGGCGAGTCCAAATGGCAGACTCGACTGCCGGATGCCAAGAGCATTTGGTCTTCGCCGGTCGTGGCCGGAAATAAATTGTATGTTTTCGGCGACGATGGTCGTTGTTTTGTGGTCGAGCTGGGTGAAACAGAGGGCAAGGTTGTGGCGACGAACGAATTGGGCGAAGCGGTCCTCGGATCGCCTGCGATTTCCGGAAACGCAATGTACGTACGTGGCGTCTCAAGCCTTTGGAAGATCGCTGAAAAGTAAGAAATGTCCGACGTTTTTCCATACGCCGTCTCGTTTCAACCATCCAGCCAGCCGATACACGGTCGCATCACCGTCCCCGGCTCCAAGAGCATTACCAACCGAGCATTGATTTGTGCGGCTATGGCTCGCGGCACTTCTTATTTAACAGGAGTTCTCGACAGCGAAGATACTCGGGTGATGGTTGAAGCTTGGGTAGCCCTTGGACTTTCTGTCGATTGGGACAAAACCGCAAAGACAATCAACATTGCGGGTTGCAACGGCCAACCTCCGCATCCGAGAGGTGATTTGCACATCGCCAACAGCGGAACTTCCATACGATTCCTGACAGCTGCACTCGCGGCTACGCGTGGAGAATACGTCCTCGATGGCGTACCAAGGATGCGAGAACGTCCTATCGGAGACTTGATCGATGGCCTGCGTGAACTGGGAGCAAACGTCTCAAGTCTTAACACGCAGCATCCAAACTGCCCGCCGGTGCGTGTTGTTGCGAATGGCTTGCGAGGTGGAGTTGGTAACGTTGCGGGGGATGTATCGAGTCAATTCTTGAGTGGCATGATGATGGCGTCACCGTACGCTGCCAAACCAGTCGTCATTCGGGTGTTTGGGGATCTCGTTTCGAAACCTTATGTCGACATGACAGCCGCCGTGATGAAATCCTTCGGCGTTGAGTTGCGAGTCACCCAAGGATTGCGAGGGCTTGAATACGCGGTCGACTCGCCACAGTCGTACGTAGGCTGTGACTATGCCATCGAGCCGGATGCCTCCGCGGCTAGCTATTTCCTGGGTGCGGCTGCCATCACGGGTGGTTCGATGCGAATCGACGGGCTCAGTTTTGATGCGCTGCAGGGTGATGTTCAGTTTGCCAAAGTGCTGGAAACGATGGGCTGCCGCGTTGCTTGCGGTGTTGATTTCATCGAGGTGGCCGGTCGGGCTTCGCGAGGCATCGATATCGATATGAACGCGATTAGCGACACGGTCCAGACGCTTGCAGCAGTTGCTTTGTTCGTAGACGGCCCGACACGCGTACGAGGCGTCGCACACAATCGCCATAAAGAAACCGATCGCATCGGAGATTTGGCTTGTGAGCTACGTCGCCTCGGGGCTGCGGTCGACGAGCACGAGGATGGCTTGACGATCCATCCGCAGCCTATCGTCGGAGGTGACCTAAAGACCTACCGTGATCATCGGATGGCGATGAGTTTGTCCTTGGTTGGACTGAAGGTTCCTGGTGTCCGTATCTTGGATCCCAAATGCACGGACAAGACCTATCCAGAGTTCTTTGAGGACATGGGTTGTGTATTGGGGCAGGTGCCCAAATATGAAGAACGTTAGTGTAGCACGGCACTCCGTGCCGTGACTCTCTAAACACGGCACGGAGTGCCGTGCTACACTAGGCACAACCGTCTACAAACGCCAGCCATTCCTGTTCATCGCCCGCAGCGGCATCGCTCACTTTGGGAACTCGAAACGCATCGATATGATGCATGCATCGCGCATTCCAACCTTGGCCGGAGCCTGTCAAAATGGGATTTTCATAGAGCGGCACTTCGGAATACCAAAGCCTGTTCATGCGAGTCACCCTCCAAGCTCGCAACTGATGTCCATAGCATTCCTTGCAATCTTGGGAGAAACGAATCAGCTTGTTATCTTGAATCAAAGGGCGACCTCCTGGCCGCGATGATGTCTTTGAGTAACCGCGAATGCATGGTAGCCAATGCGATTTCCAAGGCCCAAGAGGGTGCGAGGCGTGAAACAACCTGAGTCCATACGATCGCCAGCCTGCAAAGATCCAAAAGCGCCCTTGATGTTTCACCATGGAGCAATCCATCAATCGCCCTCGGAGGATTGTCTTTTCAAATACCCAACGATGCGGGAAGTCAACCGCGCGAAACAGATCGACTCGTTTTGCCGACTTCGATTCCGGCATCATGTAGATTTCGCCATCGTGCTCAAACACGAACGGATAGGACAAATGGTGCGGCTGCTTTAGGACAATGCCTATCGGCTCCCAATCCTGTAGGTTCTCACTGCGCGAAGCTCCGATGACTGCGATGTTCGAGTTCTTTTGAAACAACTCAAAAAACAGATACCAAGCCCCATTGCGAAAGAGAGCAAATGGGTCGGCTACCGCTCTGCCATTCCATTTTCCAAAGTCATTGCCTGTCACGATTGGACTGGACGGCCCAGTTGGTTTCAGGCGGTCCAGACTGGCGCCCCGCCAAAGTCCAATAGCCCAACAGCCCTTTTCGTGAGCGACCTCACTACCCATCTCGTCGGCTTTGGAGAAAGTACTGAAAGAGGTAGTACGCCAGGGTCGCTACTGCTTGGAGTGTGGCGGCCACGTAGGTCATTGCGGCCGCGGTCAAGACACTGCTGACTTGCGAGAGTTCTTGAGCGTTGACGATCCCCAGCGATACCAGTTCGGTCTTAGCGCGGGAGCTGGCATCGAATTCGACAGGTAGGTTGATGAGCTGGAAGACCACGGTGGCCGAAAAACCAAGTACGAACAAGAGCATCGCGCCGGTCGCCAGTCTCCCCATCCCCATAGCTCCGAGGCCAATCGCCGCCATCAAGAATATCTGGCTTATGTTACTACCGAAACTTGCGACGGGTACCGCCAAATTCCGTACTACCAATGGTGCATAGTGCTTTGCATCTTGCATGGCGTGTCCAACTTCGTGAGCCGCGATTCCAACTGAAGCGATCGAATAGCCTTGGTACACGTCTGGACTCAACCGAACGACTTTCCCGGACGGGTCATAGTGATCGGAAAGATGGCCTTGGGCTTGCTCGATGGGAATATTTTGCAAGCCATTAGCGTCGAGTATTCGTCGCGCGGCCATGGCTCCACTCATGCGTGCTGGAATCTGGCTGGTTCGCTGGTAGGCGGAACGGATCCACCACTGTGCACCCAACGCGAGCAGCATGGGTGGTACCATAAACAGCAGGTAAGGCAGCATTTTACGTTTCCTCAAAAAATTGCGACATGGCAGTTCAACAAAAGCCCAGCCAGGACGGTGCATTTTGCGTGCCGAATGCCGAATGCCGCGTGGCAGGCTCTGAGGCTGTGATTTTATAGTACCAATCACGCTCCACGTGATTTTCGCAGTTCAAAAACCTTTGATTTCTAAGGCAACATCACGCGGAGCGTGATGGGTACTTTCTTCAGATTCGAAAAAATCACAGCCTCTCTGAGGTACGAAGGGCGTGGTGAATCGCCAGTAGGTAGAGTCATTTGCCAAACTTCCCACGCCCATCGCTAATCGCTTTGGGCGTGCCACACGGTGGCTTGGCCTGGTAGTTTTCTGTCTGCCGCTCGCCTAACAGCCGGCAGTTACTTCAGTTCGCCGCAGTCTTTGATCTGGACGACGCCCTTAGTCTTACCAGAGTCGCTTCCAAAGCTTTCGATCTTGGTAACGATATCCATGCCTTCGATAACTTTACCGAAGATGACATGCTTGCCATCCAAATGGGGAGTAGGAACCGTCGTGATGAAGAATTGAGATCCGTTGGTATTCGGGCCAGCATTGGCCATGCTCAAGATTCCAGGCATGTCATGACGGAACTTGAAGTTCTCATCTTTGAACTTTTCTCCGTAAATGCTCTCGCCGCCGGTTCCGTTTCCGCGTGTAAAATCTCCACCTTGCAACATGAATCTAGGAATCACGCGATGGAAATTGCTTTCCTTGAAATGCAACGGCTTGCTCGAAGCACCCTTTCCTTTTTCTCCGGTGCAAAGGCAACGGAAGTTTTCAACCGTTTTCGGCACATCGTCGCCGAACAAACCCATTACGATTCGTCCGGCATCTTTGCCGTCAATCGTGACATCAAAAAACACTTTACTGGTAACTTTTCCATCTTTTGGCGAATCTGCAGCAAGAACCATAGTGACCATCGAGAGTAAGCAGGGAAGGAAAAACAAACGGGACATTCTCAAACTCCAAAGCGAATCAAAGTGCAAACAAACGTCTGAGCGGATGGACAAAAGTCCTTGTCCAAAACACGATTGCCTAAAGTATACCGAAAGTGCGAGACAATGGCAGGGTTACTTCACTCCTTGCAGAAATAGGGTTTTGACGAGTACAACCATTGATAGCAATTGTCTATCCGTCGACCCATGCACAGGGTTTTACTATGGAAAATCGAATGTCTAGCCGCCGTCACTTCTTGACTACGACAGGTCTGGGTTGCGTCGGACTATCGGCCTCCCAACAACGGTTCCCAGCGTCCTTATCTGCAGCGGAGCTCTGGAATTCACCCACTGCCGCAGAACTTTCACCGCTCCATCGCTTTCCTCGCATGGTGCAAGAATGGATGGTTCTCCAAGTTCGCGAGGCAGAAAATCGTGGCAACGCAATGCGAGAGGCGTTGCATACTCGGGAAGAGGCGCTCGGTTACGTAAAGTCCTGCCAAACGCGAATTCGACAATGCTTCGGGCCGGTCCCAGACAAGACACCGCTCAATGCTCGCACCACTCGCGTTATCGAACGAGACGCCTACCGGATCGAAAACGTTATTTTCGAAAGCCGCCCAGGATATTTTGTCACTGCGAATCTATACATTCCCAAAGACCGCAAGTCACCCATGCCGGGCGTGGTCGGCACTTGCGGCCATTCGCTCAACGGCAAAGCCAATGAAGCGTATCAATCTTTTGCCCAAGGTCTGGCGCGAATGGGCTACGTCGTTCTGATTTTCGATCCAGTTGGTCAAGGGGAACGGTTGCAGTATTTGACGCCAGACCTGAAATCCAGATACCAAGGGGGTGTTGGCGAACATATTCAAATGGGAAACCAGCAGGTGCTCATCGGCGAGTTTTTAGGGGCTTGGTTCGCTTGGGACGGAGTCCGAGCGCTCGATTATTTGCTCACACGGGGGGAGGTGGACCCAAATCACATTGGAGTCACTGGCAATTCAGGCGGTGGTACGCAAACAACTTGGCTGTGCGGGGTCGAGCAACGCTGGACCATGGCCGCACCGGCATGCTTTGTAACTACATTTCGTCGCAATGCCGAAAACGAACTGCCAGCCGACACCGAGCAATGCCCGACACGCGTATTAGCGTTGGGGCTCGATCATTCCGATTTCTTGGCGGCGCTTGCACCGAAGCCCATCGTCCTACTTGCGAAAGAGCGAGACTACTTTGACGTACGCGGGGCCAACGAAGCCTTCCACCGACTCAAGAAACTCTACACGCTTCTTGGCAAGCCCGAGAACATCGAGCTTTTTGTTGGGCCAACGTATCACGGCTATTCACAAGAAAACCGTGAAGCCATGTACCAGTTCTTCAACAAGCAGACTGGCATCTCAAGTGCGAGGGTGGAACCGACGCTTGTCCTAGAGAAGGATGAAACGCTTTGGTGCACCCCGCGAGGTACGATCAGCGACCTAGGACCGCGAACGCTGTTCTCCTTTACTCGCGATGCATCCAAAGCAATTGGAGATTCACGCGTGAAACTCAGTGGAGACGCGTTGCAGCAAGCTGCGAGAGATTTGCTTAAGATGCCCGTCGACGATCCGTCTATCCCGGAATACCGAATCCTCCGCGGAATCGGAGCTAGAAAGTATCCGACCACCGGCTACTGTACCTATACCGTGGAAACCGAACCGGGCATACAAGCCTTAGTGACCCGATTGTTTGACGAGCAACTCATGTCCCGTCCACCACGCGGTCAACTTCGGGCAATACTCTATGTCTCGCATCGATCCACCGATGCGGAACTGCGAGAGGAACCTCTCATTGAACAACTGCGAAAACAGGAACCTAACGCTTCGTTTTATGCGTGTGATGTCCGTGGCATTGGAGACTCACAACCAGACATTTGCGGAGCCAATACATTTCTGAACCCCTATGGCAGCGACTATTTTTTAGCGGCACATGGCCTCATGTTGGACAAACCCTATTTAGGGCAACGAACGTTCGACGTCCTGAGAGTCATCACTTGGCTCGTCGATCAAGGTCACGAAGAAATCCATCTTGCAGGCAAGGGCTGGGGTGCAATTCCGGCAGCATTTGCGGCCCTTCTAAGCGAACGCGTGAAGCAAGTGACGCTCAAGAACGCCCTCGGCTCGTTTGCAGAGCTGGCAGAGACAGAAGACTACCATTGGCCGTTCGCAATGCTGATACCCGACGTCCTGACGAAGTTTGACCTGCCTGACTTGGTTCGTGAACTACAGTCAAAACAGTTCAGCAACATCGAACCGTGGGGTGCAAAAGATGGCACCGCATAGCGATCGGACGACACTGCATATCCATCGGACATCTTCGGGTTGTGAGCGGCAAGACGCTAGCCAAATGGCACTCACTTTGAGCCGCAACGCGTTAGCGTGCGGGCTGTTGGGCTAGTAATCACTCGCAAATCCGGCCCTCACGCTAGCGCATTG
>JAYTVM010000437.1:0-1218 GCA_043743995.1 Pirellula sp. | reverse complement strand
TGCTGATGTCCCTATTGAACGTTTCCTTGTCAAAGTTTCGGTCCTCACGCGATTGCATCGTGGACAAGATAAAATTCTGCGAGATGCTGCTGTTTCCCTCGATACTGACGGACAATATGATCGCGCCGTCTTTGGTCTCACGGCCTTGCGGACCACCGTTTTCGTACAATTTGTCTACAAACTTTGGATCGACAAAGGCTGGTGCATTGCCGCCAGGAGCACCGCCACCCATCTGACCAAACGCCATCGACCCGCTGACGATGAGGCTTGCGGGGACGAGCATTTGAATCAACTTTGCTCTTGGGCGGATCATGGTTAGCCTCGGTCGGGTTGTGATTGGAACGGTTCTGCCACACTCAATACACAAAAGAACTTTCACGAGGCAACCTCAGCCCATCGGGACTTTAGTTTTTTCAAAGATTTTTGAGTAGAATACGCAATTCGGTCTACGAAAACTCGGCATAAATCCCTCCAAAACCCCTCATCTCACCCAATTTCCAGATTCGGATTCAACATGATTCTCCGCAACGAAGCGTTGTTCTTCATCACCGTCTACTGGCTCGCATCCGGTTTCCATGCCTTGGCTGCAGATCCGGTTCGTTCGGACCGATTTACCGCGGCAGAGCCAAGTACACAGCAGGAACTCTTCGGACAGACGATTCGAGCCTCCAACTTTCGAACGCCTGCCGAAGAACTCTCTGGGTTTCACGTTCCAGAAGGTATTCAAGTGGAATTGATCGCTGCGGAGCCCACCATCACCAAGCCAATGAACATGGCTTTTGATGGCGTTGGAAAACTCTGGCTTACGCAGTCCACCCAATATCCCTTTCCGGCCAAAGAAGGCGAAAAAGGGACCGATGCGGTCGTCGTCCTGGAGGACAAAAACAAAGATGGCAGTTTCGAAACGTCTCGCATCTTTGCCGATGGACTCAATATTCCAATCGGTCTCCTGCCCTACGGCGAAGGCGTTCTTTGCTTCTCGATTCCACATATTCTGTACCTGCGAGACACCGATCAAGACGGTGTTTGCGACAAGCGTGAAGTTGTGCTCGGGCCGTTCGATACCAGTCGCGACACACACGGCATGGTCAATTCGTTGCGGATGGGCGAGGACAATTGGGTATATGCGTGCCATGGTTTCAACAACCAATCCACCATTCAAGGCAAGGATGGGCACGCGGTTTCAATGACTTCTGGAAATGTCTTTCGGTTTCGACC
>JAYTVM010000436.1:0-13845 GCA_043743995.1 Pirellula sp. | reverse complement strand
GGAACCTACTAACTGGATAGCCGTATGCGGGAAAACCGCCCGTACGGTTTGGAGGGAGGGGAGCCGGTCTACCCGGCTTCCCTACCCCTATCAATGTTTTGCATCCTGCGAATAAAACCACAGCCTCTCTGAGGTACAAAGGGCGTGTGTGGAAAGTGCAACGCTGAAAGCGTTCAACAACAAAGCCCGGGGTCGCGCAGCGCACCCCGGGACTTTGGAATCAATCGAACGGCCAACCCCAACGGGGTTGCACAATTGCATCCGCAAAGCGGCGCTTGGGTTGTAGAACCCCGTTGGGGTTCGACTGTGGCGCGCCGCATATTCCCGGGGTGCGCTGCGCGACCCCGGGCTGTGATGTTTAACCGCTTCGCGGTTACGCATCAGGCGTTGGTGTTACTGTTAGATTTCGAAACGACGCGTAAGTTTTAAGGTTGTGCGATTTTATGCATTCCGAACCTTAGGGCCAACGGCCCGACCATTTGCTATCCGTCGTCAATGGACCCGAACAAAAGACCGGGCCGTTGGCCTTGCAATTTTCGGTTTTTCGCACACCCAGCCGGCTGGGCTAGGCAAACGAACGAGGCGTTGCCCCTAAAAACAAATACCCCAACATCAAAACGCGCAAACGAGGGGCACCCCGCAACTCTCACGTTGTTGAGGACTCTGGACCCGCAATCATAACGAAGACTGCTGCGCGCCCCAATAAAGAAAATTCTTTGATAGCGCGCGATTACCGCCGGTTTGATACAATCCTCCTGCCTGCTTCAGCCCTATTTCAAAACAACCTGCTCTTTCGAGGATTCTGATACATGAAATCTTTTCAAAAACTTGTCGGCGCGATGGCGCTTTTTTCGCTAGGTATGGCTGATGTGACCCTACAATGCCGAGCCGAGGATTGGCCACAGTGGATGGGTCCAAAACGCGATAATGTTTGGAATATCGCCAAGCCGCCACAGAGCTTCGTGCCGGGTAGTCTCAAGGCTAGCTGGACGGCACCCATCGCTGGCGGATACGCAGGCCCAGCGGTTGTTGGCGATCGATTGTACGTGACCGATCTGGTAACGAAATCCGATGTGAAGGTGGACAACTTTGGACGTCGTTCCTTCGTCGGCGCTGAGCGAGTGCTTTGCCTCAATAGCAAGACAGGTACGGAAATTTGGAAGAAAGAGTATCCCGTGACCTACACCATGTCGTATCCGGCAGGTCCGCGATGTACGCCAATCGTGGACGGCGAAAGGGTCTACACACTCGGAGCCGAAGGGGACTTGTACTGCTTCGATGCAGCCAAAGGGGACATTGTCTGGTCCATCAAGCTTAAGGAGCAATACAAAACCAATTCAGCGCTCTGGGGCTATGCTGCGCATCCGCTCATCGATGGCGATCACTTGATCACCTTGGCCGGTGGCGAAGGATCGCATACGGTCTGCCTCGACAAGAAATCCGGGAAAGAGATCTGGCGATTTGGAACGGCACCCGAACAAGGCTATTCGCCTCCGACCATCATCAACGCCGGAGGTAAACGCCAATTGATTCTCCCCAATCCAATCGCTATCAACTCGATCGATCCGGACACCGGCAAGCTGTACTGGACAATCCCCTATGAAGCCAGCAATGGTTCTATCATCATGTCAACGATTCAATCGGGCAAGTACCTGTTTGTCGGCGGCTACTCCGACAAGAACATGTTGATCGAATTGGATGCGAAAACACCAGCCGCCAAACAGCTCTGGCGAGACGTTGCCAAGAAAGCCATTTCGCCCGTCAACGTCCAGCCTACGGGGATTGACGATGTTGTATACGGATTTGATCAAAGCGGCGAGCTGATTGCGTTTCAGATCGATACGGGCGAACGACTTTGGGAGACGGCCAAACCCATCGGAAAACGACCGCTTGGAAGCGGTACAGCCTTTATCGTTCGAAGCGGCGAGTTGTTCTACTTGTTCAATGAATTGGGCGAAATCATTATCGCACGCATGAATCCGAAAGGATACGAAGAGATTTCCCGTGAAAAAATCATTGAGCCAACCAACAATGCTTTCGGTCGCGATGTGGTCTGGTGCGCTCCAGCTTTTGCAAACGGTTGCATCTATGTGCGCAATGACGAAAAAATCATCTGCGTGCCTTTGACCAATTAAGGCGTTGACCACGTAGCGAAAGTCGCCAAGACTTTTGATGATCGCCAAGCAATCCGAAACACTTAACGAATTACGCTACCCGAATATTGCGCTTTCACCGAGCGCTAGACATCCCTCGCACCCTCTCAACCAAACCTATCATGCAAAACGAAGATATTCACATCAACGACACAATTTCACGACGCAATTTTGGGCTCGGTGCCGTCAGTGCCGTGGCTGCAGGAGCCTCTATGACCGTCGCTTTACCAAACTTGTCCGCCCTGCAAGCGGCCGATCCTGTCGATGGCAAAAAGGGAAAGCTCAAGCAGTCGGTCTGCAAATGGTGCTACGGCAAACTCTCGCTGGAAGAGATGTGCAACGCGGCTGTCAAATTGGGCTTGGTAGGAATCGATCTACTGAAGCCCGAGGACTTTGCAACCCTCAAAAAGCACGGTTTGATGTGCACCATGGTTTCCTCCCACCCGCTCACCGATGGCTTGTGCGATGTGAAATATCATGAAGCGTCGTTGAAGACATTGAATGAGGTCATTGAAGCGACTTCCACTGCTGGCTATCGCAATGTCATTTGCTTTTCAGGCAATGCAAGGGGCATCGATCGCAAGACCGGCCTAAAAAACTGCGCTGCGGCACTGAAGAAAATCGTCGGGGTCGCGGAAAAGAAAAATGTCATAATCAACATGGAGTTGCTCAACAGTCGCGTCGACCATCCCGACTACATGTGCGACAACTCCGCTTGGGGAATCGAACTTTGCAAAGAAGTGGGTTCAAACCATTTCAAACTCCTTTACGACATCTATCATATGCAAATCATGGAGGGGGACATCATCCGCTCTATTCAAAAGAACCATCAGTACTTCGGTCACTACCATACGGGCGGCAATCCCGGGCGGCACGAACTGAATGATCAGCAAGAGTTGTTTTACCCGGCCATAGCGAAAGCCATCGCTGAAACTGGGTTCGATGGCTTCTTTGCGCACGAGTTTATTCCGGTAGGTGATCCAATCACAGGACTGACCGATGCCGTGAAGCTTTGTTTGGTGTAGTCATTGCATCGACATCGTCACCAAGATGACGACAAGTGTAGCTCGGCACTCCGTGCCGAGAACCAGATCGTCGTTTAAGGCGAACGGCAGGCTGAAGGCTACCAGGCCATGCCACCGTGTGGCACGCCCAAAGCGATGGTTGGCCACCGTGTGGCACGCCCAAAGCGATTAGCGATGGGCGTGGGAAGTGAGGCAAATGACTCTAGCGATTCACCACGCCCTTCGTACCTCAGAGCGTGCCACCCAGTTCATAGGTAGATTGCAAACTGCCGCTCGCCTAAAGTCGCATTTATCGCAATTGGTACGAAGCGTGCAATTGTTCCAGGAAGGTTAGTATCAGCCCCCTCTTTCTGGAGAATCAATTGATGTCGTTCCGCATGTTGCAAATTGGATGCTTTGCTTTCGTAGTTGGTCTTGGATCGATGGCCACTCGTTCGGTACAAGCTCAGTACCCGTTCGGAGGTTCCTCGTGTTCCAGTGGTTATGGCTACAACAACCAATCGTTGTATGGACAACCGGGTTATGGTCAGGCCGGTTATGGTCAAGGGGGCATGTTCCAAAACACGGGTGGGAATTATGGACCGAACTACTATGCTCAGCAGCCGGGATATGCACTGCAACCGTCGTTGGGTTATGGAGGAGGTTACGTACCACCACCAGCCGTAAATTTCAATCAAAGTTTTTACCCAAGTGGCAACGGCTATAACGCGTATGCGCCCGTGCAACGTTATCCTTCGCACAGCTCGCACCATTCCCATCATTCGGATCATGCTTGGCACCCTGGGCACTATCTGCTTGGGCTTTAGGTACTCCAAACGGTATTTCACAACTTTTCTTGCGAAAAGCACTTTTCAGGCAAGTTTGGCGCCCGATAATGCCTAAGATTTTGGCCGTATATGGTAGTCACCCCACGAAGGTCCGCATCTCGAGGCGGACTTCGCACGTCCAGAACCAGAAAAAGCGTTGAATGTTGCGTGAAATACCCATTTCCAGAGCCGGAGGTTTGCTTAACGAAGTCCTCCGTGGGATGCTCGGTGCGCTTTCCGTTCAATTGGAAGTTCCGACTGAGAATGCAAAAATACAGCAAGCCTTAAACGACTCGTTGTCCAATGCCGACGTGGAAAAAGGCGATGCACTGACTGTTGCTATGATGCGCGCCGCCCAAAGCATCGGAATTCGACTGGCACCAGTCGAATTGAACGGTACTGAGTTATGGGAATTGTTGCTGGATGGCTTTTCTATCGCAGTCGTTCAGCGATCCGTCAGCAATCCTGTGTCATGGATTTTTTCAGAAATCGCCGCTGGACATTCCGAAGTCTTCAAAATGGATAACAAGGGGACGGCGTCGGAATCGATCTCGAAGTCTCGGCTGCGCAAAACAGTTCAAGGCCTGGAGTCCCCTCTCTTTTTTGTTGCACAGCCTTCCCTGGAATGCCAGTCCGTTGCGTCGAACCAGATTCGGGATCCGGATGATCTGCATCGAGTGTCAAACGCCCCCTCGCATCTCCACCATCATCACAACGAGCACATTTCGCCACAACGACGCATGTTGCGATTCCTCAAGTTCGAGTCTCGCGACATCTGGTCGCTCGTCATTTTTGGTTTCGTTGTTGGCGTGCTCGACTTGGCTACGCCACTTGCCGTCGAGCAAATGGTGACGACGATAGGATTTGCCAGTTTGACGCAACCGTTGATTTGGTTAGCGATCCTTCTTTTCGGTATCCTTACGCTCTCAGCCATTATCAAGGGTCTGCAGTTCTTTATCGTTGAAATCTTGCAACGGCGAATCTTTGTTCGGATCGTTGGAGACCTTTCGGAACGACTACCCCGAATCGACCGAGCAGCCATGGATGGAATCCATGGTCCTGAAATGGCCAACCGATTTTTTGATGTGATGACGATACAGAAATCGACGGCCTCGTTGTTGGTGGAGGGCCTGTCGCTCATCATTCAAACGCTGACGGGTCTCTTTCTGTTAGCCCTTTATAGTCCGTACTTGTTGGCCTTTGACATCGTGTTGTTGTTAGCCATGACCGGCTTGCTCTACTTATTGGGGAGAAATGCTGTCCGTACCGCGATCGATGAATCCTTGGTCAAGTATCGACTAGCCCATTGGCTGCAAGACGTCATAGGCAATCCGACTGCGTTTCAAGTTCACGGGGGCGGAGGGCTGGTGGTGGACCGTGCAAATCGACTGACCGTGGAGTACCTCACGCATCGCCGCAGTCACTTCATCGTTTTGATGCGTCAAACACTCTTTGCTTTACTGCTCTATGCTGTATCGATCTCTGCTTTGCTCTCACTGGGTGTTTGGCTTGTTCTGTCGGGAAGCCTGACCATTGGTCAATTGGTCGCGAGCGTTTCGGTGGTTGTGGTCGTGGTCGGAGCGTTTGCCAAAATCGGTAAGTCACTGGAATCGTTCTACGACCTCATGGCCGCGGTCGACAAAGTCGGACACCTTATCGATTTGCCTACGCTGCCTCCCAGCCGATCGTTGGACGCAGGCGTCGGCCCCGTTGAAGTTCGTTTCCGATCACTGAGCGTTCAAGGGGGCGGGCACCATTCCCTTTCCATTGGAGATCTTACTATTGAAAGCGGCCAAAGGTTTGCGATTGTCGGCGAAGGTGAGTGCGGTAAGTCGATCTTGATGCAAACGCTGTGTGGGCTTCGTCCACCCGCGGGCGGCTTGGCAGAGGTAGGTGGTGTCGACACGCGCGAGGTAAATCGTTTTGCCGATGGTTCTATGGTATCCATTGCTTCGGAACCGGAGATCTTTCGTGGTACATTGACGGAAAACCTTTCCTTGAATCGAGTCTCGGTCACAGACACGGAGGTGCGGGCAGCATTGCAAGCGGTGGGGATGTGGGACGAATGCCTATCGTTGCCTCAGGGACTGGAAACGATGCTGCAGAGCGGTGGCTATCCGCTCAGTAGTAGCCAAGCGATTCGGCTTATGATCGCGCGTGCCATTGCAACTCGGCCAAGGTTGCTATTGATCGACGGAATGCTGGATCGATTGCCACCCAAGATGCGAATGCGGATCTGGGAGCGGCTAAGCGATCGGAGACAACCGTGGACGATCGTACTTTCCACCTCCGATCCGGAGGTCATCGTGCAATGCGATGGACACTTGGATATTCTTTCTCAAAACTCAGGACACTAGCACTACGATGCATGAGACACCATCGCCTAAAGCAGGTCCAACACAACGAACAAATCCACTCAAGGATCCGCGGCGGATGAACCGTTTACGGCCAACCCAATCACTTGGCGAACGGTTCCCTGCCATGCACTTGGTGCGATCGAGTTGGTTCGCGAGGTTCCTTGCACGGATAACCTTCTTTTTGCTAGTTGGTTTGATCCTGGCGGCTATTTTCTTGCCGTGGCAACAGACCTCGCGATGCGAGGGGGAGGTGGTGGCTAGATTGCCCCAACTTCGACGTCAAGTGGTGACCAGTTCGGCCAAGGGAATCGTCAGCTCCATGAAACAGGACCTGCGTGAAGGTTCCCTCGTGACCGAAGGAGAAGTCATCATGGAACTCGATGCCTTCTCCAAAGATCAATTGGAACTGACCAGGCAACAGGAAAGATCACTGCTGGAGAAGCTCAACTTTGCCAAATCGATTTTGCAAAACACGAAAGATCAAGTGGTTACGGAACGGGCCAACTTGGAAAATTCCATCGAGTCCACCGAAGCCGACGTAAGAGCCACACAATCGAAATGGAAACAAGCCAAGGCAAAAGCCGAAGCCCAAACACGTGTGCACGATCAAGCTCTCCAGGACCTGCAAGTGTCAAGGAAACTTCGAGGCGATGCCGAGCCAGAAATCGCATATCAGCGAGCCGTGAACAAAGAAGCCTCCGAGGAGCAAAAGCTAATCGAAACGCATGAAGCGGTCAACGAAGCCTTCGAAGAACTCAATAGCAAAGAACAAATGCTAGAAAGCAAAAGAAAAGAAGTAGAAACCAAGGTCATCGAACTCAAATCGAAAGTGGCCAAATCGGAAAGCGAAATCACAACCATCACCAAAGAACTGCAAGATGTCTTAGTCAAACTGGGCGAATTGGACCGACTCAAAATACTGAGTCCTAGCAGTGGTCGTATTCAGGCGATTCTTGGCCAAGTTGGCGCGAACACAGTTAAGGAGGGGGACAAGCTCTTCGAAGTCATCCCAGACACGACCGACTTGGCGGTCGAACTCAACGTGCGGGGGCTCGATTTGCCCCTGATCCATGTCGGCGACGAAGTTCGCTTGCAATTCGATGGCTGGCCGGCCATTCAGTTTGTTGGCTGGCCCAGCGTGGCGGTGGGTACGTTTGGCGGCAAAGTGATTGCTGTCAATCCTTCCGACGACAGCAAAGGGAATTTCAAGATCATTGTCGGACCAGATCCGGACGATCCCAAGCAAGAAAGATGGCCGGATAGCCGATACCTCAGGCAAGGTGTTCGGGCGAAGGGTTGGGTAATCCTGGGCACCGTCTCTTTAGGTTTTGAAATATGGCGTCAGTTGAACGGTTTTCCGCCCACCATCGACAAATCGATGCCCAGCGAGGAAAAAGCAAAAGATCCCAAATTGCCCAAATTCAAATAGGGCGATCTTTTCTTCTATTGCTTGCGTTCATTCCATGCAACCTCGCTTCGGCGCAGGAAGCGAAAGAGGACGATGGTCGCGGCCTGCGACTGGATCGCACGGTTCACGAAACGGACCGCAATCCGGATGGTTCTTCGAACAAGCCCACCGATAAACCGGATGCGGCGAAACGAGACCCAACTGCGAAGCCAGATTCAACGGCGAAACCCGATTCGGCGTCGGTTCGCGAAGCGTTGCCAACGCCGGAGTCCGACACATTGGCTATGGGCCAACTATTGCAGCTATCGGATGTCATTGCGTCCACGTACCGCGCCTTTCCGCTACTCGAGATCGCTAGGCTCCAAGCGGGTGTGACTGCGGGTCAACAAACATCGGCCATGGGTGCATACGATGTGAAGCTCGAGTACTACTCGCTTAATCAGCCGGTCGGATTCTACGAAACGTATCGCAATGGAATTGGGGTTGCTCGCCAGTTGTGGTGGGGTGGCTACGCGAGCGCTGGATACCGTATTGGTCGTGGAAGCTTCGAGCCTTGGTACAAAGAACGAGAGACGAACGACGGCGGCGAATTCAAAGTTGCTTTTGTTCAACCCTTGCTTCAAGGCAGAGCGATCGACCCCTCTCGCGTCGAACTGTTTCAAGCCAATTTGCGGCGACAGGCCGTAGGACCAGAGATCCAAAGCCAGCTTCTCATTGCAGGCCAGGACGCAGCCAAGGCCTTTTGGTTATGGGTCGAAGTCGGCAATGTCCTCAAGGCGCAAGAACGATTGCTTGAAATCGCAGTCAAACGTGGTGAACAATTGGAACGAACCAAAGCCGCCGGGGCCGCTTCGAATTTGGAGGTCTCTTTAAATGCTCAGCAGATCTACGAACGGCAACTCAAACGCAATGAAACGCGTCAGAAGTTTCGCGACACGGCATTCAAACTATCTCTGTTTCTGCGAGATGAAACGGGTAATCCATTGCTTGCACCGCCGGACTGGTTACCAAGTGATTTCCCCGACGTCAAAGCCATTCCTGTTGGCGATTTTGAAACCGATTTCCAATCGGCCCTGACAACTCGACCAGAATTGGCCCTCATTGAATTGGAACGACAGACATCACGATGGGATTTGACGTTAGCGCGGAATCAGCTTTTGCCCAATGTCGACTTCACCGTGCAGACGGTCCAGAACGTTGGTCAAGGAACGAGCGCCATCAATGACAAAGGGGAATTTCAAGTGGAAGCGGGTGTCACGGGGGGCGTTCCGATACAGCGACGCAAACCGATCGGCAAGATCCAAACCACCGAAGCAAAACTGATGCAATTGTCACAGAAACTCGCCTTTCAACGCAACAAGATTGAGATCGAACTGCGAACCGCACGCAACGCATTGGACATCGCCCAACAGAATGTAGTTGCTGCTCGCGAGTTGCTAAAGCAAGCCAACACCACGTTGAGTATTTTCCGCCGATCGCTTGAAGCTGGTAGGACTGACTTGTTCTTTTTATTGACTCAAGAGATCAAAGTCAACGATAGCGAAGTGAAGTTGTTGGAGGCCGAACGAGATTTCTTTACTGCAATAGCGGCCATGCAAGCTGCACTGGGCTTAGATCCACTTGAACAAGCGGCGAATCTGACGACTCGGTAGTAGGCCGGTGCCAATTGTGCTTTGCAGGCGGCCTTTCCGGTTGGACAAGCCAACCGGGGAGGAGATGGATGGGGGTGACGTTGCTAACTGCAAAACTTTGGCTCCTGCTGAGCGAGCCAGCAGGGGGCCTTTGACGGGTTTGTGTTTCGCGACAAGTGCACATCATCGTTGCTGCCGACTTTGCTCTTTGCCCCATGTCGGCTTGCCCAACATGAGCGAAAGTTTTGAGGTTAGAAAGCGAGCCCGAAGCAACCGGCTCCCCTCGCCGGCTTGCCCGGCAGGAAGCGAAGTTTCACTTTTGACCACGCAAGGCCCGAACGTCGTATTCACTGAACGTCCCTGCGTAAAAGCCATGCTGCCAAATTGCGTTCTGGCCCATCGCAAACGCCGTGTTACTCATGATTGCCAGAGCGATATCCTCAGGGCTTTCCGAGATGTTGCCTCGCAGCGATATGTGAACATGATCGGGCATCCACGCGCGAGCAGCCAATTGATAGTCATGCTTTACCGACGTCCCAACAAGGGCTCGATCAAGTTTTTCAAAATCGGCCTCATTGCGAAATCGAGCACGATCGGCAACAACGAGAACAATATGCAGGTTATACCAATATCGACCACTGTTCGATTCGCTCGGCTGATCCAGCGATACGCTTTCATCAATGACTGTAAACCGCTTAAGCATCGTAGCGAATCGAGGATCCACGAATTGTTTTTTGTCGACTTGTTGAGCAATGTATCCTTCCACGTCGGCAGTGTGGTTGTCGCCAATGGAACGAAACGCAACTTTGCGGCTGAACGTAACAGGTGTTTCAGCCAGCCGCAGTGCATGTTGCAGACGGCCTTTGGCTCGAGCGACAAACAATGTTGGTGCTACGACTGGAATTGTTGAGAACGCAAGCTGAATCTCCTCAGCATTCCACCGCATAGAGATGCGTTTTAGGTTATCGGTTGCCCACGCCGTATCGAGTTCGTGAAAAAATGTGTCGCTAGGTTGCGATGGGAATTTCGTTCCTTCGGTCGGCCATCCAGTCCAGGTGTAGCGAAGGTGGAATGCAGGCTGAATAGTTTTGCTTGAGTAAATGGGTGTGGGCATCGTTAGAAACTTCCCTTCCGATTGGGCAAGCCAACCGGGGAGGTTGCGGGTGGGGGCGACGTTGCTAACTACAAAACTTCAGCTCCTGCTGGGCGAGCCAGCAGGGGGCTATTCGATCATTGGATTTTACATTACTTGATCAGACGCTGGAACAGCATGCCATTTCACATCATGCCCGCTTCCAGCCTATTCTTACCATCGCACCGCCTTCCCGCCCCATGTCGGCTTGCCCGGCAGGAAGCGAAGTTTCACTCTCGGCCTCCACTCCGTCGTCATTGCACGTTACTCCCCCATGGCAATCTTGGCCGTGACATAATCTTGGCTCGGGGTAAACGATAGAACTTGTTTTGCTCTAAATCGCAAGCAGCAATCGGCTGGGGGCCTCTAGGTAAGCGATAATATCGTTTAGAAATCTGGCTGCGGTCGCTCCATCGACCGAACGATGGTCGTAGGCCAAGCTCAATGGCATCATCAGGCGTGCTTTGATTGAGTCGTCTTCCATCACGATCGGCATCTTGCGTGACCGCCCCACTAGCAAGATCGCGACTTCCGGCACATTGATAATCGGAGTCGAGTACGTTCCGCCGATCGCACCGAGGTTGCTGATGGTAAAGGTTCCGCCCCTCAGGTCACTGACGGCATAGCTGTTGTTGCGAACTCGCGACGACAAGTCAGACAATGCGTAAGCGATATCGGGAATTGACATCCGATCAGCGTTCTTGAGGGTTGGCACGACCAAACCGCGTTCGCCATCTACCGCGATACCAACGTTGACGTAATCCTTGTAGATGATCTGTTCGTTTTCCATGTCGATGGTAGCGTTCAGGGCCGGATGATGCTTCAACGCCGTTGCGACAGCTTTGATTAGGAACGGCATCGAGGTCAGCTTGATGCCGCGCGAAGCATAGTCATCTTTGCTGGCTTGACGGATGGCTTCGAGTTCTGTGATATCGGCATCGTCAAAGTTCACGACGCGAGGAACAGTCGACCAAGACTTGTGCATTTGGGCAGCGATGGTCTTGCGGATTTTGGTCATGCGATCGACCCGGATCGGTCCATAGTCATCGTTAGCGACTGTTCCCGGCAATGCGGGTCCTTTCGTGCTAGTAGCTGGCTTGGAAGGGGGTGCTTCGCTCGCGATGGTTGCGGTATTGCCCGCCTGTGGAGCTTGCGGCGCACTGCGGGCACTTTGGCTTGCATGGCGAACCACGGCCAAAACGTCGTCGCGAGTGATTCGACCACCGTCGCCGGTTCCGGCGACGCTGCCCAGATCGACCCCTACTTCCCGTGCAAAGCGTCGGATGGCTGGACCTGCTGGAATGACGTCGTCGCTGAAGGGAGTCCCCGCATCGGCGGATGCTGGCTGAGCGACTGCAACTTGTGGGACCGGAGCTGGCGGAACCACGATGGGTGCTGGCTTTAGCGTAGCAATGGGAGTAATGGGAGGAGTGGGAGCAACGGGTGTCGAAGCTTGTGGAGCTGGTGCGGCAGGTACTGGCGGCGTAACTGGCGTTGGCGTTGCGGATGGGGTTGGCGCCGGTGCAGTAGCCGCGACCGCTTCAATGGAGGCAAGGGCCATTCCAATAGTGACCGTTTGGCCTTCCTTGATCGCAATGCTCAAAATCTTGCCTGCCAAGGGACTTGGTACCGAGACCGTCGCCTTGTCGGTTTCCATTTCGACGATCGATTGGTCCTTCTTGATGACATCCCCTACCTTGACCAAAATCTCGAGGACATCACCCGATTCGATGCCTTCACCAAGGGATGGAAGTTTGATTTCAGTTGGCATTATTTATTGTTTGGAAGCAAGTGGATAGAAGGTGTTTTTGGTGATGAGACAATCGCGGCTTTGCGGGCTGGCCTGCCCGTCAAGCGAACAATGGGTTTTGCTTTTCAGGGTCGAAACCAAGGTCCTTGATGGCATTGGCAACTTCGCTGCCTGGGATAGTCCCCTGCTTGCTGAGTCGATACAAGGCTGCAATGGTGATCGAGACTGCATCGACTTCAAAATGTCGACGGAGCGCCTGTCGCGTTTCGCTGCGACCGAGCCCATCGCAACCCAAGACGTAGTAGTCGGAGGACACGTAGGGTAGCAATTGTTCTGCGACCGCTCGAACATTGTCGCTGGCCGAAATGATCGGTCCCTTGACGTCCGCCAAGACGGTCTCGACGTAGCTCTTGCGAGGTTTTTGATCCGGATGAAGCATATTCCAACGCTCGCAGGTTTGGGCGTCTCGGCGGAGTTGCGTGTAGCTGGTCACGCTCCATACATCGCTGGCAACCTGGTACTTTTCTGCCAGAATTTTTTGAGCTTCCAAAGCGCATCGCAGGATGGATCCGCTGCCGAAGAGTTGGACACGGGCTTTCGCTCCAGGCACCTCGTTCGATGAGAACTTGTAGATCCCCTTGATGATGCCTTCTTCGACCCCTTCTGGCATCGCGGGCATTTCATAATCTTCGTTATGAACGGTGATGTAGTAGATCCCGGTCTCGTCTTCTTGGAAGAGTCTGCGCATTCCATCGAGTACAAGAACTACCGTTTCGTAGGCCCAAGCTGGATCGTAGGCACGAACCGTTGGAAACGCCATGGCGTTGAGGTGACTATGTCCGTCTTGATGCTGGAGTCCTTCGCCATTAAGGGTCGTACGTCCAGCGGTGCCACCAATCAGAAAGCCCTTGGCTCGCATGTCGGCTGCGGCCCAAATCGAATCGCCAACTCGCTGGAATCCGAACATGGAATAGTAAATGTAAAACGGAATCATGTTGATCCCGTGGGCTGAGTAAGCTGTTCCGGCGGCGTTGAAACTGCTCATCGAACCCGCTTCGGTAATTCCCTCTTCCAGGATTTGACCGTCACTTGCCTCTTTGTAGTACCCAATCTTTTGTTCAGCATCCTTTCGATCGATGGGTTCATATAACTGCCCGGCATGTGCATAGATACCTATGTCGGTAAACAACCCTTCCATTCCAAACGTGCGTGACTCGTCGGGGACAATCGGAACAATATATTTGCCGATCGTGCTATCCTTCACCAATCGGGTCAGCAGACGGACGAATCCGTTCGTGGTGCTTATAGCCCTTCCTTCGATCTGGTTGGACATGAACTTCCGATAGTCTTCAAGCTTCGGCGTTTCAAGCTTGGGATGCACCGTTGGTCGACTTGGAACTGGTCCACCGAGAGCATCGCGACGGTCGAGCAAGTACTTGATCTCATGACTAGAGGCAGGTGGCTTATAAAACGGCGCATTGGCTACCTCTTCGTCCGAGATTGGAATGCCGAATCGGCTTCGGAACTCAAGCAACTCCTTGTCGTTCATTTTCTTTTGGTTGTGAGCGATGTTGCGACCTTCG
>JAYTVM010000435.1:0-3891 GCA_043743995.1 Pirellula sp. | reverse complement strand
CCGTGATGTAATTGGACTGGCCCAATGGATGCTTTGGCTCTTTGCAAAGAACAGTTTCAACCCGAGGCCCTAGTCGCCTTCGGTTGAATTAACTTCACCACCAGATCGGGTAAGGAATGCACGTAGAGGGGCTGCGCCCGTTGAGTCTGAGAGAAATCGAACAGAACCATCCCCAAGTCCAACATGTAAACCTCCTGGATGTTGACTAAACAACTCGTCGAAAGGACCGCAATTATTGATGTTCCACGGACAAGTCGTTGGGCCACCGTTGGGCGTACGATTGTTATTGAGCAGTTTTGAGACGCCGATGGCGCTATCGGGATCGGCCCATCTCCATATCCTTCGCTTCATTCCATCTACCGGGTCGATATAGATGTGATTAGGTTGCATGCGTTCGTCACGACCAACATCTTCGCCAAAGAAAATCGTGTTGGATAGGCCATCGGTGATTTCGCTGATCCGACTCCAGTTTCCATTCAATCCCCCATCGGCACGCAGGTTGTTGTTTCGCAGGGCAGTCACGGGATCTAGATCCACATAGTAGGTTGGCGTATAGTCGGTACACCCAAACCCGCTGGCGTCTAAGGACTGCGGTCGAATTGAATTCGAGGGGCACACAAACATAGGCACAGCCTGCTTGGATGCTGCAATGTTGGCTACGGAACCGTTGTAGAAACTCCCCAAATCAAACTGTTGGTAGATCGAAGATTGTTCGATAAACGGCAATAGCGAAGTGAACGTAGAATGGCGATTGAATGTCGTTGACGGTGGTGCTACGCTATAGTTCGTTCCTTGACCGGCAGCGGGAAGCCTCTTGAAACCCGACTCATAGTTATGGGTCGCTAGTCCCAATTGACGCATATTGTTGCTGCACGACATTCGGCGAGCAGCCTCTCGTGCCGCTTGAACGGCGGGCAACAACAATCCCACCAAGATTCCGATAATCGCAATCACTACGAGGAGTTCGACCAGCGTGAATGCAGAGTGAAGCTTCTTCGACATCGACAATTCCGATTTTTGGCGGTTTAACGACTTGCAAATGCCCTTAACAATCTAACGTTCATTTGACTGTTGTGGCGATTAAAGTGCAATAGGTCCATGCTTTTTCGCACTAGCCGCAGCCACATCGAAGAAATCCGCTCGGTCTAATTATGGTTTCTCGGCTGGTCTCGTGTGCCAATATGCCCAAAGAATTAGCACAGCTTGTAAAAGAAGTCGTATCAGGTGAGCCTGTGACGAAGCCGGTACTATTTCCTGATGTTGAAACACGTAGATATTGGCAGGGAAAACAGCGATCAGCAAAGCGATGACTCCCCAAGCGGCCAAACGTGACCAGCTAGGAATTATGAGTAGTACACCAAGAAGAATCTCGATTGCACCACTTACCGCAACCAGCTCTTTATGGAACGGCAGGTAGGGCGGAACTATTTTCAAAAAGAAGCCGGGATTCAAAAAGTGCATGACCCCGGCACCTACCATGAGCGCTGCAAGCATGAGCCTAAAGATCGCTTTGCTCCATTTCATTGTCTGGCTTTCTCTTTTGGTGTTGTCCTGATTCTCAATTTTCTAGTTGCCCCTGATGACAGTGATCCAATCACGTGCCCATTTCAAGCTCGTCGTCAGCGTGCCCGCCCATGGTATACAATACTGAACCATAGCAATGAAGTTGTCGGTGATTGTACTCCCGGGTTGGCGAGAGTGTAAGCGGCAGTGTACGATGGCTTGAACCTGTATTTCGAGGTGGCATTTTAGCTGAGGTCCAGAACGAGGAATTGACGCAAGAGTCCCAATGGCAAGCCAAATGAACAACTCCATCAATCCCTACGAGACTTCATCAAAAATTTCGAACCAACCAGTGCCAAACAGGAAAATTGCATTCTTGGTTGGTGCTCGCAATGGCTTCCTTTGGTCGCTACTTTTGGCAGTTCCAGCTTCATTTACATTCTACAACGAAGCCTGTTTAGGAATGGTGAACCAATTCGATCCTGTGACTTTTGCCAGAACTAAAATACCGCTTACAAATGCACACCGTATTTCGGCTTGCTACGATGCTTTTATCGCCGCAATATGCTATATCGTTTTACCCTGGTCGCTTGTTGCGGGCATTGTCAAACTGGTGGTTTCAAATCGAAAAGCGAATCGTTTGGAACAATCTGTGGATGAGCCTGAATAGACGAACCAGAAATGCACGGAGGTGCAGGCCTGGCATTTTCTGAAATCAAAATACCTGTGTGCGACCACGCAAACTGGTGACTTCATTCGTTCGTCCAAACATTATTATGCTACATCAAATTCTATTGCCTCTCTTGATTGCACTCATGGCAATTGTTGGCTGTTCAAAGCAAATGAAAACCTCGCCGGCGATAGCAAGCAAAATTCGATAAAGGACGACCTGATGTGAGACCAATACCATTGACTTTTGAGCACCGATTGGAAGTTCTCGGATGGAGCATCGTTGCATCGGTAATCCTATTCCTGGTTGCGAAATGCTACCATCTTGTCTGACCCATCGAGAGTTGTTGCTTTCCAATTTCGCTGTAGCTATCCCTTGCCAAAGAACAAATTGAACTATGGAGAACGACACTCCAGCAAACCCTTACGATCCAACAACCCAGTTAACGAGTGTAGTTCGGCATCGTTGGCGAGCGAGAGCATTAATGGTGACTCTTTCGATCGGCTGCTATTGTTTAGCTGGCGTCCTTTTCTTTTGCTCTCAGTCATGGACTTTTTACACGCCATATTCGGTCGAAACCACGTGGGAAGTTTTCTTGCCAGGACGAACGTCGTTTGCGATTGGCACAACGCTTGGGGTACTTCGTGGAGGACTTTGATGAGAATCATACGGGTAGTAATCTGCTTGATCGCATTGATTGCCTTCGGGGTAATTGCACTGGTGATCGCACATCCATACTTGCTCAAGATGTCAGCGAGGTCCCAAGCGGAGTACGACTACAATCGGTTGGTGAGCCAAGCAAAAACTGAGATCTACGTCGGCTCTCCTGAGCTGATTGAACGGATTGTCATGGACCAACGATTTGCGGCGACGATCACGACGGTGCATCTTGTGGGACCAGACGGTAAAAGCAAGGATTTTGGATCGCTTCGAGGGCTGCCTAACATTGCGACGGTCGATATTGACTATTGCCACGGAGTTGAAACCATCATTGCGACGCTCAACACAATGACTGGCCTCAAGGAGGTGAAGTTTTACTATTGCGGGCCACCCGAAACGATCCTTGAGGAGATCGACAACGCTAGCCTTACTGAAATTTCAATTCATTCTTATCAACCCTGGCCTGAGGGGGAGCAGTTGGTCGGCAAAACGAGAGAGCGATTGCCAAATTGCACGATTAGACTTTCGAACGACTAACCGAAGAATCAAAATGAACGTGTTGCTTTTTTGAATCGATTCGATTCATGAGGTGGTATCTGAATCCAGTCTTTTGCAATTGCCCAAAGTCCATTATCGAATGAATGAGCCAAATCCTTACGAGCCGATGTTGAGCGAGCCAGCGACACCGTTAAAACGAATTCGCTGGCTTCGGCGCTTTGTCGTGCTGAACAGTGTGATCATTTCGATTCCAGTGCTTTGTGCCTTCGCAGCATATCTCGTTTTGGAAGCGAACGGTATCTACTTTAGTGGAGTGTCGGTGACGATGGGAACAGAACTCGCTGTCTTGCTCGTCGCCTATCTTGTGATCCCAAACTCCGTCATGTTTGTATTGTGGTTAACGAAATGGAGCCGTTAATTGATTCGGGAGTATGCCATACGGAACGTTCGCCCAACAACGCTCGACGACATCGACGGTATCCTGCATGTCAGACAAGACCCGAATGTTATCCCACATCAATATCGTCTCGACGAAAATCGATACTCCAAAGAGCTAACGC
>JAYTVM010000434.1:0-1227 GCA_043743995.1 Pirellula sp. | reverse complement strand
AGACCCGTCAAGTCACACTCGTCGTCGACGACCCATTGTGCCCTGTGTGCCGCAGCGTGATTGGAGCTTCGAGAGAATTCGCAAGAGAGCTTTCACTCGGGCGTTTGGAGCTTGCGGTATGACCGAACAAACCGAAATCAACGAATTGCTGCAAGCGAGAAACTTCGATTGGGCGATCAAGGCCTTCCATCCATCCGATCAAGCAGCGAGGCACTTCGCAGAACAACTCGATGCACTAAGATTGTTCATGGAACAACGTAGGTTGGGTGAATGCGTTCCAATGATCGCGTCTCTTCAGAGCCTCGGCAAAACCAATTCCTACAAGCTAGATGCATTTCTGGAAGCGCTCGTATCTCTCCGCACATCCGAAATGATCGCTGCTGCGTGGAGAATCATTCAAGGCATGCAGGTCGAGAAAATCGAGATGCAATTTGAATATGGGAAGTCATTCGCGATGAGAATATCGTTGCTCTCACCCTACGGTGAAAACGAAAATTACTCAACGAGCGACATTGATGACATGAATTTCTTGCGACATTTGATTAAAAGCAAGTCGGATAACCGACCTATCATCAATGGATTCTTCGCATTGCGTCACGGAAAGTCGTAGCGTTTGGCCCGACTTTGTAGTACGAATGAGAAGCGGACGCCCCGACTTATGATCGAAGCCCGTTTAGTAGAGTTCGTAAACGTGCTCGCCTCCATGGGCTGGATTGCCGATTAGTTTGTGTTCGCGCATGTCGATGACGAAGTCGAGATGCTCTAACGGAATCTGGCCAATCAAAACAGGTACATCGTCCGGGACCTCCATCACGTCCATCGTACACGAGCGCCCTTGGATCGTCAGTCGAACTGCTGTGTACATATCCGCTGTGGCAGAACCGACGCTGCTTGTGACGCGCTTCGAACTAACTCTTTCCAATCCTAATTCGCGAATCAACCGAGTTGGAATCGATAGTAGTGTCGCTCCTGAATCAACCAAAGCATTGTCGATCTCCAATTGTCGAACTCTGCCGTGCTTCAACACACCAACTTTTTGTGCCCAAATATCTTCAAGGTTCTCGATCTTCGCTTGAGTCAGCACACGGCCCATCTGTTCGATTTCCATCTTACAAGTCCCCTGCAATGTTAATGAACCTTCTTATCTTGAATCTACCAGAACCAACAAGTTATTGCTCGTGTTGTCGGTTGATTGTTTGCAAGTACAAGAAATTCTCAGTTGAGCTC
>JAYTVM010000433.1:0-52216 GCA_043743995.1 Pirellula sp. | reverse complement strand
CCAAGCGCCTGCTCGCAGCCAAGGAAAAGCGGAACGCGACCGCCTAGCCGATTTGCGACCAAAATCCCTACTGGTTGACGTGGGCGCTTACATTGATGAAGGACAATGGATTGATTTCAGTACCGGCATTTCTCCTTTACAATCCGGCTTCTCCACGGGTGTTCGGCGACAACTAGTTATCCGCATCTCCCCGCCGCAATTAACAACCGACCGTCGCGAGAAAAGCGAACTGAGTTAATCAAAAGCAAGTAATGTCTTAGCGTAAATACTTCTCGCGCGGTCTGCGTATGGAAGATACGAATGATCCCTTTGGGGATGCTGTCCGTCATGTAAAACGCAATCAAGGAACCGTCGGGTGAAAGCGTGATGGCTTCGGACACAATCTTTCCACCATAAATTAAAATGGGATCAGTCCAATTCTCTTTTTCTTTACGAAATACTCGGATGTTGTTGTCTGAATCCAAGCACGCAAATACATCTCGAGAGTTGGAACACTCCATCCAGCGAATATTCAATCGCTCAATCTGCTCGCGTAGTGATTCGAAATCGGCTTCGTAGATGTTCTCAGCTATGAAACTAAGAGCATCGCTTGTATAGAACGGTGCTGGGACCCAATGAGGGTCCTCAAATCGGTAGTTCAATTCTAGTTTTGCAATTCTGCTTGATGTGGGAAACTGAACGGTAAAGAGATTTACTCGCGAATCATTCGGACCAAGCCAGGACGCTGCATACACGCGCGAATCGTGTGTAGAAAAAGCCAGACCGCAAGGAACAGAAAACCCCTCCAGTTTCATTTTTGAAAGTAATTGGAGGTTCGTCGAATCAAGTGACAATATATGTGGGGGACTAACTGTTAATAGAATCTGTTTGCTGTTGGCTGATTCCGCCAATTGACATGCGTGAAATTCGCCAAGTTCGAATTCTGCCAATGTTTCGCCTGTTTCTGCATCGCATTTACTTATCCAGCGGCTTGCTCCCTTAAAGTTATCCAAGTACAAGAACTTCCCATCGCTAGATGGCTGTAACAATGGTGACTTGGAACTTTGGGAAGAAGTGTGAGCAATCGTAGCACGCTCGTAGGCTCTCATGGGTTCCCAGTTCGATGCATGTACGGCAGGCTCCTTATCCACTTGAACCAGTTTGCTTTCATCGAGCCGAAGGACTCTGATGCGGCGCCGCTCCATGGGCAAATACCCGTCCCAAAACTCGAGGCGTCCCTCGTTTCCAATCGAATAGATGAGTCCATCACTTGCGATATCGATGCCCCAGATTGGCTGTGAATGTTTGAACTCGTGCGATGGCCGCCAGACACCGCCATGGAATTCATAACAGTGCGTTGCATTTGATCGAGTTCCGACTGCCAATAAGCGATCATCCGGCGAAAAGGCAATTGCCTCCGGCTTTGCCGGCGTCGATTCAAGTGCTGGGAGTTGCGTGCCTGATTGAGCGTCGAAGACTCTGACTGATCCATCACGATCACAAGCAGCAAGTAGTGGTGAATGATGTGCAAAGGCAACAGCGGAAACGTGTTCGATTCCCGCACCACCGCGGAGCCGATGAAGCAGTTTTCTTGCTTTCAAATCCCAAACGTATACATGCCAATCTCGACAGGCAACGGCCACCAAATTGGAGTCGCTCGATACCGCCAGCCCCTCGGTCCAGTCAGTCGGATCCGTTAGTATCTCGTGCTGTGAGTCATCAGCTAATTGCCAAATATTCAGAACGTTGGATCCTCGCATGAACTCGTTACGCTCACACGCGAACACCAATCCCAAGTGCGTTGAGAAGCCGGCTGCGACCAGTGAACCGATCGACTTGCGAGTACCAGTTTTCGCCCAATCGGAGGTTCGATAAAGAAATAGATTCCCGTCATTACCCACTGTGGCGAAGAGAGTACCGTCTTCCGACCAAGCGATTCCATTGACATCACCCTCATGGTCGGTAATTCGACGCACTAACCGTCCGTTTGAACGCTGGTGAATTCTGACACCATCTGCCCCGCTACTAGCCACGTACGTTTCGTCCGGCGAAAGTCGAATGCAGTAAGCTGCGCCGTCGTGCTGAGCCAGAACGGTCGGCTGAGCGTCGGCGATTCGTTGGAGCAGACCGCGTTCAAAACTACTGGCGTCTGGACTATCTCGCAATTCGTCCATGATCGCGTCAAACGCCCTAAAATCCTGCTTCTTCCACGCCTGAGCCGCCGCGATGGTTTGGGAAACGGCGTTTTGCATGGTCACGACGTGTCTGGCTTTGATCGCCGCCAGCTCATGCACTTGTCGTTTACTACGCTCGAAACGCGTTTCTCGGTTCGTCGAGTCAATCCACCATGCAGAAATCGCACACAGGGTCAGGCCAATAAATAGCGAGAGGAAAGACACGGTGGCCAGTTGAGGATTACGCTGGGACCAACGCAGGATGCGTAAGCCAATACTCTGTCGACGCGCGATTATCGGACGCCGATCTAAAAATCGCTTGAGGTCATCGGCTAATTCGCGGCCAGTTGAGTATCGATCGTTTCGGTCTTTGGCCACGGCCTTGAGAATAATGGTCTCAAATTCGCGAGGCATCTTCGTTTGCAATCGTCTCGGCGAAAGTACCGTACCGAATAAGATCTTTGACAAAATGTCTTCACGTTTCGAACCTTCCACCAGCGGCATAAGCGTCGCCATCTCGTAGAGGGTCGCACCTAGCGAGTAAATGTCGCTGCGATGATCGATGGTGACCGGCATCGCCGAAATCTGCTCAGGACTCATATAGCGCAATGTGCCGATCAAGTCACCTGTCATTGTCAATGATGCGGAGGACTCGATGCGAGATAGGCCAAAATCAGTTATCCACAAGTGACCTTTCTCGTCGAGCATTAGATTCGAGGGCTTGATGTCGCGATGAATTACACCCTCTTCATGCGCATGGTTGAGCGCGCTTGCCGCTTGCACGCCCAAATCGGCAACAACTCGAAAATAGTCGTAGGCAAAGCAGTCGTTAGCAACGCCGGTTGCTGAGACCTGTCCTGATTTCGCGTCTGTTCCATGAGCGGTTTTGTCGTCGCTTTGATAGCTGCAGTGCATAAATTGCAACAGCTCGGCGACTGTCGATGGACTCTGGAATTCTGATGTTTGGCATTTACGTCTGACTGTCTTTAGAACGTCCGCAAGTGTGTGCCCTTCAATAAAACGCATCGCGTAGTAATGGATGCCACTTGCATTTCCCGCCCCAAAGACGCTCACGATATGTGGGTGATCCAAGAGAGTCGCCGCGCGGACTTCGTTGCCGAATCGGGCAATGGCATGTTGATCGACAACGTTCGTTTCAACAAGGACTTTTATCGCGACGCGACGCTTGAGTGATTTTTGTTCTGCCTCTTAGACGATCCCCATACCGCCCCTTCCAACTTCCCGCAAAATGCGGTAGTCACCAAGAGCGGGATGGGCGTGTAGAACCGGAGAAAGCGTCGCCACAATTTCAGCACTCGACAACTGTTCAGCGAGTGCACTGGTCTCTGCGTCAACTAAGACTCGCATTGTGGGAAGCAAGGCACGCAGCCTGGCAGCCTCGTTGGGATGCTCGGCCAGAATCAATTCGATGGCTTCTGAGTTACCTGAGACAAAATGTTGCGAGATCTCTTCAAGGATGTTGGCTAAGTTGTCATCGCTGGATTCATTGAGGAGTGCTTCAGTCATTTTGACGGATCCAAAGGCTGGTTGCCAAGCAGTTCACGCAATCGTTCGATTGCCCGCAAATGACGCATTTTAACCGCTGACAGTCCCAATTTCAGCACGGCGGCAGTGTCTGCAGTGGAAAGTTGTTCGAGATAGCGCAGTACGAGAATCTCGCGATCTTGTTCAGCAAGTTGACTGAGCGCATCCCGCAAACGACCCTGCGCCTCGGCCCGCATTAGTTTGCGCAGCGGCTCCTCCGACAAATCGCACAGAAACGTTGCAAGTTCGGCGACGGACTCGTCGGACAAGTCCGGAACGAAGTCTTCGCGATTCGTACTGCGGCGATGTGCGACCACATGCCGCCGGTAGGCGGTCACCAGTTGGTCCCAAGCTAACTGCCTAAGCCAGGGGTAAAACGGAATCGGCTGATCGCGGAGATACTCGTCCAATTTGTGGTGGGCTTGGATGAGGGCTTCTTGAATGATGTCCGAGGGATCCACCCGTTTTAGGAGACGACGGTCAAGCCGCAGAGAGACCATGCGTTTAAGTTGATCTCGATGCTGCTCCAGGAGTTGCGCTCGGGCATCCTGATCGCCTTGCGACGCTCGGGCAAGGCAATCTTCATTGTCCGATTCTGAACTGGTCATACGAATTTAGCGCGCAGTGGAAGCAATCGACAGTTTACCACGAGCTTTCGGATTGAATGGATCGTCGGTGGTGAGCGTCATTAGATAATCGACGGCGAATGCGTTTTCAACGGTCGAACTGGCTGCAACTCGATTGGTTGATGTTGGGGCGGTTACCTTTTCGTACTGCTGAGTGAACACGCCACTGCCGCCACTGATCTTAGTTCCCAACCAAGTCACGATGAACCCGCTAGGTGTCGACGCCACCGAGGGAAGCGTCTGGATTCCCTGGGTGGTGCTGTTGACGAGTTGTGGTTCACTCAAGATCCCGCTAGCGCTCAACTGGCGAACCCAGACATCCTTTGCATTGAATTGTTCGGTCGACGCTGAAGTAGAATATTGCCCACCATCTCGGATAAAGGTGAACGTCACGTCACCCGCCACGTTCATCGTTGCCAACTCCGGCCATCCTGTAGTGCCAGGGAGCGTGATATTGCTGACCAATCCGCCAAGGGGTGTCCCGTTAGAGTCAAATGCTTGGGCAACATTTGTCGGATTTCCGTAAGCATCTGCCTGCCAAAGGACCGCAAACCTGCCGCTGGCGTTCATCGCGACTGCTCCAAGCCGCAGGTTGATGTTTACGGCGGGATTCGACTCAGCCGCAACCACAATGCGCGAACCGATCGCGGTACCTGTCGCGCTGTAACGTTGCGCAAGAATCCCGCTCGTCCCTTGCCAAGTCACCAGAAACTTACCTAATGCATCCATGGCGAGGCGAACAGCTCCGTTTACGATCCCTCCCGCATCAAAGCTCACTACCTTTCCGTTCGCTGCCCCAGCACGTGTGTAACGCTGGAATTGGATATTCGCTCTTAACTTGTTCACATTCATGAGCACGGTGAAGCTCCCCGTACTGTCCATTTCGAGGCCAACGAAATTACTTGTTACGGCTGCTTTCGTGCTCTTGTCGACGCCAAAAAGGGCAGTCTGAATTGGCGAGCCAATTCGCGCGCCGGATGCATCAAACAGTTGAACAAACGGTGCCGTGCTACCGTTTGCATCTTTCTGCATCCAAGCCACCGCAATACGACTGCCATCGCGAGACATGGACACCGTATGCCCAAATCCGCTCGCGTCAACGGTGACTTGGATCTCAGAACCTCGAGCTGAACCATTGGCATAGAATACTCGCAAATTGATTTGTGCTTTGCCACCAGCCGCATCGCGAGCAAAGATCGTTGCGTAGTTGCCGACGTCGTCGGTCGCAATGGTCCTCCGGCCGTAATTGAAAGTCTGATCAAGCTGTGCAAGCTTCGGATTATCAGCGATCAGCGTCTCGCTCCCTACCGGCTGAAAGGTGCTGTAGGGAACAAATTGGAGGCCGAAATAGAAACCTATCGACCCCCGCAGAAGGCTCGACCAAAATCCGCTGATAGTTGGTGTTGGTGTTTTGCCAGCGACCAGTTGATTCGGAGGCGGGCAGTGCTAAAGCAACGTGCAAGTTCGTCGCTACCGTCACTTCGGGAATCTGAAACGTATAAGCTCCATTGGCATCCGTGAGCATCGTTGGCTCAGTTGCATCGACGCTACTGTCGCCGTCGAGGTCCAGAAAAACAGTTTGGCCCGGCAATGCAGCGTCACCAACTTCGCTGCCATTTCCATTGATATCGTTGAAGACCACTCCACTAACGGTCGCTAACAAATTTCGAGACTCCAGATTTTCAATGCGAAGCGCACGACGGAGACGGGAAGCAGTATGTGTCATTTTGGATTCCTTTAACATGGTGGGCTTTCGTAGTAACGAGGGGGTTTTGTTGTTCAGAAGCAATAAAGTTCAGCTTAAGTTTAATAAATAAGGCTCGAAAATGGGCCTTGGGCTGGTTGACGCATGTCACGGTCGGCCAGGGACACCGTTGTGTTCGGCACCTCGTTAAATGCTAACTTAGAACAATGGTCAGCGGAATAACGCCTAGCGATAACCAACTTGCTATGTTCGGCTAGAAAATGAGATGTGGACTCATTTGATGCCAGCGAGTTCGGCCTCTAATAGTTACCTTGCAAGCAACCGGAGGTTGGTCACGCAAAATAGGAGGAATTTCGAAAACTATTGAACGGTGTCCGAAATGCGTAGTTTTTCCATTCCAAAACTGTCAACTCAGGCAAGCTAGTGAAATTGCAGGTGAGCAAGGTACGGCGAATTTCGCTCGGATTCGATTGAAGTCAAACAGAACTGAATGCAGCATGCCAAGTCGTAGACGGAATGCGGGAATTCTCCCGATCGCTAGGTTTTTGCTGGCCACGAAAGGGCACAAAAGTCACAGAAAATGTTATCGCAAGTTAATCTATTCTTTTGTGGACTTTGTGCGTTTTTGTGGCTTCGACTTCGGCTTTGCTTTCTCTGCGGCCTGTCGAGCGTTGCGAATGCGTTCGAGCAGGACGGAGGCCGGTTCTTCGTTCGGGTCTTGCGGCACCAGCTCGCCTCGGAACGCTTTGGCGAGTATTGATTGATCGAGTTGCGTAAGTTCGGATTGGAAGCCCTATCGGGAGTCCATATAGCGTCTTTTAGAACGAGGCGACTTAAAAGTAGTCGCGTCTCCGTCGAATTTCGCTGTCTAATCTAGGGCTCGTTACTCCCGCGAATCGGATTCGAGGGGCAAGTCGCGATACTGTCGATGGCAATTTGCGCAGCTTGTGCCAATACGTTGAAAGGGCCCAACGATACTGGCAGGTTCCGTATTGGACTTGCCCGGTCGATTCCACTGCCGAATTGCAGCTTCGAGTTGTTGCGCGTCGGATTCAGACTCTTTCAACATTTTCCGAAACGCTTCAGGCTGCTTGGCCACGACTTCCAACCGCGACATCTCTGTGAAGATTTCCCTCAAAAGCAAGGCTTCGTGAGCCGGATCGAGGTCGGGGTGATCGGGCAATGTCTGCCACCCCGAAGCAGCGATTTGCCTAAGATGGTCATACGCATGCTCTAGTTCCACCATACCCTCGGCCATCGGAGGCAGTTTTGCCGATTCCCGGAAATTTACTTGAAGCGCATCTAGCAACGAATCAGGGAGTCTGCGGGCCAACTCGACCGACTGGAACAAGCCTCGATAGTTTTTGTTCGTGCCTGCTAGCGTTAATATGGCCATTGCGGACGTTGGTTTGATGAGCCCTGCCGAAACACAAGCAACGGCCGCCGCCGCTGGGCTTCGGTGCTTGCCGTGGTGGCAATGAATATAGATTGGACCATCGAGTTTTCGCACCGCCTTGGCCAACTCCGCGACTCGTTCCGGTGGGATACCGTTGTACCCATGTGGAAGATGGACGTATCGCAAGCCAACCTTTCTTGCGAGCTCCACTTCTGGTTTTGCGCCGTCAACGCTAATGATCGTCTTGACTCCTAACTCCCTTAACTCATGGAATGCTTGTTCTCCATCGGGTTGCCCACCCGAGATCACCTTGTTGTGAATTTGAATTGCGTTGGGTAAGTGTACCGTTGCCAGTTTGCGAGGCTCAAAATTTGAATTCGCAAGTTTCACGATTTCCGGTCGTTCTTGGGCAACGCAGGAGTTAACAATTAGGATCAGTAGCGTAAGCGCAATGGGTGCCAACAATATTTGCAACCTCATCGGATCGTGATGACGGAGAAAATTGCGAAGGCTGGATCGCGAAATATAAATCATTGGATTACTGGCACTTTCGACCACGCAGAAAGATCTTTGCAATTGAGATGTGATGCATGGTGAATTCGTCCGATCGCTCGGTTTGCTTGCCTCATGGTTCTGACCCAATGAATTACGCCCATCTTAGTCGTTTCATCCGCTATTTGCGAGTATTTATGACTGGCGTCCGTTTATTTCGCGACCAAGGGCGATCCGCCATTCCTCATCATGAATGGCGACAAGGATTCCAATCTACGGCCCGCTTCAGGCCGCTGGAGTAGCTAGCTTGAAAGGGCAACGATCCTATGGGATAGACCCGCAGGCTTTTCCAGGTAAAAACCGCTTGGCTTTATGCCAGCGGATTGTTATCGGCGTAGTCACGATTCAGGAACGGTTTGCTTTTGCACGTACAAGCCGAATCAAGAATGGGAGATCGTCGCGTTTCGCTCGGGGATGGAGTTCCACAAGACTGAGTCGGCTTTCTTGTCACTCTGGGCGGATGACCTTGCGATCATAAATTAACTAGGCCGGCGGTTTGCGAAAAGAGTTGCGGCCATGGTTGCAGTTGCTCGATCTGATATGCCAACTCCAGCAACGTTCGTTCGTCTCCATGTCGCCCCGCCAGTTGAATGCCAATGGGTAGACCTTCGCGTGAGAGTCCCGCGGGGATTGAAATAGCAGGACTACCGTTGGCATTGTTAAGGGGTGTGTAACTCGCATACTGCGTCAAGCGGACAATCAATTGTTCAAAATCAACCTGTGGACTGAGATGCCCTAGTTTGGGTGTGACGTGCCCAACCACTGGAGACAAAACTGCGTCCAATTCCTTCATTGCTTTGGCGAATTGTTGCCCAGTTCGGTGCAAACGAACCAACGCAAACGGCGTTCTAGCCCAACCCTGAACAAACAAACCGCTCAGACTTTTTGTAAAACCATCGAACTTACTTCGGTCAAACTGTTTGCCAAACTCGCGCTTGCCAAGTCGACCAGTTACGAAAGCAAGCAACCCCCAGTAGTTACCAAAATCGGATGCAAACGTTGACTTGCATGGCGGACTCACGGGTATGATCGAATGCCCCTCCGATTCCAATAGTCTTGCAATCGAGTCCACCGCGCTTCGAGTCTGCTCGCAGGGCATTTGTCCAACCAGCGAATGCATCATCAAACCAATTCGTAACTTCCGCTTACCAGGCCCTTCGACCAACCCAACCTCGGGCAATTTGCGATTGCGCCAATAGCGCTCCAACCCTGCGACAGCATGGGCCGTGTCTCGCACCGACCGTGAAACCACTCCATCGCAAACGACGTTCAGGGGAAGTGACTTGGCGATTTCGTGAGTAATGAATCGCCCTCGCGTGGATTTCAATCCGACGAGTCCGCAGCAAGCGGCGGGAATGCGAATGGAGCCGCCCCCATCGTTGGCATGCGCTAATGGAACTACACCAGCGGCCACTAAAGCTGCAGATCCTCCGGAACTTCCGCCGCAAGAATATTCGGTATGCCACGGGTTGCGACAAGGAGCATCGTGCTCAAACTCTGTGGTGCAATTGAATCCAAATTCTGGCAATCGAGACTTACCAAGCAATACAAGTCCCAACGACAGAAACTGTTGAGCAAAACTGCCGTCCTTCTTGGCAAGCCTGGAAGGCACAGCTAGTGAACCATGACTTGTAGGCCAACCTGCAATATTGGTGTTGTCTTTAATGAACGATGGGATGCCTGCAAAAATCCCATCGTGCGGCAACTCCGTTACTGCGCGGGCTCTTTCATAGTCTCGCAACTGAATAGCCGCCAGCACACCATCGACTCGCTCAGCACGAGTGATCGCTGCTTCTACTAGTTCGGACGAGCTGACGCTACGCCGCTTGAGCAAGTCAGTCAAAGCGACGGCATCGTGTGTCCCAAGTGCGTCCTCATGGAATGCGTGAAGTTGAGTTGACTTCATAGTCGGCCTCCGAGGTCAGGGGGTCTTCGAAACGGTCGGTCCATCATCACATTTTGTTCAAATAGCCGATGCTCTGCTTGATGCTCGCGAGTGGATCTGGCGATTGGTCTTGTTCGACGTGACAGTACTCCACACCGGCTGCTTTGGCAGCGACCAAGATAGGCTCCATTGGGATGATTCCATCGCCCAATTCTTGGAAAGCATCTTTCGGAACGCCGGTTGAGTAGGTCGGCAATTGGAGGCCGTCTTTTAAATCCTTTAAGTGAACTTGAGTGACGCGGCCCTTTAACTTGCTGATGATCGCCACTGGATCCAGACCGGCAGCTTTCACCCAGAACACATCGACTTCGAATTTCATGTCCGACGAGAATTCTTCGACAAAAACGTCGAAACCGCTTTTGCCACCTTCCCTAGGTTCAAATTCAAAATTGTGGTTGTGGTATGCAAGTTGGACACCAGCCTTTTTGGCCATGGCAGCGGCTTTGTTTGCATTGGCTGCAATTTTCTTGTAGTGGTCTAAAGTCGCCCGTTCATTGTCCTGCAAGTAGGGAATAACGAGATGCTTTAAGCCGACCTTCTCGGCCTTCTCAAGGATCTTTGCAAAGTCGGACATCGAGTCGTCCTTCGGATTGACAACGGACGCCCACTCAAAGTGCGAGGAGTTGACAGCCAGCCCCGAACTCTTGGCTGCTTCGACCATCGCGTCCGCATTGGGGAAACCATAGAGTTCAACTTGCTTGTAGCCATCCGCTGCGACTTGTTTGATCGTGGCAAACGTGTCCTTGGCAATTTCGTTACGCAGAGTGTAGAGCTGAATGCCGATGTTCTTGCGGTAGGTGCCTTCGGCTTCCAAAGCAGCCATCAAGCGACCAGTTTGAGTAAAAGCAAGCGTGGCAGCCACGGTGGTTTGAACAAAAGATCTACGTTTCATGAGACGTCTCCAAAAAGTCTAGTTCGATTCAGCTACAGCAGGTTCGGTAACTGCTCGCAAGAAATTATAGCTTAGGACCGCTCGATAAATAAGAGTCCGATGTGACCGTGGCGAAAGTCGCAATACTTTCGGATCTGTGGGCAGTCGAAGGCCGGAACACCTGCTAGCATGACCCCGTAGACGAGCGAGGACCTACTGGTAGCCGAAGTCGCCAGACTTTGGACTTTAGGCCCTTCTATCGAAACTCTTGGCGAGTTCCGCTACGTACCGAAACTTCTAGCGAGTTCCGCTGCCAAAAGATCGAGAGTGGACAGAGTAATTGCACTGGTTGCCTTGCCTGCTTCCGCTGCCTCTCCTAAAAATTCTGCGAAAAAATCGAAACTATTTGCCTCGATTTATCTAGCTGGTTTAGCCATCGATTAATCTTGTTTGTACATCGGATCCAAGAAGGGCAGCTGTACAGATAGACCCGTATCAGAGAGCGACTGATCAGTGTGGTTCCATCACAGTAACTTCGTAAAAACGTTAATCGGTCACTCAGGAATAAACCATGCGCAGCCGAGCATCGGCCTTCACTCTCGTCGAGTTATTAGTCGTCATCGCCATTATTGGAGTCCTCGTAGCACTGCTTCTGCCGGCTGTTCAAGCAGCTCGCGAGGCCGCCCATCCCACCAAACTGGCCTCCGTAAAACAGCATTGTCCAAGGATCGAACCACTATAAGTCTTACACAAGCTGACGCGCCTGACGAATCGAAAACGTGGCACACATCTGTGCACTTTCGTGGCGAGCTTTCAGATCCGGCCTGTACTGCGATCCGGGTGGTACCATTTTTGGCCATCAAACTACTCACCAATAGTCGAGCCACAGCGAGTCGCTGATGGGGAGCCCTACAGGCGTCAAGCGAATAAAGCCTTCGTGCCGCTCCAAGAATCCCATTGCAACGTGTTTGAGCATTTGCTGGAAGATCGCCTCGATAGATTGAGGTTCACCGGACTGCTCAAGAGCACTCCAGTTGACACCTTTCAGTTGACGCATGCCGAAGATGAATCGCTCGCGGGTTCGGGTCGACCAGTCTAAAGGTTGCGATTCGGCGATTGGGGACTGCCCCGCCTCCATCCGTTGCAAGTACTTGAGGGTACTACGATGGTTGACCGTACGTGTGCCAACGACATAGGCCGCAGCACCTGGTCCGAAGCCAAGCCAGGAGTCCCCCCGCCAATAGGTTTGGTTGTGGAGACACTCGCACCCTGGATTGGCGAAGTTGGAGATTTCGTAATGATTCATGCCATGATTGGTCAGCGTTTCAATCGCGTGGTGGTACATCTCCAGTTCCGTTTCTTCGAGGACCGCTACGATTTCCCCTTTTTGAAGTTGGCTCCAATAGCGAGCCCCTTTTTCGTAAGTCAGTCCATAGGTGGAGACATGGCTCAAACAGCGGGATGTAATTTGCTGCACATCCGATTTCCAGACTTGCAAGTCCTCGCCCGGTACTCCAAAGATCAAGTCCACCGAGACTCGATCGAACCACTTCGAGGCGATGTCGATAGAATTCGCTAGTTGTTCGCCCGTATGATCGCGACCCAGTGTTTTCAATTTGGCATCATCGAACGATTGGCCCCCCAAACTGATTCGGTTGAGTCCATGATCGCGAAGCAGTTTGCATAAATCGTGGCTGACATCTTGAGGGTTGGCTTCGATGCTCCACTCGCCATCATCTGCGAGTGGGAGCCAGGTTCGGATCGCCGCGAGCAACCGCGCCATCGGTTCTCGCGGTAGCAGCGTTGGAGTTCCACCACCGATGAATATCGTATTTACCGGATGTGGGTGATCGTGAGAAGCCATTTCGAGAGTGACGGCGTCGACATAGCGATTCACCCAGTCCAGTCGATTTGCGACGACGGTAAAGCTGCAATAGGGACAGCGAGCATGGCAGAATGGAACATGAATGTAGGCTGCCTTTGGGTTGACAAGTGCTCCGCCCCCCGCCGGCACTACTGCTTCACCCGTTCGTAAACCGTCTCGACGGCCTTCGACTCCTCGTCCCCCATTATGTTGTACGCCGTGATCGTCAAATGATTCTCATCGATCAACTCATATTCTGTTCGCCATCCGCCTTGTGGTTCGCCCGCCGCCCAGTCGTATTTGCCGGAGACGGAAAACCCCCGCTCGATCTCATTCCCTTCGCTGAACAAGATTGCGTTACTCATGTGAAAATCATCGAACCATGAAATCTGAAAATTCTTAGTCACGCCGTTCATCGCCAGTGTCTCTTCACCCTTCCGCGGTTTGCCTTTCATCGATCCTTCGTAAGTGTGACGAAAGAAATTCCCGTTCAGCAACGGCACGATCTCACCGGAAACTTTCGACTCATCAACTAGTTTGCCCGGTTCGAACCAGGTTCTCACCATCCCATGCCATTTGCCAACACATTTATCGAGAAACTTTTCCGGGTCGACCATTTTTTGACTCTTCCTGCTTCGTATTTTGACCTTCGCATTTCGCCTCATCGTTCCGCGACATCGCCGTGGCGGCAACGACCATTATACAGCATACCGACAGAAAAATCTCTGTGAACAATCGAATCGTCCGGCCGCATGTCGACTGTAGCAAGCATGACAGAGTTGGGCTGGATCTGCGCCTCACTCCGGCCTTCCTAGTGGCCAAAATCCGGACAAAATCCGGACAACACAGCCGCCTACGTCGGCTTGACGTTATGCGCTTTGAGAGCGATAACAAATCGATTGCCGAGTGACGTTTGGTGCTCGAGTCATGCGAGCGAGTAGGCTAGAATCTCTGTAGGTGGGATAAGATGGATTCGCGATCTGAATCTCGAAATCATGAGGGCGATGCGATCAAGGTTCTTCCCTGGATGAACGTGCGTCAATTGCTTGATCTCGCAAACGCGCTGACGTTAACGGGACTGGCAGCGGCCGTCGCATGCGCTTTTTTAGCCATCCAGGGGCATCTGGCGTATGCTGTTGTGTCCTTGATGGTTTCAGGGATGTGTGACCTATTCGATGGCGTTGTGGCGCGACGGCTAAATCGTAGTCCCGACCAACGGAATTTTGGTGGACGACTGGATTCGATCGTGGACGTTTGTTCGTTTGGATTCTCGCCAGTTGTGTTAATGTACTCGGCGGGCTTGGATGGCATCATGGAAGTGCCTTTGCTGGTTTTTTTTATCCTATGTGTGGTTTGGCGATTGGCGTTCTTCGACATGGTCGGGCTGCAAAGCGTTGGCAAGCAGCGATACTTTATCGGGCTGCCAGTGACCTATGTGGCGATGATTCTACCGCTCGCTTTCCTCGCCGGATTTTGGGGGATGCTTTGGTTGAGAGGCTGCGTTGCGGTGGCAGTTGTTGGGCTGGCGCTTGCAATGGTTAGTACGTATCGAATTAGAAAGCCGACAGGTGTGTTCTATTTATTGTTTCCGGCGTCTGGTCTCGCGTTGGCGTTTGTGTTCATCACCTTTGCAGACCGCTTCGTTCCGTGAGTAGAATGGGCTGAGATTTAATTCCAAACCTAATGGACTTGCCGAATGACAGCAGAATCAACTTGGATCTACAATTCGCGACCGAAAATTAGCGCCACTTCAGCGCCGCCAATATCGCAGTTCAAGAGCCTCAAGCCGAGTGATCGGATCGGTGCAATGATTGTCATGGGCTGCTCAGTTGCAACGGGTGTTGCGTTGTATCTGTCGACGGTTGATCACTGGTTGCTTTGGCTTGTTGGGCAGATGCTGATGGCATTTGCGATGTTGCAATGGTTTGTGCTAATTCACGAAGCGGGGCATAAAACGCTTTTTAGGAACGCAGCCTGGAATAAGTACAGCGGACATTTGGCATCGCTACTTGCGGGGATTCCATTTGAAAGTTGGACGACCGTACATGCCGTCCACCATCGTTGGACAGGGTGGCAGGACCTGGACGCGACAACGGCGACATTGGTTCCTCGCCGATTGAAGTTGTGGGAGAGAATCATTATCAATGGTTGTTGGAGACTTTGGATTCCTCTGTTTTCTGTGCTGTATCGATTGCAAAACTACTGGAATCTTCCTCGCCTTTACAAGCTGTTCCCACGCCGCGAAAAGCGTCTGCGGCTGACGCTGAATGTGTTGGTCTTACTGGCCATTTACGTTTCGGTCTGTTGGCTTGTTGGGTTCAAACAGATACTCGTGATGTTTGCTTTGGCGTCGTTCCTTTCTCTTATGATGCAGGACATTCTGATCCTCAGCCAGCATACTCATATTCCTATGCAGCTAAGCCAGGGGGAAGATGTGGCGCCATTCACTCCAGCCGAGCAGGAGTTTTTTACGCGTTCCCTCGAATTTCCACGTTGGTTTTCCGTCTTGGTACTTCTTAACTTGGACGCTCACGAGTTGCATCATATATACCCCAGCGTACCCGGGTATTACTTGTCCCGTATCGGTTACGAAACACACAAAAGTGTACCTTGGTGGCGCTGGTTACTAAAAGCCAAGCAGATTCCAGGAGAAGTGTTTTTGTTTCAGAACTCCAGTCGTTCTGGCTTCGACATTTAAGAATTAAGAAGTTGCTCATATGAAACCAGTTGCTGTGGTGTGTGCTTCCTTCTTGATACTTGCCTTTGTGACTGCAGGGTTCGTGCAGACATTCTGGTTGCGCAGTAAATTCTCAAAACGCTTCCAAAGTCCAATTGATGGAGGCAGAACGTTTCGTGGCGTTCGCATATTCGGGGATAACAAGACATGGCGGGGTTTCATTGCAATCGTGCCAGGAGTTGGCATTGCTTTCGTTTTGTTTCGCATCCTGTTTGCCGCCTTTCCTCATGATGTACTCTCAGGGTTGTGGCCACTTTCAATTCTGCAATTTGGAATACTCGGGTGCCTAGTCGGTGTTGGATTTATGCTTGGTGAATTGCCGAATTCGTTCGTGAAACGACGACTGGGCGTTCCACCTGGCGAAGCGCCGGAGAGGTCCAATGCGCGTCGGATCTGTTTTCTGGTCGATCGTTTTGATTCTATTCTCGGCGGAATGCTTGTGCTAGCGCTAGTCGTGCCAGTACCAATCCTGACTTGGTGCTACATTTTTCTCTTTGGCCCGATCATCCACTTGGGGTTCAATGTGTTGCTCTTTCAACTTGGAGTAAAGGCCCGGCCCCGATGAATACGGATATGCTTCAGCCCCCAACGCCAGCCAGATCTCGCGGACTCTTTGTATGTCCGCTAGAGTCTGCGTTGCATGCCGTGAATGCCGATGGGGTTGGAGGCAAAGCGACGAATCTAGCTGAGATGACCCACCTAGGAATGGATGTTCCTCCCGGGTTTGTGGTTACCGATTCGGCATTTCAATTGTTCTTGGATGAAAACGAACTGCGTGAGCCGATTGACAAGGCGCTCGAGGGCTTGGAAGCCAAACAACTGGAAAGAATTAACTCAGCATCGCAAGCGATCAATAGTCGGATTCTCGCGGCGAAGATTCCCGAACAAGTACTAGCAGCCATCCGCGCTTTCGTTTCGGAGACTTTTCCCAACGATGCGCTGGCCGTTCGCAGTTCGGCGATCGGTGAGGATTCCCGCCAAGCGGCGTTTGCGGGTCAGTTAGATTCCTTCCTGAATGTCCAGTCGGAGAGGCATTTGATCGAAGCAGTGCTTGGTTGTTGGGCTTCGTACTGGTCGCCACGCGTTTTGTTTTACCAGTTGTCGAAAGGGATCTGCTTGCGAGGGATGGGCGTCGTGATTCAGAAGCTCGTAAGCTCGCGAATTTCAGGCATCTTGTTCACGGCGAATCCGGAATCGGCAATCGGTAAGCGTGATTCGTTGGTCGTTGAGTACTGTTACGGTTTCGGCGAGGACCTAGCTTCGGGCAAGTTGAACCCTGGGCGTATTCTGATCGATCGCAGCGATTTTTCCTGTCGAATACTGGCGACTCCGGAACAAGCAGGTGACGAAGAAGTCGCCAATTTGTTTATCTCAAACCAAATGGAACGATTGTCGCAAACCGCTTTGAAATTGGAGCAGTATTTCGGCTGCCCGCAAGACATTGAATGGACGATCGATCAGCATGGGCAATTGTTTCTAGTTCAGACGCGTCCAATCACGGTCGGTTTTGCCGAACCTGCCGCTACCGCTGGGGCACCTCTGGCACCACAGGAAGATCAAGCCGTTGGCCCATTTGTGCTTTGGTCGAATGCCAATGTCAATGAAAATTTCCCCGAGCCAATTTCTCCATTTCTGTACTCGATTGCGTCTGTAGGTTATTACCATTACTTCCGCAATCTCGCATTGACGCTCGGTTTTGATCCGCGCCGCGTTGAGCTGATGGAGTATCCGTTGCGAAACGTGATTGGCGTTCACGGAGCGCGGATGTATTACAACTTGACCAACATTCACTCGTCGTTGCGGATGGCCCCCTGCGGTGAACTGTTGGCGAAATGGTTCGATGACTTTGTGGGTGTTAGCAAGTCGGCGAGCACGGAAGATGCTACCTTACTGAAAACGACTCGTGCTGGCCGCTTAGCACAATTGGTCGAGCTGATACGTACCGTTATTCGAACAACTTGGCAGCTGTTGTTTCTGACAAGTCGCGTAGCAGTATTCGAGCGGGTGGTGAACGCGTTTGCCGCGACTACTGAATCGAGCATGCTTGAGTCAAAATCGCTGAACGACCTGCTGGCAGATCTGCGTAAGTTCATCGACATTCGCTGTAATCGTTGGACGAATGCATCCCTGGCGGACGCAACCGCGATGGTCACTTATGGGTTGCTCAAGCGACTGCTGAGCCGAGAGTTTCTTGATCGCGAACAATCGGGGTTACACAATTCTTTGCTCAAGGGCTTGCGCGACGTGATCAGCGGGACACCGATTATCGAGCTGTGGAAACTGTCTCGCATGGTACGAGAGAACCCTTCTCTGAACGACCTACTGAACGCCAACGACGATACGCAAATTTTGGCTGAAATCTGCGATAAACCGGAGTATTCAGCGTTCCATGCTGCGTTCCAGTCGTTCCTCAAGGATTGGGGCTTTCGATGCTCTGGGGAGTTGATGCTAACGGTTGCGAGTTTCCAAGAGCAACCGGAATCATTGCTAGATATGTTGAGGTCCTATGTTGGCCTCAATGGCGAATCGCCGTTGGATTCGCTAAATCGTCAGGCGGCCGATCGCGAATCTGAAACCGATGAAGTGATGCAGCAACTCAGACGCCGCAAGTTTTTTTGGATTTTGCCGTGGCCAAACAAAGCTACTTGGCTATCAATTGTGTTGAAAAGCTGCCATAAGTCGATTGCGCTGCGCGAACGAGCACGCCTGAAGCAAGCGTTGTTATACAGCCGATGTCGGTGCATCGCATTGGCCATCGGAGATAGATTGGTTGCTCGCGAATGGTTGCAGAATCGGAACGATATCTTTTTTTTGACCTATCAGGAAGTCGATGCGTTGCTGGCCAGTAGCGCTATGTTTCCGTATCAGACGAAAGAATTGGTTCAGCTTAGGAAGGATGAGCACCAGAGGCTGAGTCGAATGACACCGGACGATTCATTCGTATTGCCACCGGGCTCTTATTTGCTAGTGGATGGTCCCGTCGGAAAGATCCCGTTGGATACCGAAGTCCAAGTTGACGAAACAACGTTGTCGGGAGTCGGGGCTTGCGGCGGGCAAGTGACAGCTCCGGCGGCGATTCTGCGTGACATTTCTGAGTGTCGAATGTTGCGCGAAGGTGACGTGCTGGTTACGCGGCAAACGGATCCTGGCTGGGGGCCAGTTTTCTTTTTGATCAAGGGGCTAGTTATGGAGCGAGGTGGTATGCTCTCACATGGCGCTATCCTAGCGCGCGAGTACGGAATCCCCACTGTGGTTGGTGTGCGCAATGCAACCAAGCAGATTTCTACGGGCCAGATGATAACTGTTAACGGAGATCGCGGCATTGTTCAACTGGTCGACTAGCGAACTACTGCGTTACCGAAGAAGCCGAATGCCGGTGACCCTCATAGGGTCACTAACGATGTTCCTATGTACGGCCGCCCTGGCAACGGGATGGCCAGCGGCCACAGGTACGTGGATGCTTAACATTGTGTTGGTGGCCTTGTTGATTATGCAGTTTCGACTTTGGGATGACTTGAGCGATGTGGAAAGCGATCGTGGTTTTTTTCCAGAGCGAGTGCTGTGTCAGGCGAAATCGTTGGTTGGATTCCGAATCGTTTTAGGGCTGTTGTTTTCTGTGAATGTTATCCTGCTGGCTACCAATAAATCAGAACTCTCGTTGATTGCGTTTTTTGTTCTCAATTTTCTGGTCCTTGCTTGGTATTCGGTACGCGGTCGAATGCAATTCAGTTCGGTTTTTTCGCATAGCATTATACTCCTGAAGTATCCGGTGTTCGTCTTTTTGTTGGGTTCACATGCTGGTGGGCGTGAAAGAATGCTATCTTCTAGTTATGCCATGAGCCTAACTTTTCTCTGTTTTTGCATTTACGAGCTTCTCCACGATAACCGCGTCGGTCCGATCAAGCATGTTCACCAGTGGCTGATGATTGAGCTTGTGGCGATGGTTCTAGTTGGGATTTTTATGTTGAATCACCTGATTGGAAGATCTCAAATGATGGTTGTTGTTCCTATTGGGTTGCTTGTCATGGGGAGCGTGGTATTAGCCCGTTTGTTTCAGCGATCTCGCAATCAGGTCCCACCAGGGCGATGGTGCTATGCTGTGTTCTTGGTTGGCTTTGTCTGGTTGCTAAACTACGCACTGGCGAGTTACTCGGTTACGATGGTTCAAGTCCCTTAGGACCGTTCGATTATTAACTGTCCGAAGTTATTAAAAGATTCCCGAAAATATTGAACCAGCTCTTGTAGCCAGGATTCCCTTCATGTCTCATTCCAAATCCGCCTCGCCCCCTGATCCGTCGATCTTTGAATCGATTGCGTGCTACTACTGTGGTGGAACGTCCCATAGCAAATTCTTGATGGCTCAAGACGATCTGACCGGCAAGCCAGGTGATTTTAGTTTCGTTACATGCGATGCATGTGGACTGGTCTATCAAAATCCGCGAATTGACGTGGCCAACATCAAAGACTATTACGATGAAGAGTACATCGCGCACCGAAAAAAACAGGACTGGGGAATGCTTACGTGGTTCTATAACCATGCTATGGGCAAGCATGATCGCGAGAAGATCAAGCTAATCAGCAAATATGTCTCGCTAGATTCCAGTAGCCATGTACTGGACGTTGGCTGCGGGGCTGCCACATTTCTGTTACGCCTCAAAGAGCAGGTTGGTGCACACGTGACCGGCGTCGATTTCAAAGACCTTTCGCAACTTCCTGGTTTGGATCAGATCGATTTTCGCTGTGGTTTGTTGTATGAACAGGATTTCAACCAGCAGGTGTTCGATCTGATAACGATGTGGCATTTTCTTGAACACGATTACGATCCGCTGAATTCGCTGGCTGTGGCCCGTGACCGACTGGCAAGCGATGGACGGCTGGTCATCGAAGTTCCGAGGTTGGACAGTCTGTCGTTTAGGTTGTATGGTAAGCGTTGGGCTGGTTTGCAAGCGCCACAGCACACTGTACTTTACCATCGCAAGATGCTGCTCCAGTTCATTGAGAAGGCGGGATTGGAGTTGGTCGATTATCTTCCGTACGGTGCATTTCCTGCTTATTTCTATCTTTTCGCCGGTGTTGCTTTTAAGATTCGCAAGGGCCGCGGGCTCGACTTCGCCAAGGCGATTTATCCCTATTTTTTAGGGCAAATTCTGCTCAGCCCAGTGCTGCTTTTTGAACATCAACTGAATCTCGCCATGCAGACAGTCGTCTGTAAGAGGTCCTCATGAGTACTGGAAGCAATAAGCAGTCGCAGAGTCTATTCCATTGGTGCCGGATCCTAGCGCAGATCATCGCCGGTTTTACAGTTATGACAGTTGGTTCACTGGTGACTCTGCTGATCGCCGTGGTTACGTTGTTTCAAGCTCGCGACTTTTACGCGAGTTTCATAATTGCACCGACGGCACGCATTGCACTGTGGATCGGTGGAATAAAATTCGTTGTGCATGATAAGCAGTACTTGGGCCGTACACAAACTGTCTATATTGCCAATCACTCATCAACCTTAGACGTCTTCATTTTGACCGCCATGCGGCTTCCCAATACGCGTTTTTTTCTTAGTGGCCATTTACGAAAGAAATTTCCTCCCTTGGGTTTACTTGGATACCTAGCCGGCGTCTTCTGGACCGTTCCTCAGGACTTTCCAGCGCGTCGCGTCGAGATCTTCAAGCGTGCGGAGCGAGTTCTTCGGAGAACTGGCGAATCTGTTTTCTTGAGTCCAGAGGGAAACAAAGGCTTGATAGGACAAATCGCGCCTTTTAATAAAGGAGCCTTTCATCTCGCCACCAACCTGTCCGCACCCATCGTGCCTATTTACTTTGCGGTACCAAGAGAGATAAATCCGGGCTGGGGATACAATTTTAGGCCAGGTATAGTGCACATCTATGTTCAACCTCCAATCCCAACCAAAGATTGGAAACTAGAAGACTTGGACGAGAATCGTCAGAAGATGCATCGCACCTTTTTGGAACTACAGAATCGTTACGAAGGCAAATGCAAATGATGGACCGAAAGTTGTGGGGCTCGAACGACGCTGGTTTCGTATCACTGGTCCACATGCTTGTGGAGCGTGCTGAAACTCAGCCCGACCAAAGAGTTTATACCTACTTAGTAGATGGTATCACCGAGCGTGACACGCTGACCTACCGGCAACTCAATCGCCGAAGTCGAGAGATCGCAGTGATGCTGCAAGGTGCGCTAGAACAGGGTGATCGAGCGTTATTGATGTATTCACCCGGGCTGGATTTTGTGTCGGCTTTTTTCGGATGTTTATGCGCTGGCGTGATTGCCGTACCCGTGTATCCACCTCAGCCTTCGCGTCCCGAACGCAGCCTACCACGTATTCGAGCAATCTACAGTGAGTCCGGAGCCAAAGCAATTCTCTGCACCGAAGATGTTTTCTGTAAGTTTGCAACTCTATTCCAGAGCGATCCCGAACTGTCACGGTGCCCCCTGTTGGCAACGGACCACTATGGACTGGAAGACATCGAAACTTGGAAAATGCCTCAAGTTCATGCTGATACGATCGCCTTTCTGCAGTATACGTCTGGCTCGACTGCGGCCCCGAAAGGAGTCGTAGTGAGTCACGGTAATATCGTTCATAATCTTGCGTACATTCAGAACATATCGCATCATGAAACCGACAACGTCTTGGTTTCATGGCTGCCGACCCATCACGACATGGGATTATTTTCAGGAGTGTTGTTCCCGCTGTTCAACGATTGCCCTGCATACTTGATGTCTCCCGTCTCATTTCTTCAGAAGCCGTTTCGCTGGCTGCAAGCAATTTCGTACTTCCGTGGGACGAATAGCGGCGCCCCGGATTTTGCCTTTGAACTCTGTGCGCAGAAGGCGACTGCCGAGCAGCGCAGTCAATTGGACCTTAGTTCCTGGCAGATTGCCTATAACGGGGCGGAACCCATTCGAAACAGTACGTTGAAGTGTTTCTCAAAAGCGTTTCGAGAATGTGGTTTTCGATCTTCTGCGTTTTTTCCAGTATACGGATTAGCCGAATCGACGGTTTTGGTTTTGGGTAAGCCTTGGATGGGCGAGAATGCCATTAACGAAAATACCTGTAGCGAGAATTCCAGTGGTGTGGAAGCTGCTTTGGCCGCAAATGGTAACGTCACAGCCGAACCTGTCAGTTGCGGTTCGCCGAAGTTTGGCATGGAAGTAATCATCGTTGACTCGAAGCAGTCCGTTGAAATGGAGCCGGGACAGATCGGCGAAATATGGGTAAGTGGACCGAGCGTAGCTCAAGGGTACTGGAATTCACCTCGCGAGACAGAGGCAACATTCAATGCTTTTTTGAAATCCGGCCGAGGCCCATTTCTTCGCACAGGAGACCTTGGTTTCATGCGCAGCGGAGAACTTTTTATAACCGGGCGCATTAAGGATTTGATTATAGTTCGCGGCCGCAAGCACTATCCTCAGGATATTGAGCAGACCGTTGAGCAGAGCCATAGCGAAATCCATTCGAAGTCTTCCGCTGCGGTTTCTGTGCCCTCTGAAGATGGTCCGCAATTGGTAATCTTGGCTGAGGTCAATCGACGATTGCGTTCCGGCAGATCGAAATCTAAAGTGGGTAAGGCAAGTCCATTCGAGGGTGATTACGATGAGATTATGGATGCCATTCGTCAAGCGGTTTCGGAACAACACGAATTACGAGCCGCCGCGATTTCTCTCTTGAATCCAGGCAGCATTCCCAAAACTTCCAGCGGTAAGATTCGAAGGCACGCATGCTGCGATGCGATACTCGCTGGCACACTCGATTGCATTGCCTCATGGTCGCTAGCAAACTTTAATAGCAGCTCCTTCCTTGAACCTACCAGGCATTCCACGGATGACAGAATCAGGACAGCTGCAGCGGATGAGTGATGCGGCATGGTTAATGGAACTCGTTTCCCTTTGCCTAAAAGTTCCAGTGGAAAAGATCGATCGTAAGGTTTCACTTGCGCGGTACGGGCTGGATTCGTTTGGAGCAATCGAGTTGACTACGGCCGTTGCTGCCAAATTGAATTGTGCAGTACCGGAAACGCTGTTGTTGCACTATCCCAATGTGGAACTGCTCGAGCAGTACATCCAATCGATCCAATTCAACGAGCGAACGGCATCTGCACTCACCGGCGGACACCATTCGCCCTTAGATGAAATGCTGGCCGACAGTGTGTTGCCAGCGGATATTCGTCCCGACCAAGAATTTCGACGCAATCGCAACGTTCAGTCAATCCTGCTGACCGGTGCGACTGGTTTTCTGGGAGCGTACCTACTTCGCGGACTACTTCGCGAGACACAAGCGGTAGTGTATTGTTTCGTGCGTGGCGATGACGACGACCCCCTTAATCGAGTTCGCAACAACCTCCATCGCTATGGGATTTGGAAGGAGGGCTTTGAATCGAGATTGCGTGCAGTAGTCGGGGATTTGCAGAGTCCGCGATTGGGGCTGTCGGAAGCCACCTGGGATTTTCTCGCTCGCGAGATGGATGAGATCTATCATTGTGGGGCTGCCGTTAACTGGGTTCTACCTTACGAGGGGCTTCGGTCGAGCAATGTTCTAGGGACGCGAGAATTGTTGCGTGTCGCGTGCGATTGCAAACCAAAACCATTTCATTTTGTGTCGTCGTTAGCTGCGTGTTACACCACTTTTTCGATCGAGGAAGTATCCGAACAAGACGAGATGTTAGCCTACATAGGCGGTATTCATCTCGGTTATGCTCAAAGCAAGTGTGTCGCAGAATCGCTTATTCGACGCGCTAGCGAACGGGGCCTTCCGGCAACGATTCACCGACCCGCGCTAATCACCGGTGACGGCGTGACGGGTTGTTCTAATTCGGAAGATTTACTCTCCACGATGATGCGAGGCTGTATCGAAATGCGTTCAGCCCCGAATCTGGATTGGTCTTTGGATTGTTGCACGGTGGATTACGTCGCGGACGCCATCGTTGGTCTATCTCATCAAGCAACGAATTCGCTACAAATCTTTCATTTAGCCAATCCAACTCGGCGGCATTGGCGGGAGGTTGTGCTGTGGATGAATTTGTTTGGATATTCGATCCGCTTGGCGCCTTACCGCGAGTGGCTTGCACAATTGCGCACGTCGGCTGTATTCCCCAGTCATCCGCTCTACCGGCTGCGAAGTTTTTTCCTTGCCCGACCAATCGCCGAAAGCAATTTGACATTGCCGGAACTGTATGAAGAAAAGCACCGTAACGCAGTAAGTTGCGAGCGCACGCTAGAGAAGTTATCCGGCATCTCACTTTCGTGTCCGCCGTTAGATACCAAGTTACTCGATCGCTATTTTTCAGCATTCATCGAGAGCAAAGTGCTGCCTGGCGTGGCGAGTGTAGAGCGGGGGCAAGCTATTTCGCAGGCGAGCCTTGATAGGAATTTCTTCGAAAACATTCTTGGTCAGTATTATGCAAGCGAATTGCTTCGAGTTCAAGAGCTGACCAAACTGGAGGATGTTACTGACGAAAGCATCACCACGGAACTGGCTTCATGGCAATATGCCAGTCAAGTTGGTCTTTGGAAATATCACGTCACGTTCAGTGATTCGGCGAGAGACGAACCGAAGTCGCTTGAGTTGTTCGTCAAAGTCAAACCGCGCGATCAAGATGTCTTGGTCGTCGCAGAGCGAGTTGCTACGATGTGCGATGACAAGGTTGGTAAGGCTTTTGGAAGACATAAAGGTCGACTCGGGATTTTAGGTTGCCATCAACGCGAAATCAAAGTCTATCATCAGCAAGATCCTCGCTTCCGAAGGCACGTACCGGAAGTCTATGCCGCCATTGAAAACGAAGCTCAGCGAGAATGGATTTTGGTGCTCGAATCGCTTGCCGGTATGGAGCTTTTGAACTCGGCCAGCGACGTTAGCGACTGGCGGCCGTGCCATATCGAAGCGGCCATTCGGGGCATCGCCCAAGTGCATTCCATTTGGTTCGAGCGCGAGCAGGAACTTTCGGCACAGTCTTGGCTTGGTCCAAGAGTGTCGGCAGCAGAGATGGCCGAAATGAAAGACTTGTGGGAGCCATTGACGAACTACGCTTGGAAATACTTTGCTAACTGGGTCGACGGTAGTACGCGATCGATTGTTGAAGGAATCGTTTCCGAAGTCGGACAATGGTGGCAGTTGCTCGAGCGTTTGCCTCAGACGCTAGTCCACAACGACTTTAATCCACGCAACATTGCGTTTCGTAACCACAGAGGCGAGGTCCGACTGTGTGCGTACGATTGGGAACTTTCGACTTTAGGGGTACCGCAACATGACCTAGCAGAATTACTTTGTTTTGTACTGCCACCGGAGTGCTCATGCGAATCGGTACTTGAGTACATACATCTGCATCGGGAATGTTTGTCGAAGGCCGCAGGATGTTCGATCGACGCAGACACTTGGCAACTCGGCTTTCAGTTGGCACTGCGCGATTTGATCATGAATCGATTTTCCATGTACTGCCTCATGCATACCTTTCGACCACAACAATTTCTGCCTCGCATCATTAGAACTTGGCGGCGCTTGCACGACATGTTTGACGCAGATTTTCCCTCATGTTAATTTTTCACAGAAGGTATTAATTTCCCTGTGAGGTTCCCCCTTCAATCGCCCTAACTCCATCATCCACACACCTGAGTTGGACTCGGTAGAAAGTCAGTAGTTATCGGTTGAACCCTTCCTCGGCGGTGAACCCGACCGGACGGTGGTAGCGACACAACAGCACAAAAGACACGCTGAAAACTCTACAAACAAAGTTTTACAATAACATTCACAACACGGGCGACCGGAGAAATGAACAAAATCGCACAATCGGAGTTTGCATTACGTGAAAGGAAAAATTGTTGTTCGTTGGTAATCTGCGAGTGTCTTGTGTTTGGCAATTGTGGCAGCAAGTTACAATTATTTTGCAGACCGCTACGATTCCCTAGCTGATTCTAGTTAGATTTGCGACGTGAAAGTTCCCCTATAGATTTCAAATGCTCTGCAACGGTTTATGGTATCTTGAGGGCGTTCATGCAAAGCCAACAGAGCCGGAGGAAGGCAGGTAAACCAACGAAGCTCATCGTAGCCTCCTTCCAGAAGGCCACCGTGCCGGGCATTAGGAATCGCAAGCCTCAGGCCGCGTATCATCGAGTAGAAAGAGCTAGGTAGATTGCCAAGTCCCCCGAGTGGGTCCCCCATCGCTGAGTCGAGTCCGACCGACCACAAAATCAAATCCGGGCTGAATTCCAACACTTTGGGAATTACCTCCCCAAGAAATCGCTCCATAATCGCATGAGGCGTCTGTTCTCCTTCAAACTCGATGGACACGATGTTTGGCCCAATTATCATGGGATGAGCCTCAAATCCCCAGTCCTTGTCTGGGCGCGAGTATGGGTACTCATTACCAGAATTACGATATCGGTCTTGAACCGCATCATATTGACCGTCAGTAAAGCGCTGTCGACTCTCATCGTAAGGCGAACGATAAGAAACATCGATCAGCAGAGTGTCCGGCCGGTGGGCCAAAACATCTGCGGTTCCATTACCTCGATGATGATCGATATCGATAACTACAACCCTATTTTTATGACCTGGACGGAGTTGGACGTTGTGATCCCTTGCGTAGAGCGCTGCTAGAGCAGCATTAGAGAGGTAGCAAAAGCCCATCGCCAGATCGCGTTCAGCGTGGTGGCCGGGTGGCCACACCAGCCCAAAGGCATTGTCACCATTCGGCGAGTGGAGGAGGGTATCAATGGTATCGTAGGCTGCTCCAACTGCGAGCCTGGCGGCATCTAGGGTACCAGGAGTCACGTCAGCTTCTTTACCAAAATCAGATATGAATGGATCCTCACCGGCCTTGGCACAAGCCTTCGATCGAACGACGCACTCAGCAAGGTTGCTGAGATATTGCGCCTCGTGCCCTCGCTCAAGTTCCTTCAAGTCTGGCATGCGGTTCGAACTAACCCAGCAAATCGGAGCAACCGAGTTTCCCTGGCCATCTACCAGCGGTCCCAAAATCGTCGAGTGCGTTCCAGGGATAGTTCGGTTCTGAAGCATCCTCGCCGCCTTCAGGCAACCAACTGCCTTCCCTGGATAGTCATATTGTTTAGAAACATCAAACCTGTCACGGGTCCCGAGGTGGCGCTCATCGGGTGCAAGAGTGTCAGGATAGAAGTATTTTTCATTGGTGATAACTGTGAGGGACATAGGAGAATATTTGGGAGTAAGAGTGGGTTATTTTATGCCGTATTCTATTGTGTAGACAGCGTCTGTGCTGGCAATTGTATTGATCGTTGCAAGATTCTTTTGAGCAAGCAGTCGGAATTTTCTCGGCTGTAACGGGTAGCGGTCATCCCGAACCGGTGCAGAACTGCGGCGTTGGGGCCATCCATTTAATTATTCTTCGATGGCCCCGTGATTACGCTTCATTTAATTGCGTTAAGTATCCTCTGGCTCACCCACATCCACATTCGACCAATCGATTTCGTTTTTCTCTTCCTCGATTGTGGCAAGAACTTCCAATGCTCTCGGCAAATCTCCGTGCCGTACGATGACGGAAACGTCACCGGGCGTCTCCGTGCGAAATCCAGTCGTGAATGAACCGGTTGTAGTTCCTTGTATGCCACTTTCTGCCAACGCAGAAAGAATTGCGACCGCTTCTATTTCGCTTAGAAATCGACTTAGCACGCTGGGACTATTGGAATCGGAAGTATTGCTGTTGCTCATTTTTTTGAATTTTCCGGCGAGTAAAAGTGTTTCGGAGGCTCGCAGTCGTAAAACGCATCGCAAGTTCTACCGAGCGCGAGTCTAAGGAGACTATCCAACGCTCCCGTTGCCCAATTCTAAAATGTGTCTCCTCGTGGGAACGCCGACAAGGTGGTTGTCTGCGCTTATTTGAATGATTTGAATCGAAGCGGACAAGCAGGACCAATTTCGCGAGCAGTCCACCTCGATTATATTTCAAATCGAGGGGCAGGAAATCGTGACCGCACATAAAAGTGTCGTGTCCCCAGTCCCGAAACGAAACAAAGAGGCCTGACTACCAGGCTCGCTTTTTAAGTCACTTCCATCACGGCTGAAGACTTGTCTGCACTAGCGATTCCGACCGCCAGGATATCCGTCGCGGAGCGACGGATCTACGGCAACCGCTTCTCCTTTGCCTCGCGAACGGCACAGACTACTAAGCTATTTTCGACCCTCAAGCAATCCTTTGATTCCGACGTGATAATTGTGGCACTGCGTACAGGACTCACCTGCTGCGATGGGTTGATGGCAGCCAGCGCATTGGGCTTTTTGCATCGGGACAAATTCTCCATGAGGCTCATCGAACGATAACAAGTTTTTCGTTATGAGCACCGTGGAAACACCCGTTTTAACCGATTCTAACTGATGGCAAGAACGGCAGTCGCTAATCTTGGGCAGCGTCAGATGCGGAGTGTGGTCGAACTTGGTGATCGGTTTAAGGTTGGCTGCTCGACTTTTCGATTTCCAGCAGGGGTTCGATCCTTCCGCAGATGCAAACATCACTTGACTCAATGGACTTTGGTTGGCTTGGCGAAAGGAACTGGTCCAGTTGTCATGGCGCAAGGGTTCGTCGTGTTGGAGTGCAGCCTGCAGAGAGTGACACTGCCGACACTGCTTCGCCATCGCGATTTTATTCTGCCCTCCCTCATGGGGTAGCAAGTTCTCGCTTGGTCTCATTTCCTCAAGCTCGATCCATCTCGATAGCCAACCATCAGCATGCCCACTCGGTACGTAGACGATAGCCATTTGATGTCGATCGATCATCCATCCGCCAAAGGCAAGTTGATCCCAAGCGCGCGAGTCCTTGAATCGTTCCGAGGGCGGATCCTTTTGCCATTGCGAATCCAAAAGGTTGCTTGGATCGTTCAGCAATAGACTATCATCGCCGGAATTCAAATTGGAACTCTTGCCGAGCAAGTCGTCATCGTCGCGTCGAAGGCTTGTGGAGAGGCGTACCGGCGAAAGGCTTTGTAGCGGGTTTTGGGTTACCAATGGCACGGTGTTTCCGTTTTCAAACCATTCATTCCAAGCCGCTCGAAATAAGTCGGGTGGTACTCCATTGGCGAATCGGTCAAGCCATGGGTTCTGCTGCGTACTGTGATCCTTTGCCAAGAGTGGTCCGGACGTCGAAACCAATCGTTCAACGGAAGAGCGAAAGCCCCTCTGCCCCTCGTTGGCCAACTTCTGCATGAGTTGCTTCGTCATGATCGACAGTTTCACTAACGTGGCTCGAGCCTGTTCGTCCTTCGTATCCAACTCGACCAATCGGCCCGAGGCAGGCAATGCGTGTAGGAGAGCTTGGCCGCCTGGTTCGGACTCGATTAGCATTCGCATAATCGGGGGGATAGTGCCGTCGGTTAGTTGACTCGCTTGTGTTGGCCAATTGCCGATGTCCGTACCATTTCTGATCAACTCCTTGCGATTGAGGCTTGGGATTTGGAGAACGATCAAACCCTCTTGAATGGCAGACTTGATAGGCTCTGTGTGGCACGACGCGCACGCTTGTTCGAACGAGACGCTACGAAAAACTTGTCCCACCACCCCGACCCGATCCGATTGAACGTGACACGTTTTGCAGTCGAAGTTGGCAGCTTTTTTCGAAAAGTGCAAATCGCGATGCTTCAGGTGATCGAATACGATGCTCTTTGTCCGGCCGTATGGGTAGTTCTTGAATTCGGGATGGTCGGTGGAAAACGAATGAATCTGTTCGCGGTGACATGCTTGGCATCTTGTGGAAGCCATTTCCTTTAGATCGTGCGACGAGCCTTGATGCTCGCGATGACATTGGCTGCATTCGGTCGCGTTTTCTTTCCATTCGCTCGGCGATCGGCCAAGCCATTGAGACCCGTTTGATTTGGTTCCACGTCGATCGCCATTGGCGACCAACTCAGCGAGCGACTTGCCATGCAGATCGTGCGGTGAGCCATGGACTGCGTCGGGCATTTCCTGGACATGGCATTTCAAACAAAGATCGGACTGCTTGGTCGGAGGGGCGGTCATGTCGTTGCCTGGGTGACAGGAGGCGCATCGGCTTGCCGAATCGATACCGTGCGAACCGTTGATGCCCGATTGGACCGAAATGAGGAGTTGGGCGTGGGATCGCGAAAGAGGGCCAGGGGCAAGCGTTTGCTTGCTCCCAAGGTTGCTCCACGCAAGACTGACCACGATCAAGGCGACGAGGGTCACGGAGACTTGAATGGATCCGCTCCACCAATCGAGGGTCCTAAGCGGTCTACAAACCAAGTTTGGATCGGAGTGGCTTTGCGAGCATCGCCCCCGTATTGGACCGAGTGGACAGGGGGCACCAGTCGGAGAATTCCCGCATTTGAAAGCTTGGCGAGGGAGTCGATAGTGGTCCATTTTGATCTCTACCAACTGCTCGTGAATCGATGGGCGACGATCACATGAGCTGTCGTCAGAACAACAAAACCACCTAACACCCAAGTATGAGCAGAAGCCCAAAAGCGAATGCGGTTTTGGATGGCGGATTGAAAATCAAGGTCGTCCTTGGCTTGAACGAGCAAACTCATTTCTCGACGTTGGTTGCGTCCTTCTTCGCTGAGGTAGCGATCGATGTTCTCGAGACCCGCGAGCAGTCGGCGGCGTGTGTTTCCAGTGGGGCTCAATCGGTAAATCAAACTTCGTCTGGTTGCGAAAAAAGGACTCAAGAGGGCCAGATAGTGGTCCGCCAAGGCAGCCGTGTCATTCTTGCCGGCGGATGCCGATGCCAATTCGAGGGCTTGCTTTGCGATGAGCCTGTTTCGTTCCGGGATATCTTGACGCAGGATCTGTGGTCCTGCGGCTCTCAATATGCGTGGCGACCTGCGATTCACGTACCAACCAATCAATCCACTGAGTGCGATGGACCAAAAACTCATGGCCAGCAAGGACTCGAGCCAGCCTGTGGTCACCATTCCAGCATGAAGCGCGTAGGCACCTACGCTTAGCAATCCGAGATAATGATGGGTTTGCTGCCAGATTGCCAAGCGTCCGATTGGAACGGACAAGACTCGCTTCCTCACACCCAACAGCATCAGGAAGACACAGATGGCGGCCAACGAATATCCAGTCACAAAGGCTTCGTTTTGAAGTCTCGCAGCCGACTGGTTTCGAAGGCTTCGCAGTATGAGCCAAACGACAAAGACGGTGGCGCTCGGAATCAGCCGGCGTCCGATGCGGCCATGCTGGGATGCCATAGCATGGATTGAGTTCGTCGCGGAACTGGCTTGAGTTTGTGCCTTGGAAGCCATTACCCAGCCCTCTTGGTCAGCCAACGTTCGAGCGCATGCGTTTCACTCGTATCGATTCGAAATAGCGCTTGGTGTGGGCAGGCGTTTTGGCACGATGGCCCCGTCTTCAATTCTTGGCATAAATCGCATTTGGAGGCTTGCAGGATGGGAAGCTGAGTCTTTCGATCCACGGCTGCCCGACCATTCTCGTCGCGAATTTGAATCATCACGATATTGCTGTAGGGGCAACTTTCCGCACAGGTCTTGCAGCCGATGCAGGTTTGCGAGTCGATCGATATCACGCCAGAATCTTGGTCCCTAGCAATTGCTCCAGTTGGGCAACCGATCATGCACACAGGGTCTGTGCAATGCATACAAGCATGCGCAAAGAGAAGTGGGCCAAACTGAGGACCGTTACGAACGAAGCGGGGCGTCCCCTCGTGGGTCGACGCACACGCCTTTACGCACTCATCGCAGCCCGTGCAGCGATCGAGGTCGATAAGCATGGTCTGCTTGCCATTGATGAGTCGTTCATCCACCAGAAACTCGACCAACGACGTTTCCAAGTTGGATAAGGATTTTTCCGCTTGGTAAACATTTCCTTCACGGGATGATGGTAATACCTCCGAAACCACCAGTCCGCCTGAGTCGTAACGGGGATTGACAATGGGTTTTGGCAACTCCGAGTTTCGAATTTTCGGCAGTATATGCGTAAAGACGATTTCGCTCGGTATGCGTAGAATGTCAACGAATCCAAGTGCTCGCAACGATTCTTGGTATGGCAACGGATTGTTCGAGGGATACCGGAAGCGATGCGCCAGCTCCGCCAGGCCAAAGACGTGCCCTCGTCCAAGGTAGGCTACCGTCTGATGACCGCGGCCTTGTTCAAAGCTAAGCCTCGCAAATCCTGCGCGAATGAGAATCAGGTCCTTGACACCATGCCCTTCGGCGGCGATCAACGGCTCACGCGCAATCTGCGTTTGAACATCTAATTTTTGCATATCGCGATACTCAGAGAACCATTCTCGCTCGCCAATGGACTGGATGTTCGTCTGGGCGATGACTTTTTCCATGGTGGCATCGTCTAGGAATCGCAACAATGGAGTTTCTCTAAGATGCGTTTGTAGGCTCGTTTCACGAAATCGAGCATCGAGATAATCCCGAAAGGTTTTATCGCGCCGCATCATGCGAAGACCTTGCCAACGGATTTCAAGGACGACCGTTGGACTATTCGCAACGACGGTGTACCGATGCTGGCTCCGCGTGATGGCAGCCATTTCACCGAAGATCTCACCAATTCCCAGAGGCTCTGACTGGAAGCCGTTGATGACAGCGCTAATATCCTGCAAGAATATTCTGTTCTTTCCGTCCACCGTTTCAACTTGCTGGAGCGGCGTCGGTCGATTCTTGTCAGCACTTGCGGTTTGATTTCCGCTACGACTTCCTTCGCGACGATTTCCATTGCTCGTTACCTGGCTCTGCTTCAGGCTTTGCTGCGGGCTCTGTTTGAATTGTTGTTTGAGCCAATCCAGCCATGTGGATGAATGAGAACTGTCCGTAGGCTTGCCTCGTGGTTGCCATAGGGATTCCAAAAACGCTCGAACGGACCCTCGTAGGACAAGATAGGCACTACCGCCATAGTCTCCTTCGCGAACGATGATGTCACCAGGATCGTAGCGAAGAATTCGGCAATCATGGCGTAGGATGTCCTCAAGGGAACTGTGGGATGGAAAGACGTCTGAATTCATCTCGGAAAACGGCGGCTGGTCCAATATCCAACCAACAGCCCGCGTTAGCATTTCAGGATCCAACGGGTGGTCCCAACGCACCGGTCGATCCATCGCTATCTGGTCGCTGGAAGGTGTTTTCATAAGCCTCGATTTCCGTGGACGGTTCTCCTTGGTTGACTCGTCAGCCAACGGACAAATGCTTGGTGAAGAAAAGGGAGACGACCAAGTTGGGAGTTTCCACGAAAGCCCCCATTGAGCTCAAGGCCATTTTTCAGACTTCAGACTTCAGGCTTCAGGCTTCAGGCTTCAGGCTTCAGGCTTCAGGCTTCAGGCTTCAGGCTTCAGATCTCGGATTGCGGATTTCAAACTTCAAGCTTCAAGCTTCCCCACGTGAATCCTGGTAAAATAGGGACCGAAATGAAGCAATTGCGTAGTCCAGATTAGGGTGATCATCTTAGCTACCCACCCATCACATATTCCTTCCAAAACTGAATTCCAAATGTCCCGATTCTCCATTCTTTCTTTACTGGGCTGCTTGGCCGCCCTCTCCAGTTTCTCGATTTCTGAGGCGGATTGGACCATCCAGACAATTGCTGGCAATGGCCAGCAAGGTTTTAGCGGTGATGGCGGACTGGCAACGGAGGCTAAACTGGACAATCCCTTTGGAGTGATACGCGGGCCGGATGGTTGCATCTGGTTTTGCGAATATTCGGGGCATCGCATTCGAAGAATCCGTCAAGATGGCAACATAGAAACCATGGCGGGCAACGGCTCGAAGGGCTACACAGGTGACGGCGGACTAGCGCTAAAAGCTAGCTTTAATCTTCCGCATGAGATTCGGTTCGACAAAGCCGGGAATCTTTATGTAGTGGACATGATGAATCATGCGGTGCGAAAAATCGATGCGAAAACAGGCATCATCTCAACCTTGGCCGGGACCGGGCGGATGGGTTATTCTGGAGACGGCGGGCCGGCTTCGAAAGCGGAATTCAAACAGCCTCATAGCATCCAGTTTGGTCCCGATGGCCAACTTTATGTATGTGACATCGGCAACCATGTCATTCGCCGCATCGACATGCAGACTAGCGTAATAACCACGTTCGCCGGAACGGGAAAACCTGGGGTGACCATCGATGGGGCTGCAATCGCAGGAACACCACTCAATGGCCCACGTTCGATTGCTTTTGATCGACATGGCAATCTTTGGTTAGCGACTCGAGAGGGAAATCAAGTCTTCAAAATGGACTTGAAGGCTGGCCGGATTCACCACATGGCGGGTACCGGCAAGAGCGGCTTCCAAGGAAACGGAGGACCCGCGAAAGAGGCAATGCTGAAAGGTCCCAAGGGAATCGCCATCGATATCGACGACAACGTTTGGCTCGCGGACACTGAGAGTCACAGCGTCCGGATGATCGAAGCCAAAACGGGCAATCTTGAATTGGTGGCTGGGACCGGCACCCTCGGCGATGGACCTGACGGCGATCCGCTGAAGTGCAATCTTGCGAGACTCCATGGTATTTTTGTCGATTCGGATGGTTCGATTTTGATCGGCGATAGCGAAGCCCACAAAGTACGCGTTTTGCGCAGACCGTCGCGCGGTCCCTTGATTGGCATGGACAAGATCCTTTTGGTTGCGGGTGGTCAGAGGAATGCCGTCGATATCCCTGCGACGGAAGCTTTGCTCATGGAACCGTTCGGTACTGCATTCGATGCAAACCTTCAGCTTTGGATTGTAGAAATGGCCTCGGGCAATCGACTTCTAAAAGTGGATGAAGCGGGCGTGCTTTCGCATGTGGCTGGGCGCAAAGAGCCTGGTTTTAGCGGCGACGGTGGGCCGGGCCTAGATGCGCAATTCAATGGCCCACACAATTTGGCAATTCGCAACGACGGTCGTGTCCTCATTGCGGACACTTGGAACGGGCGTATCCGGCAAGTAGATCCTAAGACCAAATGGGTTAGTTCGTTGTTAGGTTTCGAGGTTCCGATCGACAAGGCCAAGGGATTCGGTCCGTATTGCATTGCAACGGATTTCACTGGCACGCGACTTTACCTAGCTGACTTGCATCGCATCCATCGGTTGGATCTAGAAACCGGCAAGTCGACGGTGGTGGCAGGGAATGGCGAAAAGGGAATTCCGAAAGATGGGGCGATGGCGGTGAATGCGTCGTTGGTCGATCCTCGGGCCGTGGCTGCCGATCGACTTGGTAATGTCTACCTACTTGAACGAGGTGGAAATGCATTGCGCATGGTCCGATCGGATGGCACTATTACGACTGTCGTGAATGCAAGCGGCAAGAAAGGAACCGAGACCTCGGTACGCGAGCCCGCTCTCAACGCAATGATGAATGGACCAAAGCATCTTTGTATCGACTCCATGAACCGAGTCCTCATTGCAGATGCCGAGAATCATTTGGTCCGCCGTTACGATCCCAGCGATGGAACCCTTTGTCGCATTGCGGGAACGGGAACCTCGGGTCGGGAGGGAGTTGGAGCGAGTCCGTTGGATTGCCAACTTTCGAGACCCCATGGCGTTACGGTTCATCCGAAATCGGGCGAAATTTACATCACTGACAGCTACAACAATCGCATCCTAAAAATCGCAGAACAACCATAGTGGCACGTGGCGGATGCTGCCAGCATCCGTTGTACTTCGGTTGAATTCGGTTGGAGCGGATCCGACGCTAGCAGCGTCGGCCACGACGGCCACGACAGCCACGACGGCCACGACACTGGCGCATTGTCGGAGTACAATAGAGATCATTAAGGTTCATTATTGGAATCCACTATTGGCTTTTTAACACGAATTTGGAGTTAGCAATGTCGCAAATCAAGGCGATTATCCCGTTTCTTTTGCTCATGGGTTTGGTTTGTTTCGTTGGTTGCTCGGAAACCACACCATCGGGTAAGATCACCTCCAAAGTTTTTTTTGACCTTTCCATTGGAGACGAAGACGCAGGCCGCATTGTGATGGGGCTTTACGGCGAAGATCTACCGAGAACTGCCGAAAACTTCCGTGCATTGTGCACCGGGGAAAAAGGCATGGGGAAATTGGGGAAACCGCTGCATTACAAGGGGAGCACATTCCACCGCATCATCCCAAGATTTATGCTGCAAGGGGGAGATTTTACTCAGGGCAACGGAATGGGTGGCGAGAGCATTTATGGCGAGAAGTTCAACGACGAAGCCTTTAAGTTTTCGCATGAAGAACCCGGGTTGCTCAGCATGGCGAATGCAGGCCGGAACACCAACGGCTCTCAGTTTTTCATCACCACGGTTCCAACGGAGTTCCTCGACGGAAAGCATGTCGTCTTCGGACGCGTTTTGGAAGGCATGGATGTCGTCAAAAAAATTGAGCGATTAGGAAGTGCTTCCGGGGACACTCAAGCCATTGTTACCATTCGAGACTGCGGCGAGCTGAAATAGATCGCCGATAGACTGAGACCTGTCCAGTTGCGATGCCATTCCAAGCAGTTGTCGTTTATTCGTATTCGGAAGAATCCTCGTGTCCAGTTCAATCCACCACAACACTTGCCCCCGACCCTGGATGCTAGCGGAGAGCACACTTGAGTCGGTGAGGAAATCCGAATACCAGATGGCGATTTTGCCCTTGGGTGCCACCGAACCGCACAATCTCCATTTGCCCTATGCGACAGATATCTACGAAGCGGATTGGATTGCTTCGGAGATCGCCCAAGGTGCTTGGGAACAGGGCGCAAGGCCGGTCGTTCTTCCCACGATTCCCTACGGCACAGAAACCAATATGCAACGATTTCCGCTAGCCATGAATATGATGCCCTCGACTCTTTTTCGCGTTGTTGAAGACTTGGTCCAATCCGTCGCTGCAAGCGGAATTCGAAAACTGTTGCTGCTGAACAGTCATGGCGGAAACGAATTGAAGCCGTTCCTGCGCGAGCTGCATGGAAGAACCGATGTCCAACTCTTCCTATGCAATTGGTTTCAAATGGTTCGTGACCTAAGTCAACACATTTTCGCAAAACCGGATGATCACGCCGGTGAGATGGAGACCTCGATGATAATGGCTTATCGCCCCGAGCTGGTGGCTAGGACAATCGACGGCGGCTTGAAGGCCGACCAAGGAGCCGCTCGCCCGATGCGATTCGAAGCGCTCGAGAAGGGCTGGGTATCGATCACTCGCCCATGGCATTTACTCACGACCAATTCCGGATGCGGAGATCCTCACGCCGCATCGGCAGACAAGGGCCATCAAATGATGGCAGGCATCCGGGAGAGGCTCGTGCCTTTTGTCGTACAACTATGCAACTCGCCGCTCGATGAGAACTTCCCCTTCACGTAGGTCCGCATCTTTCCAACTGCCGGTCGCTTTAGCCCAAAATACCCGATTGCAACGCTGCGACCACTTCTTCGCCATGAATTAATACATCGACATCGCGAAAGACTTGCTTGACTTGACCATCGATGCCAATGATAAACGTCGTGCGTTTGGCAATCGGTATGTTGTTGAACTCCGTCAATGCACCATAAGCGGTCGTGACCTTCTTGTCCGTATCGGCCAGGATGTCAAAATTCAGTTTGTGTTGATTGGAAAAATTGTTGTGAGATTGAACATTGTCCACGCTCACGCCAAATAGTTCCGCTCCCAGCGATGCGATTTGAGCTTTGCGAACGCTGAAGTCATTCGCTTCCACGGTACATCCTGGCGTATTGTCCTTAGGATAGAAATAAAGCACCACCGCACGCTTCCCAACGAAGGAAGTCAAGTCAACCATCTCTCCATCTTGATTGGGTAGTCGCACAACCGGGGCTGCCGAACCGACATCGACTCGATTCAGCGAATTGATGACGATCAAAGCGTCGAGCGGACTCATCATGCCGTCCCCGTTGACATCCATGAGTGGCCCGGTGTAACCGATCGGTTTTGTTTCCAAGGACCGGCTTCCGTGCTGATTGATGTCGTTGATCACGATGAGCGCGTCCAGAGGCTCGACGAGTCCCGACATATTCACATCGAGGCGGTTTAGGGCGTTTTGCCAGTCCGCGGCGCACATCTCGCGTCGTTCCAATCGCTCGATCATTCTCGGAATATGCTTTTTCATGGAACTCGTCTCGGCTATTAAAATGCGGCCTCTTTCGTCCATTCAACCAACCAGTTGAACTTCGAGCCTACCTCAAAAATTGGGTTTCGTCAAATTTCCTCGCCATTTTGCAGCAACCGGGGAAGTGCGGATTTCATTTCCGCTTTCAAATTCGTTCGTTCAACACCACTCAATACGTTCCGTTGGAACCTTGGGAGCTGCATTGAGAATTACTTGTTTGAAACATTGGTGAGGGTGTAAACGGCGAACGTCCCCAGCCAGTGTTCGCCTTCGTATTGACCGCTAAAAACGTAAGTGAGTCCGGCCTTCGAATGGTCCGACGCCGACTTTTCCAATTGCAAGCACAACCCACCACGAAAGGAACTAATCACGAAACGGCTCGAAGCTTTCAAACGAAGGGGCAAACATCAGAAATTGGGTAAAAAAGGGCATTGACGGTCGATTTTTGTGGTTGATTTCCAGTCGGTTGTTTTCGGACCGCGGCCTCTATGTTACCATTTGGCACCGGGCGTTTTGATCAGAACTTCTGTAAAAAACGCACTCATTTGATTGGACCACCGAGAAATTCACAACAGACCCAATGACACTTCCCCTTCGATTGATTCTGATCGCGGGATAGTCGAATTCAAGTCGCGCCAGGATTCCTCGACCAACTTTACTGATTACGGCAATGATTTTACTGTTTCTCATACTCCCAATTGCAGTCGCTCTGTTTGCTTGGATCGTATGGCGGCCAATCTGCGACCCTTGGAACGCAGGTAGTGCCACCGTTGGTTTTCCAGTCCAGGAACATACGCTTGCGACGAGAGCCTCGTCAAAGAATGTTGACGAGGCATCTCGAGCCTCAACATGGCTGGATCGCCCACCGACGAGGAAGGGCTCGATTGGAATTCAGACGCGTCCCAACGTTGCGACTCGCCGTGCGTGGCCTGTTCCAAATGGGGCATTTTTTTTGAGTGTTAACAGTAAGCTTGTCGAAGTATTTGGATTGTTGATCGAGCCAAGTTCTCTTTAGGGCGCACTCGTTTTTCGAACATCATTGCTGTCTGTTGATTAACTGATTAACAGAAAGAAATGCCGTGTTTACCTCGTCAAGCCTCTTGTCGGCGACTCCGTCGTTCATCCTTTTCGCCGAAACCGTTGCTGCAAATCCCATCGCAACTTGGATCATTCCAGCAGTCGGGGTCGCGATCGGCGCAGCCATCATGTACGGCCTCAATCGATTGCAGGGACGCGATGCCAAAACGCAAGCCAAGCGTTTGCTCGACCAAACCAAGCTCGATTGCGAGAACCAGACCAAGGCCGCTGAGCTAGAAAAGAAAGAAAAACTTCTTCAGCAGCAATCTAGATTCGATGGCGAAAACCAAAAAGTCAAAGATGAACTTCGAAAACGAGAATCGACTCTCGAACGCAAGGAAGAGCTACTCAAGCAGTCTTCCGACGATGCTCGCAAGCAAGAAAAGCTTGTCGAAAACACTCAACGCAAGCTGACCGAACGCATGGAGGACGTCACTCGAAAGGGTGAACTTTACACCAAGCTCATTCATCAGCAACAAACAGACCTAACGCGTGTCACGGGCATGTCGATCGACGAAGCGAAAAAGCAATTGATGTCGATTCTGGAAAAGGAGCTACAAGGCGAGTTGGGGTCCGTGATCCTGAAACACGAAAAGAAAGTGGCTGAAATCACTCAGCAGAAGACTCAGGACATTCTGTTGGTCGCCATGCAACGTTACGCTTCGGCACAAACATCCGAAAGCAGCACGAGTACGGTCGATATCCCAAGCGACGACATGAAGGGACGTATTATTGGTCGAGAAGGACGAAATATTCGCTCGTTCGAAAAAGTCTCGGGATGCGATCTTATTATCGACGACACGCCCGGCGTCGTGATCGTAAGTGGCTTTGACCCGGTCCGCCGTGAAATCGCTCGGCAGTCGCTCGAAAAGCTCGTGGTCGACGGACGTATTCACCCGACTCGCATCGAAGAAATCGTCGCTGCCACCGAAAAACAAATCGAAGCCTTTATTCGACGCAAAGGTGAGGAGGCTGCCCAGGAAGTCAATATCCAGGGACTTCATGAACGAACGATCGATATGTTAGGGCGATTGCATTTCCGAACAAGTTACTCGCAAAATGTTCTGCGACACAGCGTCGAAGTTGCATTCCTATCTGGCATGATGGCCGAAATGATTGGGCTCAACCCTCAAGTCGCACGACGCTGTGGCCTATTGCACGATATCGGCAAGGCAGCGGACCATGAGCTGGAAGGTGGCCACCCGAAAATTGGAGCGGACCTGCTCAAACGCAACGGTGAGAACGAACAAGTCGTGCATGCTGCTCTTGGCCACCACGACCAACTAACGACGGAGTTCCCATATACGCTCCTAGTTGCCACCGCCGATGCGTGTAGCGCTTCGCGACCAGGTGCGAGGCGAGAATCGCTTGAACGCTACATCAAACGGATGGAAGAGCTGGAAGCCATTGCAAAGGGATTCAACGGTGTTGAGCAAGCGTTTGCGATTCAGGCCGGTCGCGAATTGCGTGTCATCGTTAGCTCTAAGAACACCGACGATGCCGTCGCCGCCAAAATCTGCCGAGACATCGCTAAGTCGTTCGAAGAGCAACTAACCTATCCAGGGGAAATCAAAGTGACCGTGGTCCGCGAATCCCGCTTCGTCGAAGTCGCCAGGTAACAAGCCAATAGCTGTCCATCGCTACGATCAGCCCAAGGGACCCAAAAACCAGGGCTGGTAAAAGCGAGCCGGAAACCAGCCAGGCAAATAACCCCAAAGCCATGAGACACCACCATGGTCGTTCCATTAGGGCTGTCCCGAGCCATGATGGAAACCAAGTTAGACTCGCCAAAATTAGCAAGCAACCTACAAGCGAATACCATTGATTCGCTCTGGCTGGATGGGATCCCGACTCAGTTGCATCTCGCTCGACGAAGGCATTCAGACTGTTTCCCAACGGTTGGAGACGGCTATTGCGCTGAACGACCGATTCTGCCATGTGCGGTGATCGAAAAAACCTTTGCATAGAATGCCACTGCTTAACAGCCAGTCCGAATGCTTCTTGCTCGCCGGCTTCGACGCTGTTGGACCATTCGTCCAAGTAGCGATAGGCTTTTTGATTCCAGTACCGTTTCCACTGATCGAAGTCCGAACCTTGCTCGAACCTCGCTGCATTGGGCCAGCGTTCTTCCGCTTCCTCGAGAATTCTTAAACAGGATTTTGCAATAGCCCCGATTGCCATAGACGGTGCCGTTACCTCAATCGTCCTGCCATCCAACCTCACTTCCAGTCGATCGCTAACTATCAAAACAGGTTCTACGATTTCGGTGTGCCCCATCAATTTGGGAGCATCGATCTTCGTCTTGCCCTTTGTCCAATTGTCGGCTCTGTGATTTGAAAAGACCTTCACGTCGGAGCAAAGTCCGGCTTGAATCAAGGAACAATGAATGCGTTGGCCCACTTGTTTGAAATCAACTGGCTGGCCGTTAACGTCGATCGACAAGACCTCAACATCTTCGCCAAGCTGCCACTCCAATGCCCCATTTGCGGATGTACTTTCCGTTGCTTCGATCCAATATTGTGATTCCAACAAGGCGAAACGGCTGGTTGGAGTTACCAAAAAAGGTTCATCGCGAACACGCAAAATGCATTTAGCAACGGTGAGCGGTAGGGTTGTTTTATCGAATGGCTTGACATTCAATTGCGTCCCCATGGCCTTTTCGGATTTGACTTCTGTCAACGCGTCTACTCTGTGGGTCGGTATCCGCTCGCTATCGAGCGCGCGAATTTGGGTCGTCAGTTCCGCATCACTGGCAGGCTCATCGAATCGCGGAACGAATCGGACCACGGGGGAGACCTGCGTTTTTGCCTCAAGCCCCGACGGCTCCGGTAAAGAGACCTGAAGCCACACCTTGCTGGAGTCAGGGCAAGGGATCAAGTTAATCCTAGCTTCGCTTTGCCACCTGTCCTTGAGCGACGCAGGCACCTCAAGGATAAAGAAGGGTCTCGATGAGACGGAATTGGTCAACTGCGCAACCGCGTCGATTTCCCTAGCACTTGCACTCAGAATTTGTGTTACTGTTAAACTACCAACGAGCGGCTCTTTGCGATGAATCATCTGGTAACGGGAAGCAGCCAATGTCACCAAATGAATATCGGAGTAGGATTTGGCCAAATGGAGAGCGGGGGCGTTCAGCCCCTTCCCGAAGATCACGGCCGACTCGGACTCCAAGCGAAATGCGATGTTATCCGAAGCTACGATTTCCATCGTTTGATCCGAATTCACCGTGCTGGGCAGGGCTATCCATGGCAGTTCCAACCACTCCTCATTCGCAATGAGCTCCGATGGATTCGACACCAGCCGTTTGGCTTGAATCCATAGGTCGCTAACTTCAAGCGATTTGCGATCGGCCAGCACTTGCAGATGAAGTTTGCCGTTGGACTTGCTTTGCAAATACCGAATCGGTCCGCTCCGGTTGTAAAAATCCGTGACTACAAAATCATCGGACATGTCAACGACGAGCGGTTCGGCGGTCGAACTACCACCGAGCAATTCGACGCGCGACGTTAAACTCTGGCGATGACGATCGATAATCCATTTGGTCGTCACCCGCGCTTGCTGCGGCTTTTCCGCTAGCGACTTAGGTTTCAATACGCCGAATCCACCCGTCGAGGGAATTCGCAAGGCGGTGGCTAGCGGCTTGGTTTTTAACTCTGGCCAGTCCAGTCGCTCTGTCGAACCGATAGCCAAACTCCAAGTGCTGATGCCTTCGATGCTCCAATTAGCCCCTGGCGCCCTTGAGTACCGAAGCGTGCCAAGTCGCGTTCGCCGATCACGGCATTCTGCGAATAGGACATTGAGGCCTTGGTTTGCAGACTGCGGAACCCAAACCACGGAAATCTGCCGATCGCGAGTGGATAGCGAACTTGGATTCGAATTGCCCGGTGGCTTCCATTCCAGAACGTAACGTCGCCGAGACAAGGTAGTGCCTGACCGCGACTCCACCCATTCCGCATCCCCCCACTGCGTCCCGATTGGCAACCACTGTTGGTCGGCTTCGATCTCGATCTCACGGCCCATGGGTATCCCTTTTGGGAAATCAATAATGGTCTTGGCTTGCAATATATCGTTTTGAAGAAACAACTCCGTGTGCATTACGGGCACGTCGCCACTCTCCGATACGCTGGTCGCCGAATTGCTAAATGGAATGCCTGACTTGGGCAGCGGAATCGTTAAGGTGCATTGCAAACGATCTATCGCTCCCAGCATCGCGATGAAACGACCACCCGCTGGGTCTGTAACTTGTCCACGCGAAACGATTTCAAAGCTGTTCTTTGGATCCGTTTCGATTTCCATCGTCGCATTCCCCACAGGCAGTATAGCAATATCCAAAAACTGAGAAGTGGACTCTCGGTTGCGATCCGGTTCGTTGAATTTCAATAAAGGCTGAGCAATAATCTGAACCGATCGTTTCCCCGGCTTGTCGGGCGTCCAGATCCACTCAAATCCGGTACTGCGTAGCTTGTTGCCGAGATTGAGCTCATTCCCATCCACACTGAATCGAGCGAGTTGCAACTGCGTCGCATTGATGGGGAAACGCACCGGAGCTAAATCGTCGCCGACCAGGAAGTCGTAGACCATGGTAATCTGATCCGCAGAATTAAAGCGTCCTCGTACCCCAATGCGCAAACCATACTTCGCGGAGATCGGGTGCGTACCACGCTCGCTCTGCCAGCTTCGTTCCGACTTACCCGTTAAAACATCCAGCATCTCGACGGGGACATAGGCAGTCGTTCCCGACATGTTCCCTTCCTCGTCCATGGGGATAACGATCTGATATGCATTTCCTACCGCATCGCTCTTGTCTTGGCCAAATGCGACCATTGCAAACGGTGAAACCTCGCTGGAAACAGCCCAACCCATCGCCAAGCACAGACCAAGCGAACCCATATTGATTGCAGAATTTCGCGGTGTACCAATCGGCTTTCCATGCGAGTGATTGGATTCCGATTCATTGTCACCCACGCGATCATTCCATGGCAACCATTTCGCTGAGTGCCGCTGAGAAAGACTCTTGTCGCCGTTAGCAGGGTTCGAAAGCAACCTATAGATCATGAAGACCACGAAACTTGCACTCATACCAATCAGGCCAGTATAGGCGAATCTGGCAGCAACCAACGGTGCCACATGCGCACCTACGATTAGCAAAGCCGCAGCCAAAGCCGCGACATGATAGCGAAACAAGATTAATCGCGGCGTGAGCAAGGCTACCACCGCAAATAGCAACACCAAATACCTGCGGTCGATATCCTCACGATGAATGCGGAAATCGCCGCGATCGCTTTTTGCTCCAACGAACGATCTCGCATCCAGAGTCGGCGTATTCATCCGCGTGATTCGCCAACCCTTGGCAGCCCACTGAGGAACAAGACCGCTTGAGGGGCGTTCTTCATCCGCAGAAATCACAGAATTAGCAGAAATCACAGAGTCTTGAGAGAAAGAGTACCCGAACAACAACGCCATGACGTCCCGACTCCAATTCCATATGGGCCATTGCCCCCGTCCCGGAACTCCTGGTCTGTTCTCCATTTCAGCTAGCTGCATCTCAACCGGCAACCATAAAAAGCGTTGCTGACTGACACAGGTTGCATCCAATACCAATTCTGGCCATCGGAACGGGAAGTACTCGCCCATCGCTTTGATACTAGACTTTTTCGACAGTCGAGGACCTGTCAAGTCGATATGCAACTCTACCTCACCATCAAGATCGCGCAGTTCGGGCGTGATGACCAATCGGCGACCGTCCATACGAAACGGAATTCGCTGAACCTCGGAGGAACGACGTAGTCCTACCGACAAAGGCTCCCAATCATTGTCCAATTCCATCACAAAGGGAGACTGACTCGTTGCATTGGAGCGAAAATAAAGCGACGCCTTTTGTGCACCAAACGTATCGACCGCCACATGGTACTCGCTGGCAATCACAAACCATTTTCTGTATGGGGACGGGGTCGAAACCTTGGCTGTCAGAACGATTTTCGAGTCGCCACTCGCGTCGCTGAATTTTAAAAACTTGTAACCCTCTTCGTCAATGCTCCACGTGGAATGGACGGTGCGAGACTCAATGGACACATCGGTTGCTAAGCTTCTGGCTTCCTGCGCCAGCATGTCTGCGTTGAGCAACTTTGGAATAGGGAAACGCACTTCGCCATCGTTTTGAAGCTCCGAGTGGACGACCGCTAACAGTGTGCACTCCGGTGCCTTTTGACCTAAATCAAAATGCCACAAACCGGATCCGAGATTGTTTAGCTCGGGGCTGACCTCTAGTGGACTCAACGGAATCCATTTGCTCCCTTCCTTCAATCTCCAAATCACATTGTCGGATGGAAGATCAATCGAAACGCTCTCGTTTCGATTGGAGCTCAGACTCAACTGGATCTCATGCCTAGCTTGGAGAGCCGTACCCGAAACACGATCCACCTCCGTCTTGGTACTCGCTTGGCGGCGATGAGCCTTCGTATCCCAGACGAAATCTGGAAGCAACGTGCCTGAATCACGTTCTTGGGTTGTTTTTGGTTTGTTGATGGATGGATTGGGTGTCTGCGAGTCAAAGCGAAAGGCATAGTACTTACCCATTCTCGGCAACAGTGATTTCTGCCAGTCAGGAATCGATTCGTCCGTCGCCATGTCGTCCAGTAACGCATCGCAAAGTCTTAGCTCAAATTGTCCGCCGTCTTCCAATACGAAAGTGTCGTTTTGTTTCCAATCTACCCATTGGACAATTTCTGCATTCCTAATGCGTCTCTGTTGGCCCGAGGATTCCGCGAAATTACGAACCAGTCGAATCTCAAGTTCGGCTACACGGCTTTTTTGAACACGATCCCAGCTTAGTCGCAGCTCACTGGCTGTTGCGATGGTTTCGACATCATATTGAGTCGTGACGGAATCACTTGCGTCGACGGAATGGATGGATCGAACACTCCAGCCCGGTGCGATCGCAAGTTTCGTCTGATTCGAATCCTGTTCTCCGAAAAAGAGTTTCGCTCGAATCACGGCTTGGGTGCCTTGTTCGTCGTTCGTCAAACGAGTCAACACCTCACAACGTCTCGCTTGAGTAGTCCGTTCAAGCCCAATAGAAAGGCTTGGTGGATTTGCATACCAAGCGTATTCAAGACGATTTACTCCAGTGGACTTGGAATCCCCAGTGGGCTCAGCGATACGACTCGACTCGCATTCTACAGTGGTTAGACGCCAGGGAAATTGGCTGTGGACTACCGTGGTTCCCGACATGACATACCCATGATCGAACGCAACTCTGGGAGTATCCGTTTTCCCCAGTTTCGCTAAGGACAATGGTGAGATGAATTCGGCAACTACGCTGACGGACGAAGAAGTGGCTGCCCCTTTGATTGCCGGGCCCACGCTCCATTGAATCCATCCGTCATCTAGTTTCCAATCCACTTCTTGCTGGTTCACGGTCAGACGCCGCAGTCTTGAGCCTGGTTCCAGACTCATTCGCAACCAAGGTTTTTCGGGTGACACAAAAACTTCCGCCTCGCATGTTGTACGAATCTCCTGCCCGTCAACAAAGTGTTCCAGGTTCTGAACTCGAATCAATTGCCTATACCGATGGACATCCAGACCATTGGCATCATCCTGAGGTCGATTCCCAACACCAAGAGCGATCGAAAAGGAGGCGCTTTGACTGCCTCCCAGCTCAATCAACCAAAGAGACTCTGGGCTTCGAGACGGGCTCCGTTCACGCAGGTACTCCTTACCCATATCCCTCCATCCGTTTAGCCGAAGCTCTACCTCGCTCCATCCGTCCAAGCGTCGGGCCACCGTCAAACAGTCTTGCACAATCGCTTGAGGTGGCAATGCAAGCACGAGGCAGCTATTAGCACACTTTGGGATTTCGAAGATAAACTTCAGGTTGTTCGGTGTACTGGCTGAGTCAGCTCTGGCCGACCAACCAAACGGATAGGAATATTGTCCCTGATAGAGCTCTCCTTCGCTCCTAACTTGGTCACTGGGCAGCGTTGCAACGCGAGGTGCCCCCTGTTCATCGAAAATCCAATTCCCTTGTGTGGTCGGTATCTGAACAGCTAGTGACCAAGGTCGCAGAGAGACGCGTTCACCCGGACGAGGTGATCCAGCCAACGTTAATTGAGATCTTTCGGAAAACAAATCTGGGCCAACCAGTCTCGCAACATAATAAGTTGATTGAAGTTGGATTTTGCCAATCGTATCGGACGCTATTTCGTTCGTCGCAGCCGGCTGTCGGGCTGACGAATGCCTCCGAATGAGCTCTTCCAATTGTTTCACATCGATCGGACTGAAGTCGTCGAGCCCAATGTGAACGAGATCTTTACTTGGAACAAATACTCTCCGATAAGGGATCCCATTGGATGGCAGATCCGTTTGCTGCCCCATGCTTGGGGGAACGGTTGCAAAAAACGCACAAACTGCCCCGAAGCAAAAAAGCAAAATGCGGATGCGAATGCGAACCATCGCCATCATTTGCCACCCTCTGCGTCTATGCTCGTCGTCGTGGATGCTGGCAATTCGACTGAGATTGCGGGAGAGGCTGCGTTTGCAGCTACCGGCTTCGATAGTACGGCCGAGGCAGATAGCGATGGAACTCGAACCAACGAAGGAATCATGGGAGATGATGGACGCGATGCAAAAACGCTCCTTCGTCGTGCCCTTCGATCAACCACCCATTTCAGAGTTGAGTACATGACTGCAATTCCGATGGCGGCGACTAAGCACTGGACGAGTGCAATGGAAAGGTCCCATGCCCATTGTGAAAAAGTCAAACTGGATAGCAACAAAAATATGCTGATCCATGGCCTTCTTATCCATCGAAACTCCATAACAAAGAACGATGCAATCAGTACAAAGAACGCAACCGGTGCCCACAATAGATATCGAGGTGCCAACCAGACTCGCATGGGTACGGTGTGGTCCTGAGAAAAGAATACATATTGATTGGTTTGTTGACTGACAAAAGGTTGTGACGTCGCACCCATTTGGCTCCCAATCGTGTCTTGAGTCCAGTCACTTTTTCTTTCAAACCAAAGGTCTTGCCATTTCCATCGGTAGCCGTGCGACAATGTCGAGGTGTTGCCAATCAAATGAACCGTAGTCGGCACGACAATTTGCCAAACAAACGGCGCGCGCGATCTGCAATGGCTTATCGATGGCGAATTCACTTGAAGCGTTTTGAGCCATTGGGAATTGTTCGATGACCAAAGAAAGACCTCCAACACAAAGGCGTCGTCGGATTCCGCGGTTGAATTCTGTCTAGCATGGTCCAATAAAATATCGACACGATGGACGTCGCTAGGACTGCGAACGGCAACCGCCTTTCGACCGTTGACGACAAACTCCCCATTTGCGATGAGCATCGCAGGCAATCGCAACGACACGAAATTTGCCCGCGTCTTGAGTCGGACAACAAACCGATCTCGTTGCTCGACCGCATTGACGATTGTTTGCAGCCAAACCGACTCAACGTCGACGGCCGTTTCGTTGTCAACCGTTTGTAAACTCAATTTGCCTGTCAATCTAGGTTCTAATTGTGTGCGATCAAAAGGCATTTCCGTCGAGCCGCTTTCCAATCCGGTTAAGGTTTCGTATCTCCCGCCAAGCGGCGATTGCACAGCACAACGAATACCCTCAGGATGAGTGATGTCTCCAATGTACGTCCCCACGGAAACAATGTCGTCAGGCTTGTCAGCCGCAATCCACGGCAGGAGCAAATCGAACGATGTTGGAGTGCTTGACAACTTGTCGCGGTGACTCAGGCGTTTCCGTATCGTCAACTTGCGTTCATTGGTTGATCGAACAACACCTTCGGCGCTTGGCAAAATAAGCTGCAACCAAATATATTGCCGTTCGAACGCAGGAGTCATGAATGCAAAACGCGGGCCGACGAGACCGTCGTGCAAAGCCCTAGCCTCAACGTGGACATTGTCGATGGTCAACTGCAAATCGTTTACTTGAGCTTCGGTACCAAGCCAGGCTACACCATCCTCCAACCAGTCGCTGGGGACCGCTAATCTCAACGTTTTTGCAATTCCACCTGCATTAACCAGACTCCATGTTTGCGATAGGTCGAACCCCTCATCCGTTATAGCAATCTTTGTTTGCGAACTCCCTTGAATGACCGTCCCGTTGGCCACGGCAATCCCTTTCCAGTTGGTCCATGTTTTCGACTTAGCAACTCGATACTTCAAGGTGGAAGGGCTGCCTCGCGATGGACTGGGACTCAGTGTGAACGACTCACCTTGTCTCCAGCGTATTGCATCCATCCTCTTAATCGAATGCGACGTCCCGTCCCCCGCGTCCAGCTTCGCAACCGCCGATTGGATCGTCAGCTCGCCACCGACGCAAAGCGATAGTCTCTGTTGTGCTGGATCCAACCACGAAAGCATTGGCAGTGAGAAACCAAGTTCGCGTTTTGAATCGTCAGCGTTCTCTGTCGGTCCACTCGGTCTGGATAACACAAACGAAATACTCCGCGTTGGCTGTCGGATACTGTCTTCTCGTGCCGTCAACAAAGGAAGGGAGTCGATTGTGTCCGTTGGCGTCGGTAACGCTTCGGCCTGTGATCGGTTTCCGCCGATGCTTCCACTCTTTGGCTGCAAAGCATCCAAAAGCTCGCCGAGACTCAAGGGAATTGAGGTTGTACCATCTGAATCCTGGGTGGAACGACTCCGAATCGCTACCAGGTCTAAGTCGCGGCCAGAGGGCTGCAACTGAACCCGGTCGACTACCCAGCCTTGAACATCTAGCTGCAGAAAAGGGAGTTGACGCACATCCCCCAAAATATCAATCGTGCCGTTCAGATGCAGGCCTCCAGAATCGTAGGCTACATCGTACACTGCCATGAGGTCCGACGCTCGATCTCCTACGTTCCAGTGAACTTTCAAAGGCTCATTCTGTTGATTGAATCGAAAGCTATAGGACAACGTGTCATTACCGTCGCTCGCTTGCGACTGCCGAATGAACTGAATGCCCGCTTGTGGCTCCCACTGAAAAGAGACGTTTCGAGGTACCCCAACATCGATACTTCCAATGTGCCGCTGAATGCCTTCGACTCGAAGCATGGAAAATGAAATCGGATCCGAATCCAACGAGTTTGACGTTTGCCATTCAATGGGTAATTCGATCTCCGTGCGAGAGAAGGCCTCTTCGAATTCCAATAGAAGCACCGTGTTCGCCTTGGCTGGCGTTTCTTCGGATTTCCCAAATCGATAGCCCGGAAACGAACTCGGTGACGACAGCGGCTCCCGCCACTTGCTCCGATCCGGAAGTGTGATTAGAAATCGTCTCCCTCCCAACGTTTTAGGTCCGCGTATCGCCAAGTTGGAAACACCGCGGAATTCGCCAGCTTCCATCAACGGCATATATTTTGTCTGGCTCTCTACCTCGATCGCTTGGATTTGATCCGCAACCGACTTCTTGGCCCAATTGAAAGTGACCGTACCGCCCGATGTTCGGGCGATTGCAACCGAGCTAGGTCCAATCTCTTGAAACGGCTCGACAACTTCATTGCCACTACCCACAAGATTCAGTTCCCATTGTCCGATAGGTAACTCGAAACGAACGATGGTTGGAACCAATGGCAGATCCAATCGAAGGGATTGGCCCTGAGGTGAAGTCCGAACGTTACTCACAGCTTCAAAGTGCAAGTTTCGCTGCCCCTGAGACCCTGGCGAAACTCGCCATACATAACCTTGACTGTCGTTCGAAATGCGAATCGACGGGAACTCTGGGACAATTTCACTCGAACGCTGCGAAGTCGAAGGTATCGCCTGTACGGCTCCCAGAGCAATCGGAATGCTGAGCCAGCGACTATTCGCTTCGATTAAGTTAGCCTGGGATTCGACGTTGAGTTGAGCGATCGCCTGAACAACCTTAACGGAAATATCCATCCGTTCGAGTGCGTTCATCGTGACGACCAACGGTTGGTCATTCTCGGCACTGAGATATCTTTCGAAATCCTCATACCGCAACTTTGGTACGAAAACACTTTCTCCCATACCATTTCGCATGATTATTGCATCGGGACGAATGCCAGGAGCTAGAACATCAGGTGTCTTTTCAGGAATCGACAACCGCGGCATTCCGACGGGCTCTTGCGCGTGACCAACCAAATGTTGGCCCCAGCACATCATCCAGAAGCCCACGCACAGCCGCGCGACGAAATACCCGACAAATCCTTCGCGAGCCATTCGATGAAATGCTGTTAAGTGAAACAAGCGAAAAACCAAGCCAAGCTGGGGTAACGAGACAGCGGAGTGATTGGACAACCAAACGATTGTCCAAGCTATCTATTTTACGCAATCCTCACAGCCTTTGGTATCGAATTCGGCCCAGCTTACCATAACCAAGGTCGGTTTGGTGAACTTGGATGGCCTTAAAGCCGTCATCCCCACCACTATCGTCACAGGGCAAGCGACCGATCGTAACCAACCTTAGTTGGATATGGGGTTTACTTAGATGGCTGGTCATGGATTGACATCATGCCACCACGACCCATTCCGCCCATTCCGCCGCCCATTCCACCCATGCCACCACCCATGCCCCCCATTCCGCCACCCATACCACCACCCATTCCACCACCCATACCACCCATCATTCCACCACCCATGCCACCCATCATTCCGCCACCTTGCATGATGGGTACGACCAGGTCACCGACTGGATAAACTCGCACCACATTGGCGGATGTCTTCTTGCTGGTGATGCGCATGACTTCGTCTTCGATG
>JAYTVM010000432.1:0-3944 GCA_043743995.1 Pirellula sp. | reverse complement strand
TCGAATTTCAAGAGCTTCCGCTCGTTATTCGTTGACGCGATTTGTTCCTTTAGTGTGCGACTCCGTCCAAGCCCCGTCACAATAAAGGATAAGGCAAGAACAGCAACCGCAAACAACGTTATCAGAAGTGGTTTCATTTGGAATCACCCTTGTTCACGTCAATCTGACCGACGACGAAGGGAGTTTCCAAATGGTAAATGAAAATAGTATGTGCTACTCGCTCTACCGGTTCCAGCTTGATGAACGGAAGCACGGTCGAGTCCAACTTCAACATTTCGCCGACGCAGATGGCATACCATCCAACCGGAAAAGATACTTCACCATCCTCAGAATACTCGGACCGTGGAAGCGGCGATTGAATTCCATAAACGCTAGGTGGAACAGCACCGGAGGATCGAACAAATAACGGTTGCTTGTCCGGATTCTGCTTGATCCAGTCACGAAGGTAGGGCAGATTTTGCCCCCAATCGTAATTGCTGGTAGTCAAGTGTTTCCAACCATTTGCGGGGCCACCGGCGATCTCGTTAAAGTACGAGATTTGGTGTGGAAAGCAATAACAACTACTTCCGATGAATGCAACTAGGAACCCGACCTGAACCGCCGCCAACTTGCGATTGGATGAAATGGCTGACGCCAAAATGTACCACAACGGTAGCACTGGCAGAACGTACCTGAGGTGGTGGGTGTAACCGGTTTGCGAGCTTACGGTGACGAGAAAGACAACCGAAGTACAGGCGATCAACCACTCTTCTGCCCGAAAACTGCGTGTGTAAATGCGAACCATAGTTGCCATAGTCGCGATAGCGGCTAGGCCCCAGAACCCAAGCGGCTCTTTGACAGCCAGCGCGTAGATGTAAAAGTACCACCAACCCTTGTTCTGAAACTCGCCATTAAGGTACGACCAATATCCCCGTTCGAACTCAAACTTGGCAAGGTCAATTCCCAATACGTAGTTCCTAGGGATAGGAATCGGCAGATGCTTTGCCCATGTCGTTAGAAATCGATTCCCTTTCATGTTCTCACTTCTTGCAAAACCGGAAAGCGCTTCGGATACGAACTCATACTCTTGTAGTGGAACGCATGTTTCCTCGAAGAAGTATCCGATGTTGATCGCGAGCAATGCAATCGCAAAGCAAATGGTTAACTCTCGCAAAGCGGTTCCTAAAGCACTTACGAAGTTCTGGCTTTGTCTGCCGAACGAAGAGGCAACAACAACAACGATGATCGGAACCAGAACGATGGTTGTGAATTTCGTGAGCAGTGCAGCACCCAAGACCCAGCCTAAAATAACTGGACTCCTTACTCCATCCGGCGTCAGCCAACGTCGCAAGACAAAGCATGTTGCAAGGATAAGTGCAGTGGCCGCCAAATCAGGTAACACTTGAGAAGCGTTGGCTTGAATGTTGGGGGAAAAACACCACAAAAGCAACGCCACGACCCCCGCGTTCGATCCGTATAGGCTTCGTGACCAATAATAGCACAAAAGTCCCCCAATCCAGGAAAACGGGATGCAGGCCAATCTCGCGATGTAGACACAAATCAAGTACCGATCATGCTCAGTCGCGAATCGAATCCCCACCGGTAACTCTGAGCGATGCTCAACAAATTGACTGTACGCCGCTACTTCGTAGCTCCCAACGACGGGCATTGTCGGCAGCATTGCAACCAATCGAACAAGTGGCGGGTTGACTGCATACATCGAAAAGTCCGAATACTTCCAATGGACCAGTCCCGCCGCTAAGTGCCCCGTTTCATCGTACGTCACGCTATGCCGAAACGCGAGCGTGCCAACGAGAAAGGAATGGAGGACTAGAATTGCAACGGGTAGCCATCGATTCCCGAGGAAGTCCTTCGCTCGACTTAAGGCGGTCACAAAGGAATCCTCATTTTCATCGGTCTCGCCAAGTTCTAACACAGTTCAAAAGTTGCTCCGCAACGTCCGGAATCTGTAGGAAAAGCGATGAGTTCGCATTTGCAAAGCCTGGTAATTCTAGGAGAACGGAATTGCCCGAAGCAGGTACCCCACGTGTTCGGTAAGTGAAGTCCGTATCCATCGTTTCTGCACTCCATTTGAACATTCTCATTTGGGTGACTTGCGGATACCAAGCCTTATCCTCGTTGATCTTTTGACATATCGATTCCAATTCACTATTGAGCTGACTAATAGATCTTTTTTGCCTATGTCCTGAAAGAACAAGTAGGTTCAAAAGGAAAAGGCGATCGATAAATCTAGTTGTCGCGTGGACCTGCACTCCATCAAGTTGCTCAAATTCGGGTTGCCTGATAGTGTCATTCCAGCGTTGGATTTTCGAATCCAATGTCTCCTTGGAAGAAAAGTAGCTACACAAAAACAACCCGGCAGAAGCACCATGGTGAGGGGGTCCTGTTCGCGGAACACCACGTTTCTTCGCGAAATTTTGCCATTCTTTAACGAATATTGCGAACTGATCGTCGAATATTTGCTGGGCTTTCACATCGGCTTCTTTGGCAGGTAACGATGAAAGATGCTCAAAAATCTTACTAATTCGTCGATCAGCTAGCATACTGTTCATGAAGCAGCTGCCTAGGCTAGACGATGTCATGCTTGCGAGGCCTGCAAGTTCAAAGGACTCATTGTACTGACTCAGCGACATAATGGCTTCGTCCACATTGACCGCCCTTGCCGTTCCAATTGCTCGATCTATTCGCTGCCGCTGAATCTTAGCTCCCCCGCTGAGGTCGCGAATCTTTGGGGGTGGGTTCTCCGCACGACGAAATGTGAATATCGCAAAGGTCGACAAAACAAACAAAACGACAAGAATCCAAATTACTTGCGATTTCACGGCAACTACTCCGTCTAACTATGTGGGTGGTACAAGGAACCGGCAAACACCAAATCGCTGGCTAACTCGTCGATTTGGTGTTTGTTCAGGAACTCTTCGAAGGTGACGACTCTGCGACTATCACTGTCGATAGGGAACAAGATTATTTATCAGGGAACGAGGTGCGTTGCCGAGCGCCAAATCAATAGGTGGACCGAAACAACTACTGGTGAGTCCGAATATCGGGCTCTCTTTCATTTTTTCGGAGGTCGACGTAATCCTCAATCCGATGGAACCAGGGCAGTCTTGCACGATAATCTTAACAGTGTGAGTGTTGTTATCTGCGATTGTCGCGTTTGACATGTCATTAATCCAACACTGTTTACTGCCACTAGCCTTTATTGTAATAGAATCGTCTGGCCAATCGCCTACACCGAAGGCGAATCCATGGCAGTTCTTGGACCAATCGCATGCACCAGTTCCGAGATATCCTTGATAAACCCAATACCAATAGGTCTGATTGTCCGATGCGCTGTATGAATATGAACCGTCGAAAACAGGCCATGCTGGAGAAGTGTTAATCTTTACGTACCCGTACTTTTCATTGTCACAGCCAGGACGTCCGTCGTCGCCGAAATACCTTGTTGCACTGCATGGAACACTAATTTTCACGTTCATGTAGTCTTCTGGATATCCCGAAATCGATATTCGTACCCAAGCATCAACTGTTATGAACTGAGTTTCACCTGCTTCTGAGTACGACCAAGACAATAGATTTGCAAGAAAACAAACGACAGCACAAAAAACTTTTTTTAGCATCACAAATCCTCGTTATTCTGGAACCAAACTTTCGGAAACGAACATACTAAAACAGCCAAATGCCTCAGCCCGTCGCGAACGCAGCGAAGATGCGGTGCCCGATTGCGAGCGTCGGGGTGTAACGTTATCGGGATCTCTGCCATACGCAGCCCATTCTGTGAAGCTCGGAGCATCATCTCACTCGCGTACTCCATACCAACACAGGATAGATTCAAGGAAGTGATCTTCTGCCGATCAAACGCACGCAATCCACAATGCCAATCCCTGCACGGGGTCCGATAAAGCAACTGGCCAAGGCCGCTAAGAAGTGGATTGCCAATATAA
>JAYTVM010000431.1:0-14066 GCA_043743995.1 Pirellula sp. | reverse complement strand
GCAACGCTAAAAAGCGATTAAGTTTTAACGACTTTTCAATCGCAGGCCACTATTCTTCTATGAGACGAACGCGAACACTTGAACATCCTCATACCTTTAAATCGGTTCTCGAAGAACTGGTTAGACTACGCTTGGCCAAGCCCGGTGTTATACTTAGGAAAGAGGCTTCAAAGAACCCTTAGCAATTTATCGCGTCGGAGCCTACCAGATGTCGAAACGACCTCATGAGTCCAGGGAAAAATTGAGAAAGGTCGAAAGGAGTTCGCACAAAGGCCTTGATGGCATTCTTCAAAATTGGGAGTTTGACCCCCACGCCCTGTCCGTCAGGCTGGTGAAAGGGGACGACGGTAGAGATGTCATCCAGATGCGAGTCGATCTTGGAGTCCTCCAAATGGAAACGCAGGGCAGGCCTGACGGACTCGCGCCAGATGGTTTCTCAACTTTCCTCGACAGCATGCTTGACGTCGAAAAAAACGATCAAGATTTTGTCATGGATGAGGACCAATGTTTTGAAGCCGACCGCGAGTTTGTACAGTTCTATCATCGCCGAATTTCCTGGTTGCGTTTGCAACACTATCATCGCGCGGTCGAGGACGCCGACCACACTCTATCGCTCATGGATGTTTGTCGCGACCATTCGCCAGAAGAAGAATGGACCATGAGCCACGAACAATACCGTCCTTTTGTGTTGTTCCATCGAACTCAGGCTTCGGCCTTAGCAGCCCTCGAAGACGCCGATGCCGAAGATGCCGTCGCAGAGATCGACAGCGGTCTAGAACTGATGCGAACGGTTTTCGAAGAACATGAAGCAGAAGAGGAATTCGAGCAGGATGAAATGGTCTTGCAACTTCGAAAACTTCGGGATTCGCTCAAGGAGGAATACCTCGGGCCAAGTCTCGAAGAGCGTCTCGAACACGCAGTCAAGTCCGAAGAATACGAGTTGGCCGCAAGACTTCGAGACGAACTGGCTCGCAAACAGAATTAGAAGGCGAGTCGCCGATAGGGGTAGGAAACCTGCATTGACAGTCTCTTAATCGGAGACTTTTTCGTTTAACAGTCAGCCGAAGGCGTACTCGGCACAATTGACTTACGCCTTCGGCTAACGGTTAAACGAAATTGTGCGAAATTGGGTTTCATTGAACGGCTTGCCGTTAAACGATTAAATCATTTAGGACAATTATTGATCGACCGATCCCTAAGATTTCCTTCCTATGAAAATATAGGACGGAGGCCATAACCACGTGACGTGGCCGACGCTGCTAGCGTCGGTACGGATGCTGGCAGCATCCGCCACGGTTTGCTCACAAACTTCAACAACAGCACGAATTTCTTAATCCAATGCATAAGCGTCCTAAGGGTGTGGTCTTGAAGTAACGCCAGGCCGCCATTTGGCTAAACAAGTGCAACCGTAAGCCGTAACCCGCTCCTGACTCCGAATCTGCTCGGCCGTCTCGGAATCATATGCCAATAAGTCTCCCAAACGGTCCGAAGTCCCCCCATGCATGACTTCCACGTCATCAACGAAATCCGTTCGGAGTCCCAAACTACGCCACAGGATTCGACAGTCCGATGTCGAACGCTCCAATATCGCTTGCCACTCATTTGCCAACTCCTGCGATCGCGGACCTGTCAGCCAATCCATGTGATCGAGCAACACAAATCGTGAAAGTGAGCCCTCATGACTTATGAGGAACTGCTCAACGCTGCCGGTGTATGAAACGAGGCGATCGAGATTCTTCTTAAGGTGCTCGAACTGATTTGCCGCGAGGTAGCGAGGACAAACTTCTGGCGTGAACGAACCGGTTAGATAGACTCTCCAAAAGTAGTTCTCGCGGATCGGAAGATGATAGATGATGCGTTCCGCCTGACGTTGCATGTAAGCTTGAATGTTGGGCTCGAACCGTTGCACTTGCCGTCGCTGTTGAGGAGGGATCCCGGAGAGCGCCAGCAAAAAATCGCGCCGCAATGCAAAGCCTAACCAAGGACCCCAAAACCGATCCTTCAGTTTGCGCTCATAAATGTCAATCTGTTCATCGATGCTTTTGGCTTCCAAGAGTCTGTCGATAGGCTCTCGAACCTGCAAAATGCGATCGATATAAAATCGAAACCAAGCTGCAAAGTAGCCAGAGGTGGTTCGGTAATAAAAACTCTCCGAACCACAAAACAGCCCTATTCGGCGATCCCAAAAAGCGCGAAAAACTTCGGCAAGTTGTGGACGCAACGCGTCCTGGTAAATCTGGCGTGCATGCTTGTGATGCCCAGCTCCAAACAGGGCAAAGAAGTCTGCCCAGTCGAGCGTTTTGATGGCAGCCCGCTTGAGTTCCAAGAGTGCATTTTGACGATAGTTGATGTCGACGGCGTAAATGCAGGCAGGATTCTCAAGCAAATAGTCGAGCGCATTGCAACCGGCAGAAGTAATCACGAGAACATGATCCGTCGGCCCGATTTGCAGTCCGATGAGATCTGCCCTCGGGTCTTCCCAGCACGACGCATAAACCAAATTCCGCTCGTGAACTAAGCGGAACATGTGTTGCCCAAACCAATCAAACATCTTGGCCGTCGACGGTTGAAAACAATTGGCTTGGCTGCTCCTGAATCCGCGTTGTCGTATACCGCGGCCCTCGCCACATGCGAAGGTAATGCCAGACCAAGGATTCTCGCGGAGCGGGCTGTTGTTCCGACAACCGTGGAAGGTAGATCCATGGAATATTCGGGCGCTGATGATGCAACAAATGCCAATTATGGTAAAGCCAAACGCGATCTATCCAACCAATGAAGCGAAGATTGCGAGCACCTTTCAGAACCTCCCGTTCCGTCCCAAAGTGATGCACGTATTGCATAGCAGACCAACTGTACCCAAACCCAAAATACACTATGGCATACCTCCAAGCCGGAATATCAAAACTCCACATCATGACGGCATGAAAAACGATGGCCAGCATGGCTTCCACTTGAATCAGCCAGAAATAGCGAGGGTTCAGGGCATCCATAAACGCAGCACTCGGCCGATCGAATTCAAAAAAGCGGCGTTTGAACAGAAATGGCACCACCAAAACCGCAAAATTCGACAAGACCACTAACATCCAATAAAAACCAGTCAAAATTCCGTACAAGATAAGCCATTTCAGCCATGGATGATCGCCATCGAAATAGTGGTCAAACGCTTCATCGTCCGACCGGTTTCGCCGGTGATGGCCGAGGTGCCCTTGCCGTATCAAGTGGAACGGGGCTGGGAATAGAAATGCCATTAAGACTCCCAGCACATCATTCGCAGTACGATTCGGGTGCAGCATTCCATGTTCTGCTTCGTGAATGATCGAATAGATCGAATTCCCTAGGATCGCAAAGGTGACGAATAGAAATCCAATTTGCCACCATTGAGTCGCCAAAGATGTCGCGAGCATGACCGCAAAGAAACAAACGATCTGACTGCAAACGATCAGCAAGTTCAGCGTGGTCGGGATCGGGTATCCTTTTCGATTCGTCATAATTATCATGATACCAGATGCACTAAGTCATTCCATCGCTCGCCTGTAAGGCATTGGAACATTTTGCCTTCCCGCAACACCAACCGTGTCGCGCTGGAGTCCAGGCTTTAGCCGACCCGTCAGCGCAACTCCCCAGCGGCTAAAGTCGGGTAGAATCGGCTAAAGCCTGTACTCCAACACTGAGATCAAGTATGGCGGAAGATCCAACCATGTATCGCTGGCGGAAGTTGACCACAAAGCAGCGAGAGGAAGTCATGAAAGATCGTGCAGTCAGAGGTCAACCCCGCCACAGTATTCCTCACATCACTAGCGACACAACCACTTATTACATGATCACCGCCGCGTGCTTTGAGCATCGACCCGTGGTAGGCCTTTCGCCAAACCGCATGGCCACGTTTGAAAGCGATCTGGTCGAGCTACTGAATGTTCACTGTTCAAAGGTCTTTGCCTGGAACGTGCTTCCCAATCATTATCACGTTCTTGTTGACACGTTAGATGTAAAGGCCCTTCTCAGGGCTTTGGGACAACTGCATGGCCGCACTTCATTTTACTGGAACGGCGAAGAGAATCAACGCGGTCGACAAGTCTGGTGCAATGCCGCCGAAACGGTAATGAAATCCGAGGGACATTACTACGCTTCTCTAAACTACGTATTGAACAATGCGGTGCATCATGGATACGTAACCAAGTGGACGGAATGGCCCTATTGCAATGCAGATCAATACATCGAAGACATGGGCCGAGAAAAAGCGTTACGAATCTGGACATCCTATCCGCTATACGACTACGGAAAAGACTGGGACCCACCCGAGATGTAGCGCTGGAGTCCAGGCTTTAGCCGCTCCCGGGTAAGATTCTAAGAGGCGGCTAAAGCCTGCACTCCAGCCTGCACTCCAACACTTGACCAAACACACATGAAACCCTTTCATCTACAAATCCAACTGTTTGTCCACAGCATGGGCAACCGAGGGTTCCTGAGTGCATTGGAGCGAATCATGGCTGAAGGTAAGCCAGAACTCAGCCTCGGCCACGTGTTCGTTTGTGCGCCCGATGAGGCCGTGACCACGTTCAAGGACAAAGCCACCCGATTTCCTCACCGATCCGAACACCGCACTCTGCTAGTGTCGCCGGAAGACAACGCCGTTTTTCTTTCATGGGAAAAGCACGGACAGCAGGATCGCGTGGGATACGTTTCAAATAATCGACCTGTCACCGTCGTCGATGGAATCGAAACCATCGAAGTCGGCGGCTTCGGGCTGTTCAATATTGGCCACGGCTACTTTGCATCGGCGGAGCCCGTCATTCGCGACATGCGAGAGGCCGATTCTCGCTTTATATGATGAGCTTGAAGCGAAGTGGACCACCGGGGGTACACCAACACCTTTGCGTTCTTACTAGTAGTACTCGTACTCAGCGAAGCAGTACTCGTACGCGATCGCTTGTTTTCGAGTAAGAGTAAGAGTACCATCGCAAGTGATTGAATACGAGTACGAAAGTTCTTCAAATCAAACTCCACTTTTCAGTTAGTTTTCAATCCGCCATTCGCCTAAGAATTCGTAGAATGCACACGAACGTCACTCACCAAAAACCGCGACAGGGAGAACGACTCGCGATCCGAGATATGGGCTCAATTCCTCTGTTCCCAGCTTCTTGGTATCGATTTGGTGCGCTTTTGGAAATCGCGAGTGGCCCAATTTCCAAGGACCTTTTGGGCGAACGATTGGTTGCATTTCAAACATCCAGCGGACAGGTCGCGGTTTTGGATGCCCATTGTTCTCACATGCACTCCGATCTCGGTCACGGTCGCGTTGTCAACGACTGTATCGAATGCCCGTTTCATCAATGGAAATATGGAATCGATGGTAGCTGTAAAAATATTCCATGTACCGACGTGATTCCAGGCTTTGCAAAGCAGACCGCGTATCCAACCGAGGTTAGGCATGGCCAAATCTATTTTTTCTACGGTCCCAAACCCCTTTTCGACTTGCCCTTTTACTTTGGTGAAGAGCAAACGAACTTTGCCTATAGTCGCGTGTTCACGGAAGTACTCGAAGCACCTTGGTACATGATTTCCATCAATTCGGTTGATCTTCAACACTTCCGTATCGCACATGATCGCCGTTTGATCAGCGAACCGAAAATCGACTACCCGAATCCAATGGTGCACCGCGCGAGCTATCTTTTTCAAATCGAAGGTGACTCTTGGTCGGATCGAATCACTCGGATGGCAGGCGGATCCACGGTGCAACTTGAGATCACGGAGTGGTCCGGCAACGTAATTCTGGCGCGTGCCACGCTGCCACGGGCTCAAACATTCGGTATGCTATTCCTTGAGCCTCAAGGTTCCCAACGCACACTGGCACATATTATGGTCCTAGCCCGTAAGAGCGCAAGTCCGCTTGGTCGAACGGTGCTCGATCCTGTTAGAACAAGAATCCGAGCGTTGTTAATTCGACGTTTCTTGCGGTCCGATATCCCAAGAATGAAAGGTAGTCATGTTCAACCTCACACTCTCATCAGTCAAGATCAAGCGGTCGCCGACTACATGCAACTTCTCTGCAAGTTGCCTTGCGGTGGGCCTGCGTAATTTGGCTACGCTTGCTTTCTCCATGGTCTTGCTTGTTGCAGCAACCGACTGCGCATGCCCAGGACAGGAGCTTTCACCGGTTCATGCTGAACTGAGTCAGTTGCGAGAAAGGGTTTTTGCAGCCTACGAGTCTCGCGATCTAGATGCACTCCTCCAAGACGTCCATCCCGAAGTGATCGCGACTTGGCAAAACGGTTTTCGCGCTCGCGGCCACAACGCGGTTCGATCGTTTTACGACGAGATGCTCAATGGCGATCAGAGAGTGGTTCGGGACGTAAAGAGCAAGCTCACTGTCGACGGACTTTCGGTGCTGCATGGGGAACGCACGGCGGTTGCCTGCGGTAATCTTGCCGATCAATTTGAGCTTATGAACGGCACCAAACTGGATTTGCAAAGCAAATGGACCGCGACCCTCGTCAAGCAAGACGATCAATGGATGATCGCGAGTTTCCACGTTTCTAGCAGCGTTTTTGATAACCCTATCTTGGCTGCCGTCAAGGCTTGGCTGACAACTTGTATTGTCATTACCGCGATAGTCGCCTCAATTGTGGGCGGAATATTTGGTTTCTTGATGACTCGACGACCTAAAGGTTCGGCGGACCATGCTGGCTAGTTGGTTGGATTCGCAGGATCGACAACTTGTTGAGACCGCGCAACGCGAATTGGAGCAACTCCTCACGCGTTTGGGACGCGACATCTTTGACATCAAGGATGTCCAAGATGCGAATCAACAGTATGGCAGCGACTTTGCTACGACTCTTTTGTACGCGTGGCTTTTGAAATCAAAGGACCAAGGGCCATTCATTGCAGATTTTTTTGAGAACGGCCATCTTCAGTTGGAAAAGGCTTCGCTCTCAAACTATTCGCTGCCAGAAAAAGTCGTGTTGGTTCCAGGGGCGTTCTATGAAGAATATCCAGGAACTGGCGGCGGAGGCGAATTGGTGATGCATGAATTAGAGCAACTTGGGATCCCCGTTGTTCGGGTGCCAATACGAAGCGTCGGGACCCTAGAGCAAAATAGTCGTATCCTGCGAAACTATCTGGCAGAATTGGGAAACAAGAATACGTTGATGGTCTCCTTGAGCAAAGGCGCGGCGGATATCAAGTGCGCGTTGCGAGACGATCCGCACTGTTTTCAGAACGTTGCACTTTGGGTCAGCATTGGCGGAATTCTGTCTGGTACCCCGTTGATCAATTGGGTCGGTGCGCGACCACCTGTCGATTGGCTCAATCGGCTGGTTTTTTATTGGCGAGGCCGAGACTACCGTTTTTTTACGCAGCTTGCACGCGCTCCGGCAGGTGGTCTCGACTTCGAATTGCGTCTGCCGTCACACCTTCAGACGATCCACGCGGTTGGATTTCCCTTGCGGCTTCATGCAACCACTAGGTACGCTAAGATTTGGCACAAACGATTCGCAAAGCTCGGACCAAACGATGCAGTCCTGCTGCTCGAAGATTTGCTGCGATTGCCAGGAAAGATCCTCCCTATCTGGGGTGTCGATCACTACTACAGTCCTAAGTGGGATTTTCGCATGTTGGTCCATGGTATGCTACGCTATTGGAACAATCATATTTGTCCGCCGACGAGTTCAGCGTCACGAACCCCCGACGAATCTATAGACTGTTTATGAAATCGAATCGAATGCGGATTGCACTCCTATCTCCAAAAGGGCCCTTGTATAGGCATCGAGGCGGGATTTTCGGTAAATCGCTGCGATACAAACCGCTGACCCTCCCAACTCTTGCATCTTTAATTCCCAAGGACCTGGACGCCTCGGTCGTTTGTATCGATGAAGGCATCTCGGATATCGATACCGATATCGATGTCGATTTGATCGGGATCACTGTCATCACTGGGACCGCGGTCCGTGCTTACGAACTAGCCAAGATCTTTCGAGGTCGCGGCATTACCGTTGTGATGGGTGGTCCGCATGTGACTCTCGCACCGGATGACGCTCAGCAGCATGCGGATAGCATTGTGATTGGCTATGCGGAAGACGAATGGCCACAATTGCTACGCGATTTCGCGGCAGGCAATCTCAAGCCGAGGTACACGCAAAGCCCGAAGCTCGATTTGGCTAATCGGCCGCTGCCCGATCGATCGGTTCTGCCGAATTCTCGCTATCTGACCTCCAATGTGTTCGAAGCCACCCGCGGTTGCGTTCACAACTGCGACTTCTGCGTGGTTCCCGCTGCCTGGGGACGCAAACCACTTCACAAGCCCGTCGAATTAGTCATCGAAGACATTCGGAAACAAAAAGCCAAACAAGCCATCTTCGTCGATCTCAATCTCATCGCGCACAAAGACTACGCTGCCAAATTATTCGAAGCTTTGATACCATTAAAAATTCAGTGGTATGGCTTGGCAACCACCATCCTTTGCGATGACATTCCGCTTTTGGACCTTGCGGCTAAGTCAGGTTGCCGCGGATTGCTTATGGGGCTCGAGTCCATTTCGCAGGTCAACCTTCGAGCAAGCCATAAGGCCTTCAACTCGCCCGACGACTATCGGCAAGTGGTTGAGAGGTTGCATGCGCGTCGCATTGCCTTGCAAGGGTGTTTTGTGTTCGGGCTCGATGACGACAATCCAGACGTTTTTTTAAAAACAGCCAAATTCGCGGTGGAAGCCAAAATCGATCTCCCTCGATTTGCCATCGTGACCCCCTTTCCCGGGACGGCGCTCTATCATCGCTTGGAGTCGGAACAGCGCATCTTGACGAAAAACTGGGAACTCTACGATGGGCAACATGCGGTCTTCCAACCGGCACATATGACCGTCAATCAACTCATGCGAGGTACCGAGCAGGCTTGGAAGTACGCTTATCGATGGTCGAGCATCGCGTCCAGGTTGCGACATACTGCGGCCCCATGGTACATCGCCTTGACGACGAACTTGGGTTATCGCTATTACGCACACCGACTCCATCAATTTTATCATTGTGACACTTGGATGGATCCTATTGCGAAATTCTTGCCGCAAAGCCGAACGCACGATGCACTTGAGGCCGTTTCGTGATCTCCAAGCAGTATCGCGTGACAATCATCCATCCGTGCGTTGGCCGCACACGCGGGATGAAACGCTATATGCGAACGTGGCAAATGGAGCCTCTCCCCGCAGCGATGCTCAGCGCGCTCTTACCTAAAGAAGTCGAACGACGATTCTACGATGATCGCATGGAAACAATTCCGTTCGATGAGCCAACCGATCTGGTGATGATCAGTGTTGAAACCTACACCGCCAAACGCGCCTACCAGATTGCCAGCGAGTATCGCACACGTGGAATTCCTGTGGTGATGGGGGGATTCCATGCGACCCTTTGTCCCGACGAAGTTGCTCAGTATTGCGAGTCCATCGTGATCGGCGAGGCGGAAGAGGTGCTTGAGGAGTTGATGGAGGACTATCGAGGTGGATCTCCAAAAAAAATCTATCGATCCGCTGCGAGGCCCAAGTCGCTAACCACCACCCCGGATCGCTCCCTTTTCAAGGGTAAGAAGTATTTGCCACTTCGATTAGTGGAGTTTTCGAGGGGCTGTCGTTTCAAATGCGATTTTTGCGCGATTCAATCTTATTTTGATTCGACTCATAATCACCGACCTGTGGATCGTGTGATCGAAGAAGTCAAACGGGTACGCAACGGCGGACAGCTTATCTTCTTCATCGACGATAACTTGACGTCGTCCTTGGACGAAGCCAAGGAGTTGATGAGGGCCTTGATTCCACTGCGTATTCGATGGGTCAGCCAATCCGCCATCAACGTTGCCTTCGACGAAGAAGCCTTGGAACTGATGACGCGAAGTGGTTGTCAAGGAATTCTAATTGGGCTTGAATCTCTTTCACCTGTTTCACTCAAGGAGATGAACAAGAGCTTCAATTTGATGAAGGGAGGACCTGGACAGGCCATTGCCAATTTGCGGCGACACGGGCTTCGAGTCTACGGTACATTCGTGTTCGGCTATGACTCGGATACCAAGGAAACGTTTGAAACCGCACTTCGGTTCGCTAGAACAGAGGGCTTGTTCATCGCAGCCTTCAATCATATTACGCCGTTCCCAGGAACGCCCCTGTATGAGCGTTTGCAACGCGAGGGACGAATGCTGTACGATGCGTGGTGGCTCGACGACCGCTATCGCTATAGCATGATTCCATTCCAACCAGCGAATTTCACACCTGAGGAACTGCAATCCCGCTGCACACAAGCTCGGCGGGAGTTTTACTCCTGGAGCAGCATCGCCAGCCGCGGAATGCATCGCGTCAACTACCGCGACCCTACTATGTGGATGAACTATTGGGCCATCAACGCCATGCACCATTGGGACACCGAGGGACGCAATGGCTTGCCATTGGGGGACGAAGCCTGGACGGGCAAACTACTCAAAGCCGAGGAATCCGAAATTGGCAAGTTTTCGGTTTGAGCTTGCGCGACCTGAAGATGACATGCAACTGCGGGACCTATTGGCCCGCAACGTGATGTCAGGCGAAATCTCCCTCAGCTTTCGACGGGAGCCAGCCTATTTTGCGGCGTGCCAACTGGACGGAAACGAATCTCAAACGATCGTTTGCCGTGAGCTGACGAGCGATCGAATCGTCGGTCTTGGATCGCGATCAGTCCGCGAACGCTATGTCGATGGTCAGGTGGAGCGCATCGGCTATCTGAGCACTTTGCGGCTCGATCAAGAGCATCGTCGCCATGGCTTAGTTGCCCGTGGCTTTCGGTTTTTCAAGGGACTCCATGAGGACATCAAGGCTTCGTTTCAGGCAAAATACTATGTCACCACGATTGCAGACGGCAATGGTGCCGCCGAGCAGACCCTATTAGGAGGGCGAGCTGGGCTTCCGCTCTATCATCGCATCGGAACGTGGAGTACCTACTCCCTATCCATGCGGCGATGTCGATCGGGGCCGATCCCAGGTGTCGAGGTCCGACCGGTACATGAGTCTGAGCTTGGTTTGGTGGTAGGCTATTTGAATGCCATTGGGGCGGCGCGCAATCTGTTTCCAAAATATCGCATCGAGGATTTTAATCCGCAAACGGGAACCTTTCGAGGTCTGAAGAGATCGCATCTATTTGTGGCATGGGAGAAGCGTGTTATTGTTGGTACATTTGCCCTTTGGGACCAATCTGCCTTCAAGCAAGTGGTGGTCGAAGGCTATGCGTCGCAGTTGCGTTGCGTTAGGCCGCTGTACAATGCATGGGCTTATTGCGAGAGGGATCCTAAATTGCCTAAGCCGGGAGAAGTGCTAGAACACTTTGTGGGCTCCTTGTTGGTTGTCCGGAACGACCGAATCGATGTAGCCAATTTACTTGTCTCCAAAGCCTGCGATGCTTATTCTAAAACTCCCAGTCGTCTACTATTCGGGTTTGACGCCCGATGCCCGCTTTCCACTTCGTTTGCATCTCGTGCAAGCCATGTCTACACCACTGGCGTATACTTGGTAAGCTGGGATCCCATGCAATGGAAAGAGTACAATAGGGATCGATTGATCTACTTGGAATTAGGCTGTTTGTAATATGTCTCTCGCCAGTGCAAAAAGCGAAATGTTGTCGAGCCAAATCGAGTTGGTGGACTCGTTGATCGCAAGCGATCGGCAAGAGATGCTTGTTCTCATGCAAACCTATCATGAAGGAGTTTCTTTATTGGATTTTCATCGCGATTTGTCGGAAAAGCATTGGGTGATAACCCTGCGGACTCCTTCAGGCGAAGTTTGCGGATTCTCGACGCAGGTCATCTTGCAAGTCCCTGGACATTCCGATTCTCTATCGCTTTTTTCAGGCGACACGATCGTTGCTGCGACGTATCGTGGTCAGAATGACTTAGCTGGACTTTGGGGAAGATTAGCCTTGGAACAGATCGACCTTTTCCAGGACAAGAAGCTTTATTGGTTTCTCATTTCTAAGGGGTACAAAACATATCGCTATCTGTCCTTGTTCTTCCGAGAGTATTACCCGAGACATGGGGTCGTCACTCCTCCAACAGTCTTAACGCTGACACATGCATTGGCCGAATGGAAGTTTGGCGATCGTTACGATCCGACGCAAGGAATTGTTCGGGCTACAAAGCATGGCTGCAACCTTCGCGCAGAAGTCGCGCCCGTATTAAGCCATCGACTGCGAGATCCCGATATCTCGTTCTTTGTGGAATCCAATCCAGGCCATGTTTTTGGTGACGAACTCTGCTGTTTGGCACCGTTGAATCGACAAAATTTCACCCCGGTCGCGTATCGGGTTATCGCGGCTGTTTCGACGACGGAAGCTGGATGAGCATCTCAGCATTTGCAATCAACACGGCCTGGATGCTGCGATGCCGATCCGATTGGCAACGATTTGTTGTGGATACCAAACGCGTGGCGGAGACGCAGGCCGCGTATATAAAGAATACTTTGGATGGAAATAAAGACACCGAGTTTGGTCTGCGTCATGGTTTTGCTTCCATCGACTCGGCCCAAGCATATCAGCAACGCGTACCTCTAATGAACGAATCCGATTTAGAAGTTGCGGTTGCTGCGATATCGGAAGGCACCTCGAGCGTGCTGACGCGGGAACCCGTCCTATTGTTGCAGCCGACGAGTGGTTCCACTCGAGCGACGAAATGGATCCCGTATACCAACACGCTACGCAATGAGTATCAACGGATGGTAGCCAGCTGGATCGGCAATCTGTATTGGGAAGTGCCAGAAATTCGGCGTGGCCTAGCTTACTGGTCGATTTCGCCAGCAGGACTTTCCAAACAGAGCACCTCATCGGGAATCCCCATCGGATTCGCTGACGACACCGAGTATTTAGGATTGGTCGAACAATGGCTAGCTCGGCGCATCTTGGCCGTTCCATCCTCAATTGCACGAGAGTCGGATATCGAAAGCTTTCGCTATTTGACACTTTTGTACTTGTTGCGGGCCAACGAACTTTCGCTCATGTCCGTTTGGAGCCCGACGTTTTTGTCGGCGTTGTTGGATCAACTTCCAACGCAGAGCGAGTCGCTGGTTCGAGATATTCACAACGGAATGGGTTGTTGTTCACGCGCCGTCGACATTCACCCCGCCTTAAGAGTCCCGAATCCACAGCGAGCGAAACAACTCTCGAACATTTTTTTGAAATCCGATCCGGCGGAATCCATTTTCGGACGGGTTTGGCCCAGGTTAGCGCTCATTAGTTGCTGGATGGATGGAAGTTCAAGCGGTTTCGCCTCGCGTTTGCAATCCCAGATGGCAGGCGTGCGTTTCCAAGCAAAAGGCCTGCTTGCAACGGAGGCCTGCGTTTCATTCCCCGTCGTGGGGCAAGACGGATGTGCACTCGCCATTCGTTCGCATTTCTTCGAGTTCTTCCCTTATCCGAAAACCGATGACCAAACCTATCTGGCAGACCAACTCTCAATTGGCCAGCAGTACACCGTGGTCGTTACCACAGGCGGAGGCTTGTATCGGTATCCTTTGCACGACATCGTGGAGGTCACAGGCAAGTTGAACCAGTGTCCCTTGTTGCGCTTTGTCGGACGAAGCAATCAAACGACGGATCTAGTCGGCGAAAAACTGCAAGATTCATTTGTTCAAAAATGTATCGACCGAACTTTGGCCGAACGAAACATCACACCCTCTTTTGCCATGCTGCTAGCGATTCCACAAAAGTCGACAAGTAAGGGCGGGAGCTCGGTGAGTCATTATCGATTGCAGATCGAAACGGACTCTGCAGCGTTGGAATGCCAGCGAATAGGTTTGGAATTGGACGCCAGACTTAAGGACAACATTCACTACAAGGTTGCTCGCGAGCTAGGACAATTGGGGCCAGTTGCAGTGGATCGATTGCCTGGACCGGCGGGTACCGCTTGGGCTGAATACGAAAAAAAACAAACGATCCAAGGGCAAGTCATCGGCACCGTAAAGCCGAAGTCACTGGCCTAGTGATAGGGGTAGGGAAGCCGGGTAGACCGGCTCCCCTCCCTCCAAACCGTACGGGCGGTTTTCCCGCATACGGCTATCCAGTTAGTAGGTTCCCGTG
>JAYTVM010000430.1:0-14110 GCA_043743995.1 Pirellula sp. | reverse complement strand
ATGTTGCCTCAGAAACCAAAGGTTTTTGAACTGCGAAAATCACGCGGAGCGTGATTGGTACTATAAAATCACAGCCTCTCTGAGGTACGAAGGGCGTGCCACACGTGCTACACGGTGGTTTGGTAGCCTTCTGTCTGCCACTCGCTTAACGCTGCTGACGTCGGATCTCGTAAAGCATAATCCCCGTCGAATTGGCTGAATTCTGCGAAGTTACCTGACGGAACGTCGGAATGCTAACGGTTAGGTTACCTATTCCTAGCAACAACGGATCGAGACCATGCGCGTCGCTTCCTACCAGTAATGCAATGGGCGCATTGAAGGATGCATCGCAAACGCTTTGATGCGACTTGGAATCCGCGGTAACCAAACAAAATCCTAGATCTTTTACTTGTTGCGATGCGATCACTAGATCCACACTTTGGATAATCGGAAAATAATTGACAGCGCCTGCCGATGCGCGAGCCACCTGAGTTGTGACTTGGGCTTGGCAATGCTCGCCAACGATTACACCACTCACTCCAGCACTCGCGCAGCCGCGGAGGATTGCTGCAAAGGTGAAAGTGTCTTGAACTCGGTCGATAATGACCAAGAGCGGTTGTCGGATGGAAGCACCGCATGTCTCTGAAAAAGATCTAAGTTGATTTTCAAGGCTCTCCATCGTTTGGTAGGGATACTTTGAGACGCGTGCGACGATCCCTTGGTGCTCGCGCGATTGCGAGAGTTCCTCAAGCCGAGTTGGTGAGACAATCTCTAGTTCAATCCCCTCCTTTTGTTTTGCTTTTAACAAGTCCGCGTGCTGCTCCATCAGTTCAGCAGTGGCGAATAGTTCATAAACTCTCCATCGGCCTGCCGCCAAAGTATCAAGAACAGACTGTTGCCCCCAAAGCCAGTTGATTTGATGCCTCGCAGCCGAACTGCTTTTTCGGGTTTTCGCACCGCGTTGGTTTACCATGCAATCGTTGTTTCCTGATCGTTGAATAGGGAAGCCCTCACTCACCTCATCGATCCATCAAAAAGCGATACAGGTACAAGGCTGAACTGCGATTCTAATCGCATCTTGCTTTTGGAAGCCCATAAACGCGAGATTTGTGAACTCCCTTTTTCTTTTTCCGAACTTGTGACCAAATGGCGTTTGCCGTTGGGACGCAGTTGATCATAATCTGCCCACTCTGTGACTTCTTCCAGTTGGTGCCGGCATTTTGCGCAGGAACTCAGGGGGAGTAGCAGAACTACTACAAAACGATACCAATAGGCTCTTTCCTCCCGAGATCTCTATGTCTGGTTTTAGTTGCTCGTTTGCGCCTCGCAAGATTTTTGCATTTGTAATGTTGGCGTTAACTTTTTCTCAGAGGAGTGCGTTTGCGCAAGAATCGTCGGTGTTAAGTGCTGGCGATACAGCCTGGGTGCTAGCTTCAACGGCATTGGTATTGTTCATGACGATTCCGGGGCTAGCGCTTTTTTACGCAGGTCTGGTGCGGTCTCGCAACGTGCTCAGCTTGTTGATGCAATGTTTGTCATTGACAGCAGTGCTAAGCTTGATCTGGATTATTTGCGGCTACAGTTTTGCCTTTGATACGGTCGGCATGACCAAAGGGAAGATCCGTCTTCATTCGTTTGTGGGTGGATTTTCTCAGTTGGGTTTAATGTCGATGACCCCCGAGACGCTGAAGGGAACGATTCCTGAAATGCTCTTCGCGAGCTATCAAATGACGTTTGCAGTCATCACGCCAGCGTTGATGATTGGAGCCTTTGCAGAACGGATGAAATTCGCGGCCGTGCTATGGTTTTCCTCCCTTTGGCTGCTTGTGGTGTACGTTCCTATTTGCCATATGACCTGGGCTGGTGACGGTGGTTTGTTCGCAGACTGGGGGGTCATGGATTTTGCTGGCGGGATTGTTGTGCACATCACCGCCGGATGTTCAGCACTTGTGGCTTGCATTATGGTTGGACCACGATCTGGGTATCCATTGTCTCGTGTGCCACCACACAATATGACCATGACGTTCACGGGCACAGCCATGCTATGGGTGGGCTGGTTTGGATTCAATGCGGGAAGTGCACTTGCGGCCAATGGTACTGCTGCTTCCGCATTGCTGGTGACACACATTTCCGCTTGCGTCGCAACCGTGGTTTGGATGGGAATTGAGTGGGTCAAGCTTGGCAAACCGGGCGTGCTCGGTGCGGCGACTGGTTCGATTGCTGGTTTGGCTGCGATTACCCCGGCGTCTGGTTTCGTGGGACCGCTTGGAGCGTTGGCTATCGGTGCGGTTTCCGCGGTTGCGTGTTTTGTGTGTGCGACCAGCCTGAAAAAGAAGTTTGGATACGACGATTCCTTAGATGTCTTTGGAGTTCATGGCGTCGGTGGAATCGTGGGGACGTTGATGGTGGGCGTGTTTGCAGCAAGCTCGTTCGGGGGTGTTAAAATAAACCTCGATATAGGTCACCAGTTGACAGTGCAGCTCTGGGCCGTGCTGATCACGGCCGTCTATTCCGTGGTTGCTACCATCGTACTTTTGAAGATTGTCCAGTTTGCCGTCGGCTTACGCGTAACCGGCGTTGCAGAGCAGCAGGGCTTGGACTTAACCGAACATGAGGAGAGCGGCTATTCCCATTAGCGTCACAGCCAACTCACCTTGCGATCTTTCGCAGATGTGATACACCATTCCTAGCTTCGTTATCGACACAACCACGCTGAGGGGAATTCCATGGACATGCATACCTTGACACGTGAACTGCAACTGGGCAACGACAGCAAAATCGTCATGCTCGTGGCTGACGGTCTAGGTGGATTGCCGATGACTCCAGGCGGGAAAACCGAACTAGAAACGGCCAAAACCCCAAATCTAAGTGCCCTCGCGAAAGTGGGAGTCCAGGGAGCAAGTATTCCCGTAAAACCTGGGATCGCACCGGGCAGCGGGCCTGGCCACTTGGGTTTGTTTGGCTACAACCCTTTGCAGTACAAAATCGGACGAGGTGCCTTAGAAGCGACCGGGATCGGGTTTGAACTCAAGGATGGCGATGTCGCAATCCGCTGCAATTTCTGCACGCTCGACAAAGATGGTAATATCTCAGACCGACGTGCTGGGCGAATCAGCAGCCAAGAAAGTGCTCCGCTGGCCATCTCGCTTCGCCAAGTCAAGATCGCCGGCATCGAGATCTTTGTTGAACCCGTTAAGGAGCATCGCTTTGTCGTAGTCTTTCGAGGGGAAGGCCTGGGCGGCAATGTGGCAGACACCGACCCGCAGATGACCGGTGTTCCGCCCCTAAATCCTCGGGCTAATGACAAGCTTAGCGAACGAACGGCACAAGTGGCAAAAGAGTTTTTGGTACAGGCCAAGACAATACTTGCCTCGCATCCCAAAGCAAATTTTCACACCATGCGAGGTTTCGCGAATAAGCCAACACTGCCATCCTACAAGGATGTCTACGGCCTAAAAGCTGCGGCCATTGCGGTCTATCCCATGTACAAAGGCCTTGCGAGACTCGTTGGCATGGACATTGTCGGCTCGGCTCAAACGCTGTCCGAACAAATGGATACCCTGGAGCAGGTTTGGGCGAAGTACGATTTCTTCTTTATCCACTTCAAGTACACCGACAGCACCGGCGAAGACGGCAACTTCGCTGAGAAAGTAAAACGCATCGAGGAGTTAGATGCTATCCTCCCACGTATCACAGAGCTAAATCCGACCGTTACCATCGTAACCGGTGACCATAGTACACCAAGCTATCTCAAAGGGCACTCTTGGCACCCGGTACCCACCCTGCTCGTTTCGGATTGCTGTAGACCGGATCCTCACGCGACTTTCAATGAAACCACTTGCATTACCGGCGGACTCGGACATTTCGAAGCCCAGTACCTCATGACCCTTGCCATGGCCAACGCGGGACGACTAGGGAAGTTTGGGGCCTAATGCGATACGGAATCCGTTTCAGCGACTGCGTTTCAGCGTCGCCGATTCCGACGCAATAGTGCGTGTTCGAAGCGCACTTTCGCGGAGCGAAAGGCGCCAATCTGGCTTAGCCCAGTTTAGGGGCGACGCGATCCTCGGGGTGGGAAAAGTCTTCGTCGAACATCCTGTGGGTCAACAAGGTCTATTCGGTCGCGAAAGTCTCGCCAAATATCGTTGTCCATTTTGTCATAGTAGTCGATTAGGGACTCTGTCGAAGAGACTGTCAAATTCGGAAACAGCCAAATATTCAAAACCTTTATTTGCTCCGCCTTATTCACACCTTCAATCAGTTTTTTTGCTGTAGGCGAAAGTTTGGATGTAAGCTCTGCGATCAATGAGTCTTGATCTTCAAGATGGTCGATTCTTTTTCGAAACAGTAGTTGTCCAAGTAGACTTCTCGTATCCATCGCCTCCATTGGACGATCCAGCCCAACTGCGAGAACTAAAGCCGGATTAAACGTAGCCAAATCCCATTGTTCTAAGGCAGAAACATCCTCGGGTGGAATATGAGCGGCGTAGTATACTGCCGCCTTCATGCACAGCAGTTCTTTCAAATACTCGTATCGCTGCTCTGACTTCATCACTTCCATATCGAGCCGCTTGGAGCTCCCAAGACTATCCAGCACCAGACCGGTCAAATGCACAGTCTCTTGAATTTGATTGTGATCTGGAAGACTTTCGATCTGGGATTCAATGGCAGCTAAACGTGTTCGAGTTTCGCGATCCAATTTGCTGAGTCTTTCTCGACCACTATCCAATCGCGATATTTGATTTGGGGTTAGCCCCTGAACCCAGGTCGTGCGCTGCCAAGTGGAATCCGGAGGAGGCGGTATCAACTTTTCGCTTAGATTGTCTCGAAGGACAGCAACGATTTCTGTTTCCTTGCTGAGCTTGACCGCATTCTTGAGCTCGTTGATGTCCTCGAGACCGCGAATACCTGCAATGAGCCCCAGATCTTTAAGCTCGCGTCGAGTATTTTCAAAGTTAATGGCGATCGCGGCCACGACTCCGAGAATTACAAAAGTGGCAAGCAACACAGTAACGCGCGGCCATGCCCACCAATCGGTTGGCTCGGCATGCACCTTGGGCTCGCTTCCGCTAGTAAACCTCGTTGTCGTCGAGAGGTCCTTGATCACAAGTTCAAGTGTGCTCTTGGTGAAACGTTGATTATGCGGTGTCTCCGGTATTTCGTCGAGCAAATCATAGGCTTGACGCAAGGCTGCCAAACGCAATCGCAGTTTCTCGTCGTCCACTAAATTGCGTTCCAGCGAGGAGGCCTCGGCCGGTGATAACTCACCGTCAAGATAGGCGGTCAACTGTTCGTCAATGGATTCCATGTCTGGGAGGTTCATTCCTTGATTTTTCCCTCAACGGTGTTTAGTTCGCCAATAGGTTGATCGTTCTGTTCGTCACTGGATTTGAATGCAACCGATTTGGAGCCCATTTCGCTAGCGATAAAGGGATCCAATAGATTCTTAAGATTCACTCTAGCTCGGCTCAAAAGGGACTTGATCGCCTTGACGCTTAGCCCCATGGTTTCGGAAATTTCCTGGTAACTCATTCCTTCAAATTTGCTCAGCATCAGCGCGGTGCGCTGCCGCTCACCTAACGCTTGCAGTGCCTGCAAAACCACAGCCGATCGTTCCGAGTTTTCGATCCTCCGCGAGGGTTGAAAGCTACTTGGAGCCATCGCAATATTCTCAATAATTAACTGGGACGAAGAACTGTTTTCGCTTTGGGAAAGTTGATACTCGCGGCGATGGGAGGAATCTCGAACGTGGTTGGAAGCAATATTATTTGCAATACGGTATAGCCAAGTTGTAAATTTGGCCGTAGGTACGTAAGTCTTTCGCGCTTTATAAACCCTCAAGAACACGTCTTGTGCTAGGTCCTCGGACTGCTGAACGTTGCTAACCCAACCCTGCATGAATCGCTGAATCTTGCCCTGATGCCTGTCGATTAGAATTTCGAATGCTGCCGCATCATCGTCCCGAACGCGCAGCATCAGCCCAACGTCTGGATCAGCAGCGGCATTTTCTAACGGATTCGGCAAATTGGACAAAATATTCGGCGACGCAAAAGTTAGGTACCTGCTCAATTTGAACCCAAATTGCCGACAAAAGTTTTGACGGCAGGCCAAATCTTTCCGACCATTTTCCTATCATAGCCGTTTCAATTAGAGAACGACATTGATTCGGAGAATGTGACCATCAGGATGCATCAACCGAAATTCCCGCGAACCCCAGGGTTGGTCCGTTACCGGCAGAACTACTTTCAACCCATTTTCGACCGCGGCTTGATAGAGTTTTTCCAAATCCAGCGGCGTCGAAGCCCAAACACTGATCCAGTTCCCTCCACTTTCGTCGTCGTTGGAATTGACGTGCATCGGCCATTGGCCGCCTCGAGATCCCTGGGCGTCCAAACACAAAAAAACCTGGACTTGGCCACTTCCTACACCGGCAAAGTCCGCCACGCCGTTATCGTCCCGATCCGCCATATCTTCGATCACGCCTCCGCAATTCCAAGTAAAGGTGCGCTGCCAACCAATCTTTTCAAACCAAGAAATGCTTTCTGGGACATTCGATACGTTTAAAATCGGCGTGATGAACTCGATTCGCGGTAGCACTACGCACCTCCGGGCAAGATCTGACATCCGAATTGACGTCTAAATTATCTAAGAATTGTAGAAAAAAGTCTTATCCTTGGGATTTTTTCCAAGAAAATTATCAAGCTATCGCTTTCTGACCGCTCAATTTTCGGGAAACGAAACTCGTCAAGAGCAAGTCATTCTATCGCCGGTTCCTCGCTTACGTGTCGGGTTGTGAATAATCCGCACTTGCAAGCGTTTTAGGCGAGCGGCGGACCAAGAACTACCCGACAAGGGTTTCAATGGGAGAGCGAGGCTCCTGCCGAGCTTGGCGTTGGTTCGGCAGGAGCCTCTCCCTCCCGGCATAATCAATTCTGCCGCTCGCCTTAGGTTCATAATCCTCAATTGGTGGAGTTGACTTTCTATCTAGTCGCGCTATCATCCCCCGCCCCTTGACGACCTATACCTAAAAAAAATTTCTTGCGATAGGAATCCCGACCGATGAAGCGCCGTACTTTCATAGCTGCTGGAACCACCATGGTCGGAATAGGTAGTTTCAACAACGCAATTTTCGGCCAGGACTCCATGTGGCAAAATTGGCGTGGACCAAACCGTGATGGCATGTTATCCGGGGCCATATGGCCCGAATCGATCGATGAAAAATCGCTCCGTTTCGTGTGGAGCAAGCCGTTCGGTGATAGCTATTCTGGACCTGTGTTGACCTCGAACGCCGTATTTACGACCGAAAGCCAATCCGGCAAAGAACGTGTCTACAGTGTTGATCGAACCAACGGCGATATCAAATGGAAATACGAATGGGATGGTTCAATGACCGTTCCTTTCTTTGCAGCCCGCAACGGCAGTTGGATCCGGTCGACGCCTGCAACCGACGGCAAGACACTCTTCGTCGGCGGTATTCGCGACGTTTTGGTTGCTTTGGATTGCGATAGCGGAACCGAACGTTGGCGCGTCGATTTCGGAAAGATGGCCGGTAAAGTTCCTGATTTCGGGATGGCTTGCTCACCGCTCGTCGATGGGGATCATATTTACATTCAAGCCGGCAAGGGGGTCTACAAACTGAAGGCTACCGACGGCTCCGTTGTCTGGAACGCGTTGGGAGACAATGGCGACATGATGAGTAGTGGCGCATTCTCCTCGCCTGTAATCCAAACCCTCAATGGCAAGCGACAGTTGATTGTGCAAACTCGAGCCAAACTTGCGGGTCTTGATTTGACAACCGGCAACGCGGACTGGAGTCACGATGTTGCGGCCTTTCGCGGGATGAATATCCTGACACCGACGACCTGGGATAATGCCATTTTCACCAGCAGCTACGGAGGCCGATCTCTGTTGCTAGATGTTCCCAACAATGAATCGACCAAAGTCCGTTGGGACAACAAGATTGAGGGTTACATGTCCTCGCCCGTCATCATCGACCACTACGTGTACATGCATATGAAAAACAAACGATTCGCATGCATGGATCTGCTAACCGGCAAGGAATTATGGACGACCAAACCGTTCGGCGAATACTGGAGCATGGTCTCCAATGGAAAACAGATTCTTGCCCTAGACCAGACGGGTCAGCTACGACTCATCGCGCACAACCCAAGCGAATTCCAACTGGTTTCCGAGCGGAAAGTTGCAGAGGAAGAAACATGGGCACATCTAGCAGTGGCTGGAAATCAAATCGCAGTGCGTTCGCAAAAGAAGCTTATGCTCTTCGATTGGAAGGCATAGTTGGTGTTTTCGCCTTTTTGTAGCTGAGCGAGGCACTCTCTCAGGACACTATTCAACGAGCGAAGGGCCTGACTCGTCCACACCATTCCCTAGAGTCCCATTTCCTTCAGCAGATGCTTGGCGTCATACACAATGCCAGTAATCCAGAGCACATACCGAATGTCGACTCCGATCGAACGACTGTAACTTTCATTCCAAGCGAAGTCGTTGATGGTTGCTTCAAACGTCCGGTCAAAGTTGACCCCGACAAGTTCTCCTTTTGAATTGAAAACTGGGCTACCGGAGTTCCCTCCGGTAGTGTCTGTATTGTACAAAATTGCCACAGGCACTTGGCCAAGTTTCGGATGCACGAATCCACCAAAGTCCTTTGCGTTATAGCGGTCAATAACGGCTTTCGGAGTAACATAAGGTTCGACCCCAGTGGTCTTGTCGACAACCCCTCGAAGCGTCGCAATCGGAGTCTTTTGAATTGCATCGGCTGGCGAATAACCCCTTACTCGACCATAGGTAATCCTCAATGTTGCGTTTGCATCCGGCACAAACTGTGTAGGCTCAAAAGCTTGCTTCGCCTCCATCAAAGTGCCATACAACTGCCCTAAGCGACCGTCTCGCTCTTTGTCCAGGTCGCGAAGTATCTTGTACGTCGGATACAACTGAATCATCAACTTCAAAACAGGGTCTGGCAGCGACTCAAGCTCCGCCGGCGTCTTCTTCAAACATTCGTCGACAAACGCGACATCACCCAACCGACTCGATCGGATCAACGATTCAGCACGCTTGAAAAAGGAACGGCTGTCGTCTAGCAACGTCGATAAGAGCCCTATGTCGCGGGCAGTGTTGATCTTGCTCAACCGTTCCAACATGCCCTCGAGCATGATCACATCGGTAGGTGAATGCCAATCGGCCACATCCAATTTCAACTGCTGAACGGTAAGATCCATATTGCGATTCATATAAGGCGTTTCCCGCTCGAGGTCTTCTTTCGCCCGTTCCACCGCAGCGTCATAAATCGTATAAGCAAAGGACATGGCGCGACACGCCGATTTCAGCTCGCGAAGATGAATCTCAAGCGGCCCGCTTGCGGTCATTTCATCGTAGACCGACGCGATATCCTTTAGTAGCGAACCGTATTTTTCAACGCGGGTCCTGTCCGATAGAACGAAGGTCTGAAGTTCCGATTCGGCTCGTTCGCGGGTCGCAACGATGCTCGCTCGTCGTAGGCCAAGCAGTTGGCCTCTTGATCTCTTCTCTACATTCGCAAGAGATTTTGTTCGAGACGCATGCTTGATTGCGACCGATCGATCCAACGTAGCCGCTTTATCCATCTCGCCAATCTGCCAACCGTAGAGTTCCACGATCGCAGGCAGCCTAACGTCTTGTTCGTACTTCAAAAAACTGGCTGTCTTCTGTCGAACAGTCCTCCCCGGATAGCCGAGCAAGAAAACAAAATCTTCCTCGTTGGCTCCCTGAGGTGCGACTCGGATCACGCGTTTCGGATGGTAGGGTACGTTGCTCGGAGAATAGTCAGCCGATGTGCCATCCGGGGCGGTGTAAGCTCGCATAAAGGAAAAATCGCCCGTGTGCCGTGGCCACTCCCAATTGTCGGCTTCTCCACCGAAGGCTCCGACGGATACGGGTGGCGCAAACACCAACCGGATGTCCTTGAGATAGGTATACAAAAACAAAACGTAAGTCTTGCCTGCGAACATCTCGGCCACCTCAACGCGAAGACCTTTGTTTTCTTTCTCGCTCGCTTGCTCGATTTCTTTGCGGCGTTTTTCGATGGCTTTTGTTCGTTCCAAAAACGTCATCTTGTCCTTCACTACGGATAGGACTTGTCCTGAAACGTCTTGGTAACCTTCCGTAATGCGAACCGTGTAGTTGGGCGCAGACACTTCATCGCCCAACTTGTTTGCAATAAAACCATCGGTTAACAAGTCCCTGGTAGAGGTGCTCGCCTTTTGAATCGCGTCGAATGCACAATGATGGTTGGTAATAATCAAACCATTGCTTGAGACGAAGGAGCCGGTGCATCCGTTGACCCGACAGATACCATCGACCAAGCTCACTTGACCTGGATGGAAGAGTTCCTTATCGGTCAGTTGCATCCCCTTTTCCGACAAATGAAGTCGTTCCAATTCGCTGATTGGAAACATCCCCTCATCGCTCCAAACGCGATTGCAATCGACTAGCGAAAGGAGAGCGGTTATCAGTAGGATCGACCGGCGAATCATAAGAAGCCTGTTGGTTGCATAGAAGGTTAGCTGAAAATCTATGCCGATAGTATAGCTACGAAAGGGGCGGTGAAATGCCCCCGAGTTTTACGCGGGGGATATTTACTATTCCTCAAGATAAAGATGGTCATAACCCCTAGCGTAACGCCAAATGGTTTCACTTTGAGCCGCAACGCGCTAGCGTGCGTGCGGGCTGAACGGCTATGAATCACTTTTAAATCTGGCCCTCATGCTAGCGTGCGGGCTGAACGGCTATGAATCACTTTTAAATCTGGCCCTCATGCTAGCGTGCGGGCTGAACGGCTATGAATCACTTGCAAATCTGGCCCTCATGCTAGCGCATTGAGGCTCAAAATTCACAAAGTGAGGTCTACGCGACGAACTCTTCCTCACCGTCTGAGCCTGGCCGTTGTAGCTGTCCCGACTCCTCTAACGTTCGCAGAATATCGACGATCTTCTGTTGCACTCCTTCGACGTCGCTGACCTTGACGCGCCCGAGGAAACCAATTTCTTCTTTGAGAATTTCGGCTGCTCGCGTCGACATGTTCTTCATCACCTTGTCTTGCAGTTGCTGACTTGCACCCTTGAGTGCCATCGCCCACTGGTTCGTTTCGACGTTCTTGAGGATCGTTTGGATATCTTTGTCGGCTAGCTTTTGAATGTCTTCGAATACGAACATCAGTCGGCGAATTTCTTCGACCAACTCTGGATTGTCTTTGGATAGCGACTCCAAAACAATGCGTTCGGTCGCTCGATCGGTTACGTTCAAAATTTCGGCCACGGCAGGGACTCCTCCAGCCTTTCGGAAGGACTGGCTCATCACCAACGACATTCGAACTTCCAGCGCGCATTCAATTTCGCGAATCGCTTCGGGGTTGGTTTGCTGCATCCCCGCAATCCGCTTGATGACCGACAATTGCTTCTGCTGAGGCAAACCGTTGAGGATCCCAGCCCCCGTCGCGGCTGGCACGTGACAGATGACCACCGCAATGGTTTGCGGATGCTCGTCCATGATGAACGACAATATGTTTTGCGGGTCCGCTTTTTGAAGGAACCCAAACGGTAACGATTCCAGGGTCTGCTGAAGTATCGAGAGCATGTCGGCTGCATCTTTGCCGAGGGCTTTCTTTACTAGCGACTTGGCGCGATCAAGCCCGCCGCTGGAGTGACCAAGCGAACTTGGTTTGCCACCAAAAAACTCGGCAATGATTTCTTCTTGGATCTGGCCAGAAATGTTGTCCAACTGAGCAATGGCTAAGGAAACCAGCTCCACCTGTTTCGGTGGAAGCTTTCCCAGCAAAACCGCCGCATCGTCCTCCTCCAAGGCCATGAGGAGCACAGCCGCTTTTTGAATTCCATTCTGTTTTTCGACCACAGGTACTCTGCTATTGGTTTCTTGATCGGTGCCGTGGCGGAACTGTCTTAGCGGCACGCAGTGCCGCTGAACGGGTTAGAATGCCGAAATACACGGAAACTTCACGAATTTCGCGACCGCAAGTTTTATCTCCGCTCGCCTATCCCATGCTCGACCATAGCAGGCTCCAACGCTCAACAAATCCATTTTGCCTGACCCAATGACTATTTCTGCTCTATCCAGGGCAATCGGCAATACCCCCACTGTCCGTGGTTTTCATCAATCCCAATCTCGAGCATGGTTAATCGAGGCCCAATTTCCGGAAATAATTTCGCTCGAAGCTGAGTTGCCATCCACCATGCGATTTCTTCGGCAGTCGTATTGACGATTGGCAATAGCATGCAATCCTCGCGGGGAAAAACCCATCGCTTTTTACGAAATCGCACGGTTACTTCCTCGTTTTCCTCTTCTACGAGGATCATCGCATGCTTGGTCGGCAATAGCATGTGATGGTCGAGTTGCTTGACGATTCCGGCCAGAGAATCGCGAAACGCGATAAAGTCAATCACATAACGATTCTCATCTAATGGTCCCTCGACTTCCGCTCGAACGCCGTAATTGTGTCCATGCACACATTCACAAATATCCCCTGCAAAAGTGATGAAATGCGCAGATGAAAAAACCAGCTGCTCCTTTTGGAGGAGAACTCGAAACGTTGGTGCATTCGATATAGTCATGTGTTTTTCAGTATTTGAGTTCGATTGAGTTGCAAAACCCGATTTGCCTGTGGTCACTCGCTGGTCTAATTTTACCCTAGAGACAAGAGACAGCTGAAAAATTGAAAAAAGTCGTGTATCCTAGGACTTTTGCACTTCGCTCACTTCGCATCTAATCCCATTATGTCTGATGAGTTTGAAGACGGAACCGAGACGAAATTAGATCAAGCATTGCTTGACTTCATGCGTCGTTTCGATGCGGGAAAAATAGAAGATCGAGAGATTTTTCTGAAGGAATATCCGGATATCGAGGCTCAATTGCGGGTACTGCTCGATGCGGCGGATTGGATTGAGAATATGGCCGGTCCAACTCTCGGTGAGCTCGCCAATTCCACCGCAACTTCCTCACCAATCGAGCAAAAGCCAACGGACAAAAAGCCATTCGTCGCGTCGTGGAATGACTCGCAGGATCCAAATGCCGTAACGATGCCAGCGTCGCAGGTGGAAAATGCATCGTTGAGGGCACAGATCCCGGTCTCACCCTTCGACTCCACGTTGCCACCCGCTAAGAACCAGTCGGATTTCAGCCTTGCCAGCCTTGCCAACACCAGTAATTCTCAATCCGTTTTGCCCTATCGATTTGGCGACTACATCCTGGAGCAGGTCCTCGGTCGCGGTGGTATGGGCGTGGTCTACCTTGCTTTTCAAGTCCAATTGGAACGCCGCGTTGCCATCAAAATGATTCGCTCTGGTTGCTTAGCCAGCGACGATGAAGTCAACCGATTCCACACCGAAGCCCGCAGTGCAGCCAGCCTGACCCATCCCAACATTGTCACCGTCTATCAATGCGGTGAATGCGAAGGCCATCACTATTTCTCAATGGACTATATTCCAGGTACCGATCTCGCCAAGCGAATTTCATCTGGGCCGATGAGCCCCAAAGAGGCGGTCCGCTACGTGCGTGATGTCGCTCGAGCTATCGACTATGCCCATGAGCAGGGCGTAGTCCATCGCGATCTCAAACCTGCCAATGTTCTCATCGATGAAGCGGACGCAGTTGTCGTTACCGATTTTGGGTTGGCCAAGCAAATGGGCTCGGACAAAGGGCTGACCGCGACCGGGGCAACCCTGGGGACCCCCAGTTACATGTCCCCCGAACAGGCCGCCGGAAAAAGCGAGGAACAAAGCGCGTCTACGGATGTCTATGCGATCGGTGCGATTCTTTATGCGTTGCTGACCGGCAAGCCGCCTTTCCAAGGGGAATCGGTTTTGCAGACGATCATGCAAGTCATCCATCGACCAGCACCTACGGTTCGTCAAAGTCATCCAAACGTGCATTCCGATTTGGATACGATCGTCACAAAGTGCCTCGAAAAACTCCCGTCGCGTCGCTATGCCACCGCAGGGGACTTAGCGGACGACTTGGATCGCTTTTACCAGGGCATCCCAATCACCGCCCTTCCACCGTCGCTGTTTCGACGTTGTAAACATTGGCTGGCAAACGTACCTTTGGTTGCCGCAATCACCGG
>JAYTVM010000429.1:0-1247 GCA_043743995.1 Pirellula sp. | reverse complement strand
GATTTTCGCAGTTCAAAAACCTTTGGTTTCTGAGGCAACATCACGCGGAGCGTGATGGGTACTTTCTTCAGATTCGAAAAAATCACAGCCTCAGAGCGTGTTACCCGTGCCTCCCGTGTTACCCCATTTACAGGTAGATTTCAAACTGTTGCTCGCCGAAAAACGTATACGAGCCGCCCCAACTTAGTATTTGTTTTCGTAATCTTGCTTCTTCAAGGCAATTGTCATACCATTAAGACATTCTTGGAATGCAAACCATGCCCAAATACAAAGGACCGGACAATGCGCATCAGTCTCCTTTCTTCTCCAAAATGGCTTTTGGCCACGCTTCTTGTTTGGGGCGTTGCCTCACAAGTTCCGTCTGCTTATGGTGCCAAGAATGAGCCGACGCACAAGCAGGCTCGAAGTATCGCCCCGATGGTCGATGGCAGACCGGTGAAGCTAGAGACCTTCTGTGTTGGTCCTGACAATAACCTTTGGATGTGCTGTGTTGGAACGGCGGCAGACAAGGGATTGATTATGGTCTACAGCGGCGAGGGAGAGATGTTGCACTCGTTTCCGTTGAAGTTCATTCCCCAGGCTTTGAATTTCTCGCCGGAAGGAAAGTTGTTTGTTGCTGGGTCCGGCAAGATCGCTCGAATGACTCTTGAGGGGAAACTGGAGCTTGAAGTTGACGCGCCGAACATTGGCAACAAGGAAGAGGCGCTGGCTGCACTGAAGAAGGAAAACGAAAAACGCGTCAAGGAGATGGCGAAGTCCTCCAAGGCACAGCTGGATCGCATCGAGGAACAGATTGCAAAGCTCGAGATCGTACCCGAAGACGAAGACGAGAAAGCCAAAACTCGCCGTGAACGCAAGTTGAAGATAATGAATACTTCCAAGAAGCAATTTGAGGACATAGCCTCAAACGCAGCCCAGACGGTTGGCATCGATCAATCGGGCTCAATGGCCCGATGGGAAAATGCCACAGGTATCACGGCCACGGATGACGATGTCTTTGTTGCCTGCCCAATGGTGACAGGATTTGGGTACGGCATTTGGAGGTTGGACCATAATCTAGAAAATCCCAAAGTGATTATGGATGATGTTCATGGTTGCTGTGGTCAACTTGACATTCAAACCGATGGCGAGAATTTGTTAGTGGCTGAGAACACGAAATTTCAAGTCGGCTTCTACGATCGCGATGGAAAGCGTCTGAATGGTTGGGGAAAGCGTTCTCGAAATGATGACGAGGGATTCGGTTCTTG
>JAYTVM010000428.1:0-14196 GCA_043743995.1 Pirellula sp. | reverse complement strand
TACCCATCACGCTCCGCGTGATGTTGCCTATGAAACCAAAGGTTTTTGAACTGCGAAAATCACGCGGAGCGTGATTGGTACTATAAAATCACAGCCTCTCTGAGGTACGAAGGGCGTGCCACCCGCAACTCTCGCCAGCCTTTCAGGGTGGTCGGGGGCTTGTCCCTCACCAACCTTGTTTTGGCGTACTAACGGCCAGCACTCCCGAAGGGAGAGTGACTTCTCCCTCACTCCGAAAGTGGTAGAATGGATTCGCGTCCGGTCTACGGTGGAGTCCTGCAGTCTCCATTACCAATGTGAGAGTGCTTCTAACCTTCAGGAATTCATGAACTCCAGAATCCTTCTCATTAGTCTATTGGGTCTATTGGTTTCGACAGAATTACCAGTGCAGGAGTCGGATTTAGATCGGTCCAAGTTTTGTGCAGACCACTTCACATTCGTTCGCATTGTGTACGAAAGCGTTGGCGGAGACGGCGAGGCCTATTACCGGGGAGACGCGGGTTGGATTCCTCGCTGGGCGACCGACCATCCAGTGGGTGCTAAGAATTTGAATTGGCGGCTCAATCAACTGACCACCATCAAAGCCAACCAGGGTACCCTCCTGCTGCGATTGACCGATGCACAACTGTTGGACCATCCCTTCGCATTCATGAGTGATCCCGGCTGGCAAGAACTAAGTCGCGAAGAGCAAAGGGGACTAAAAAATTACCTGGACAACGGAGGGTTCCTTTGGGTCGATGACTTCTGGGGGCAGGCCGAGTGGGACAACTTCGAGAGCAACATGCGAGGGGTAGCGCCGCACTGGAAATGGTTTGACATTCCAAGTGATCACCCCATCATGTCGGCTGTGTATCCCCTGAAAAAGTGCCCACAGATTACGGCAATTCAATTCTACCGTCGAAACGGCGTTAGCTACGATCCATCTTGGATTCACAAACGCCCCAATGGTGGCGATGCGGATTTATCGCAAGTCCATTTTCGTGGCCTTAACGACGATCGCGGACGTTTGGTGGCCGTTGCAACGCACAACACCGACATCGCCGACGGTTGGGAACGCGAAGGAGATGACGAGGAGTTTTTTCAACGCTTCTCGATAGATGCGTACGCTTTGGCGATCAACGTACTCACCTATGCCATGTCGCATTGAGATCACTCTTGGTCTGCAAACCGAATCTGAATCTGAACCGCTTCGTCGAAGGATTGCAAGAAGGCATCGAGGACTCTGGGGTCAAAGTGTGAACCTCTACCCTCAATGAGTAGGTTGCGGCATTTTTCGGGCGAATACGCGGGTTTGTAAGGGCGTTTGCTGCACAGTGCATCGAAAACGTCAGCCACGGCAGTGATTCGACCCTCCAAAGGTATCTGCTCACCTACCAAGCCGAGCGGATATCCCGAGCCATCCCATTTCTCATGGTGGGTCAACGCGATGTGGCCTGCCAACTTCAGGAGCGGTGTGTCCCCCGCTTCGAGGATGTTTGCTCCAATACGAACATGACGTTTCTTTTCAACGGAATGGGTTGAGTCATCGTCGAATGAGTCATCGAGTGTGCTGATCACGTGCATTCCCAAGTCGCAATGCGTCTTCATCTCTGAGAACTCATCCGAATCGAGTTTTCCTGGTTTGAACAGAATATGATCAGGTATCCCGATTTTGCCCACGTCGTGTAGCTTGGCCGCTTGTTCAATGGTCTCTGTATACTCCGTACCGAGTCCCAAGTTTCGAGCGATGAGAGCAGCAAACGCGCCCACACGCCTTACATGGCGTCCTGTCTCATTGTCGCGATACTCGGACGCTCTCGCCAAACAGTGAACCACATGGTGTTGCGCTCTTTCGAGGGCTTCCGTTCTCTGCTTGACTTCTCGCTCCAACGATTCGGAAATATCTTTCAGCCATTTTTGATGGCCTCGCAAGGTAAGTAGATTTTTCACCCGTGGAAGGAGCTCAAGCGGATCGATTGGTTTGCTGAGAAAGTCATTGGCACCTAGATTCAATGCTTCGTACTTTACCGATTCCTCAATGTGGGCCGTTAAGATGACTACGGGTATGTGTTGGAGCACTTCGATCTTGCGCATTTGGGCCAGCAGCTCCAATCCGCTGATCTCTGGCATCATCACGTCGAGCAAGATGAGATCGGGCGAAGATTGTAAGATGCGTTCAATCGCTTCGGTCGGCTGATTCGTTGAGTCCACATGTTGGTAACCCCATGTCTTGAGGTACTTCCTGGCGACGCGAATGTTCAGTTCCTCGTCATCCACGATGAAGATTCGAAAATCTCCTGCATCGCATGCTGGGCGAGCCCACGCGCCGTCGTGGAGCTTGACCGGCTGAACAACAACTATCGGCGCTGGCTTTGCCAATACCAACGGAGAACTGGTCAACACAGAAGCAGCCACATCGCCAGAATAAGAGGAGGTCGGTTGATTCAACATAATTCGCTCTAGTTGCTTTCCAGATTTGGTGAAACCAATCGCGATAAATAGTCTTCGATGGTTAGTAGTAACTTTTCCGCGTTATCCCAGTCGTTGGCTTGTACGGAATCATGCAATTGCATAGCCGGAGCGGTTAAACAAGGGAAGCCAGCAGTTCCGCCCGAGCCCTTGACCCAATGTGCAATAGACTGCGTTTGCTTGGGATCACGAGCGTCCACCGCATCTCGCAGTTTGACAGTCTCACGTTCTAACGCAACCACGAAATCGACGACGATCTCTGCAAATTCCGGGTCATCGGTCGGGAGTTTGGAATTGATAGGCGCCAAAGATTCGACTCGGCGACTCTCTCGCGAAGATGGGCGTGTGTCCTCGTAGATCCGTCTCAGGCGAATGAGCAATTCATCCGTATTGATCGGTTTCGATAGATAGTCACTGCAACCAGCCTCAAGGCAAAGCTGCTTGTCGCTGGCCATTGCGTGAGCGGTCAACGCGATAATCGGCACCGTGATGCCGGATTCCCGGAGCATCTTCGTCGCGGCGTAGCCATCCAGAATCGGCATCTGCATGTCCATGAGGACCACGTCAAATGCGTTTTCACTCATGATAAGGTCATAGGCTTGTTTTCCATTCTCGGCTTGCGAAATGTGTGCCCCCGAACGACCCAGAACCAGAGATACCAGTTTTCGGTTGGTTGCACCATCATCGACCACGAGTACCTTAAGGCCTCGCAAAAGTTCACTGTCAATCGAAAAGGATTGCTTAACAGGGGTTGGGAGAGAATCCCCTATCGCTCCGTTTTCGATTAAGTCTTCGCTCTTCAACTCGCCCGCATCCAGCGTGAGTCGGAAACAGCTTCCTCGTCCGTTATCGCTTTCGACCGTTAAGTCGCCTCCCATCATCCTCGCCAGTTGTCGACTGATGGAGAGTCCTAAGCCGGAACCGCCATACTTTCGCGTTACGGACGTATCCTCCTGCATGAACGGATGAAATATCTGCTCAAACTTATCCTTTTGGATTCCAACTCCGGTGTCGATGACTTCAATTTCGAGCTTGGACTTTGTGCCTGGATTCAAGAGTTTGGCGATGATATGAACCCCACCATTCATCGTAAACTTTTTCGCATTGCCAACCAGATTGATTAGAATCTGCCGCAATCGCGAACCATCCGTCTGGATCTCATTGGGAACGGGACCTTGCCATGTGTACTCCAAACTCAAATTCTTTTCACGGAACGGTACTCGCATCATCGAAACGACTTCCGAAAGAATTCGTTGCGGCGAATCGGGCTGAATATCCAGTTCCAGTCTACCGGCTTCGATCTTAGAGATGTCGAGGATATCATTGATGACGATCATCAAATGACGGCCACTGGAATGGATCGTCTTGAGCATGTCTGCACGCTCTTCTGGCGAATCGTCCAACCCGCGACATAAGAGATCGGCGTAACCCATAATCGCATTGAGCGGTGTTCGAATCTCGTGGCTCATATTCGCCAAGAAATCACTCTTGGCGCGACTAGCAGCGTTCGCCGCTTCGCAGGCCTTTTCAAGCTCTTCCGTCCGGGTTGCAACGCGATGTTCCAAATGATCATTGGCCTCCTGCAAGGATTGCTTCGAGGACTCGACCACCGACAACATTTCGTTGAACGCAACCACAAACTCACCGAGTTCCCCATCGTGCTCTGGACCAGATTTGGTTTCGACACGGTAAGTATAGTTTCCCTCCAAAGTTACTTTTCGAGAGACGGCAGCCAACGCATGAATTGGACGGACAATACTCCGATTCAAATACTCTGCCACGACAACCGAGAACAGCAACGAAAAGACTCCAACTAGGATGGTAATTCTCGCGTAATTAATAGCCTCTTCTCGATCGGTTGAGAAATCGACCGCTACCCTGAGGTCACCAATTCGCTCACCGTCAACAGTAATCGCATGTGTTAGCAAATGCCCAGCCTCGCTGGCTTTCTCTAAGACAAACGATTTGGCTACGGCCTCGCGTGAGGGATAGCCTCCGATCAAGTCCCCATCTTTGGAGAAGATCGCAGCGGCACTTACGGATCGCTCCACTTTCAATGCGGCGAGCAGTCGATCCGCTTGGTTGTTGTCAGCGAACTCCACGGCAGCCGCACTATTGAGCGATAATAGTTCCGCATGCGTTTGGACTTGTCGCCACTTCGAGTTTCTAAGATTGATCACTCCATAGGTAATGAGCGCCGTGCTGGTGAGCACCACAGCCAATGCAACCGATACCGTCGCGAGAAACTGCAGCTTGCGCTGTATCGATTTTGAAGAACGGGTTACTTTTAAAGTGATCATAGTAATTCAGCTGAAAATTATGAAATTAGGAGTCAATACTTCCTATCTTTCTTCAACGGCCCTTCCAATGGTACGGCCCAAGAACCAATCCAACGAAGATTCCAAGCTGAACTAGGGTTCTAGTCCGTTTGAAATAAAGGTTAGGCGTCTCGGGAAAATCCATGCATTCATCACAAATTCACCAACTGGGTCCGTACCATCAACCCAATAGGCTCAAAGGTCTTTCGAGTGTATGTCACGCGTTGATGACAAGTCGGCATCCCGATTGATGAATGTGGGTTGCACCACTTGGTTTTGGCTGTTCTTTCGGATTGTTTCGATTGAGGCATGCAGAGTGAAACCCGTCCGTCCGAGGCTTGCCTCCGACGGACAGCCATTGCGGGAAGATAGCCTAAAGCCTAAAGCCCCGTTCGAAAGTAGAATGGGTGAGACAATGGAGCCAATCATGACAAAAGTAACAATAGCAGAAGAAATCGCCGAGCGAATCCGCCGCAGCGAAGGCCCAATCGAGTTAGTTGATTCGCACGGTCAGACAATTGGCGTCGTCCGCGGGCCGCCAAGCGAGGCGGAAATTGAACGAGCACGAAATCGAGCAAGCAAAGACGGGAAGCGTCTTTCGTGGGCACAAGTGGTGGCGAAGATCAGGGACGGAGTTGTTGAGTGATTTACGGTGTCGAGTTTTCCCTGGATGCCGCCGCAGAACATTTGCGAATCAGGGACTCTTGGGGACTCTTGGGGGACTCTTGGGTGGGGGACTCTTGGGGACACCATTTATTTTTGGGGGGGTGGTTGCGAACAGGATGGGGAATTTTTATGCTGGGGTGATTCTGAACATTCTTGTATCGGTCATGCGAAGGAGTGAATCATGGCGAGATTGGCTCGTGCTGAAATTTTTGACCCGTCGGAGATCGTTGCCGTACACCTCATCGGAAAAACGGTCCGATCCTGCTACCTCATGGGTTTCGATGAGCGTTCCGGCAAGAATTTCGATCACCGAAAACGCTGGATGGAAGAGAAACTAAAGCTCCTTGCAGCAAATTGCGGAATCGACCTTCTGGCTTTTTCGTGTCTCTCGAATCACTTTCATTTACTGCTCAGGTCACGGCCGGACGTCGTTGCGACTTGGGACGATACCCAAGTTGCGCTGCGTTGGTGGCAGTTGTGCCCGACCAGAAAAGTTAAACTGGAAATCAATGGAGAGTGGGTCAAAACGCCAGCTGACCCGACCGAATTCGAGCTGAATGCCATCCGAAACGATCCGGTCCGATTGGCTGCTATTCGCCTCCGTTTGAGCGATCTTTCGTGGTGGATGCGGCTGCTGTGTCAGTACATCGCCATGCGTGCTAATAGAGAAGATGGCGAAGGTCTTGGCAGGTTTTGGCAAGGCCGTTACAAAGCCGTTCGAATTCTTGATGAAGAGTCGTTACTGGCTTGTGCGGCTTACATTGATTTGAATCCAATTCGAGCGGGCATGGCCGAAACTCTCGAGCAAAGCGACTACACGTCCGTGCAACGGCGTGTTCAAGCCATTAAGGCAACTGCCTCAGATGCGGATTCGAGCGGGGACCTGCCACCTGAAGTTGAAAGAGAAGCGGTGGAATCTGCGACCCCACCACGATCCGATGCGTTTCTTGCTCCGGTGTCGATCGATGAGCGCAAGGATCCATTGGGACCACATCCTAGCCGCAACGGCAGGCGAAGTAGCGACAAGGGTTTTCTGGCAATGGCCGAAGCGGAGTATCTAGAAATCTTGGATTGGTTAGCACGCGACAAGGCAGATGGAAAACGAGGTTCCACACCACTTTCTGCACCGCCAGTCTTAGAACGACTTGGCATTGAGCCAACGCTTTGGGAAGCCATGGTGAAGGATTTTGGAAGAGCGTTCATGAACGTAGCTGGAACTGCAAAGAGTGTTTCGGAGGCACGCAGTCGTAAAACGCATCGCAAGTTCTACCGAGCGCGAGTCTAAGCAAAGCTCCCGTGTACCAATTCTAAAATGTGTCTCCTTGTGGGAAAGCAAGCAAAGGTGGTTGTCTGCGCTTATTTCTGATGACGGAATCGAAAATGAGAAACGGGACCAATCTCGCGAGCTGTCCGCGCCGACAATATCTCAAATCGAGGGGGGAAATCGAGAACGCAATTAAAAGTGTCGTGTCCCCATGTTTCTCATTTGAGCAAGCCTTGGATCCAGTGATCGTATTTGCGACGTTTTTCCTCCTCTTCGAGGTCGTCCGATTTTTTTGAAATCCAACTGCCGCTCGATACGAGAACTAGACCGATGCCATTTCTGTCTGCCATGGGCTCTAATACATCCCACGTCAACGCCATACCATCCTTGTGGCCATAAACCACATCTTCTTTCGCCCGATACGCGATAAAAGGTTCATCGGCCTGTCCTTTCAACGAGAAGCAGAGCAGCATCAAGGCGGCGAGCATTCCAAGACTCAAAAGGCGCTTCATTTGGTGTCCTATTTGTCGATTTGCACGAAGAATGGAGACACTAGTGTACCGCAAATTCGAATCTTCATGCTAGGTTCAGGTCACTGGGGTAGGCTTACTAGTATCTCACACGGTGACTGCGACATGACGCCTCAGTACCGAGAATCCAAAAAGGCCTCGAATAGACGGGACGAAATTTATGAGCGACGCATCTGTTGCATTTACGATCGATAGGTTGCATCGTTGGAACTCTTACCACCGTCGAAAATGGATGGTCGTCGCAAGTTTGCCATCAACGTTTGGCACGTGCCTGGCCCAGGCGGCATCAAGTCCTACTGGGTTGTTTACAACATTCCAGCAGATATCACCAAGCTCGACACAAATGCCAAAACAACTGGCACGATCGGCATCAACGATAAGAATCGAAAGGAATACGACCCCATGAAATCCAAGGGACCTGGCATGAAGCAGTACCATGTCACCGTCTACGCTCTGTCGGAAGAGTTAAAGCTAGCATCCGACAAAGCAAATCGAGCTAACCTCGTGTCCGCGATAAGAGGCATCACACTGGCAGAAGGGACGTTGGATTTCCAATACGAACGCTGCCGGTAGCAGAGCGAGGCCCTCGCTCTGTTGTCTTTTTGGATCTGAGCGAGAGCCTCGCTCAGCTACACTTTGCGATCGCGATCGAACTCGGCAAGCAAGGCGGGCAAAAGAAAAAGGTCACACAACAATGCCGTTACCAACGTAATAATACCAAGCGAAGCAAAAATGCGATGGTCGCGTGTTTCGCTAATCAATACCGAACTAAAACCGGCCACCAGCACCACCGTCGTCATAATCATACCTGTCCCAACGCCCTGAAACGCTTCTTCGATCGCTTTTTTCCGATCCGGATACACCAACTGCTCCTCTCGGTATCGGGACAGAAAGTGAATCGTGTCATCCACCGCGATACCAAGACAAATCGTAAAAGCGCAAACACTCACGACTTCCAGCGGCTGACCCGTTATCGCCATCCACGAAGCCGCTACAACCAACGGCAACAAGTTCGGAACGACCGAGATCAATCCGATCCGCACTGAGCGATACGCTATCCCCAACACAACGAAGATGACGATCGATGCTGTCCCCAAACTGGTTGAGAGGTCCGTGACAATCTGAAAGAGATTCTTCCAGCGAGAAATCGCATCCCCAGTGATGGTGTACTGAAATTCGGCATGCTCCAGGTGGATCCTCGCCAAGGAATTCTCGATACGCTCGAAGACATTGCGATACGCCGCGCTCCCCAAATCTTGTACGCGAAAGGTAATCGTAGCGTTGTGTTGATCCGGGTCGAACAGAGCCAGTTTCAAAGGCGAAGGCAAAAGCTCAATCATCGAGACTTTGGAAATCGAAGATCCTTCGCCAGGTAACGCATCGAGAACTTTGCAAATCGACAAGGTATGCCCGATGAGCGGCTCCTTGCTTAATTGGCCATCCACTTCCGAAATAATTTCCATCACTTGTTCGGCGGTCGGTTCGCTGCCGGGCCATTTTAAGTTGATTCGACAAATGTCGAGCCCTCCCATGGTTCGATCCAAATGCGCTAAAGCCATTTGGGCAGAACCTCCGCTCGGCAGACTATTGCTCTTGCGATCATCTGGCTTGAGCGTTAAGGCGACGAGAAACAGCACAACAGAAAGAGCAATCCCGCCATAGCTTATCTTCTTGGCGTGCCGAACTACAAAACCAATCCAAGGCCCGATTCGTTGCAAATGGCTGTCAACCATGTCTCGATCGGCCCCTTTCTTGAGTCGATCGCTCCAACGTGTGCTGCAGATCAATGGGATCACCAGCATGACCGAAATCCATGTCGCCGTAACCCCGAGAACACATGCCCACCCGAACTCGATCACGATCTTATGGTGCGCCAATGTCAACGAACCCATTCCAATGGCCGTAGTGAGCGAAGTAAGGAAACAAGCCAGACCAACCGCCCCTAGCGTCTTCTTGCAAGCGTCGCGAGGTGACATGCCCTCACTCAAGCAGCGGCGAATGTACACCATCATATGCACGCCGTCCGTGAAACCGACCAAGCTAAGCAGTATCGGCAAAATGACGTCGCTAAACGGATTGAACTGCAAGTCAAAATATCGCAGGAATCCGAGAGTCCAAAAGACGCCTAACGCGGGTGCTGCTGCAACCACCAAAACGACCGAAATCCCTCGGAAAAGCACAGACGCCATGAGGAGTATCATGCCATAGCCTATCAACTGAAATTTCAATTGGTTGGCTTCTTGATTCTGAATCATCATCAGTCGCAATGGAACGGCACCGGTCACGGAGAATTGCATAGAAACCGATGGATGCTTTGCCGCAACGCGCTCAGCAACTTCGATCAATGCCTCAGAGCAGTCCGAGTCCTGGCGAACAGTCAACCAGTCGAAATTGATCGACAGCAACAGTGTCTTGGCGTCGCTCGAAAGCAACTGTCCAACGACCAAAGGATGCTTGAGAGCTCGTTCTTTCGCTGCCGCGAACCTCTGCGCGGAAGCTTGCCCGCGGGGCAGTATCGGCTCGGGCAATCCAAAAATGTTGAGCGGTGGCGCTTGATCCAACCATGTCACACTGGCCACCGTGTCCAACTGCTCCAACGCATCTACGATTTCGCGTATCGCCACAGCCCCTTCGCCTGTAAAGATCTGATCGGACTCGACAATGACCAACGCATCGGCCCTGCCCAGCGATGCACGCTGCACAGTCCCTGAGCGAGAGGCTTTCCGGGCAGCCTGCGGCACTGCTGCATCTTCGTTTGATGCAGATTTATCCGGGGCAATCCATGCAGCATAAAGCTCGTTCGGCCATGTCGGGCGATAATAACCTCCCAACGCGATGGCGGTTAACAACACGAGCAAGGCGACGCCAGAACGCGGATAATCGATAATCGCTGCAAATAGCCGGGCCGAGGTTGGAGTTAATTCGTTATCGGCCACGTCGCGACCTTGAAGAGTCCATCAATTCGTCACGCGTCAGCTTGCCATCGTTGTCCATATCCATCAGTCGAAACGCGTAGTCTCGCACGATGCGAGAAACTTCCGACTTGGATACAACGCCATCGTGATTGCCATCGAAGCGAACAAGAAAATCGTCCGCGAACTTAGCGTTCTTAGCGTCTGTGTCGGCATCGTCGTCGGTCCTCTTTTTGCTCGACGCAGATCGGACGGACTTCGAAATGCGGCCAGTCGTGTCCGTACCACCCGGGCTTCGTGGCCTTGCTACTTCGAAGAACGCAACCGCCATTTCCTCCCATGTCTGGTCGCCCCACATGACATACTCGTTCGGATTGGGATTGAACGGGTTTTGGGGCGAGTTATCAAACGTTGCCGTAAACGACAATCGATCGATATCCTTTAGCAGTATCGGTTCAGACCATTCGTAGGTGTGTTGCCAATTGAAGTCGTAGTGGGGAACATCCAGTACGGTCTGTTCCTCGTCTCCTTTGCGAGTTCGCACTTGGAATGCTTTTCCGCGGAGGTGCATATGAGGCATGGCGGCCAATAGGATCCCATCTTTCGGCAACCAACTCACGCTGGCGTCCACTGCATGCGTCGCCGTGTTGGGCGGAATCTCAAATTCTTGATCGATACCAGCCAGCGTAAAGACTTCGTGTGTAACCGTAGGCTCGTCCGTGAAATTCAGTCCAATGATCGTTTGGTCGAATTGCTCCTTGCCGTTGGGCGTGTAGTGCATTTGAAACACCAACTTCGAGCCGGCAGGCACTCGACGAGCATAGCCCGGCGGAAACTCAGTCGCGCGTTGGCCGGGGACATAAGCCGTGAGCCAACCAATACCAGTAAAGCTTTCACCATCCGGCGGTCGGATAAAAACGATCGCATGATGGACGACCTCTGAACAGCCAGGGATGACTTGTGCAGCCGTAATCCATTTGTCCTCGTGAATGCCCGGATCCACAACGAAGTACTGATAGTCAACGGAGCCATTTGCAGGAACCCGGTAGGGTTGTTCTCGCATCGACACAACTTGATCTGGCTTTTTCGGCAACCGCCAGCCATCCAAAAAAGTAGGTTTGATTGGCAAGTCGGCCGCGTTGCCATACGGCATGCCAGCAGCGATCCACTCTTTGATCGTTTCGAGCGATTTCGCAGGCATCTGGCGTGCGTTCTTAAAAGAACTGTGCTCGGGATTGGCGTGCCAAGGTGGCATGCGTTTTTGCTCGATGACTTCGACGAGCATGTCAGCCCAACCGAGCACCTCATCGTAGTTTGAGATATCGAATGGACCAATCTCCCCTGAGCGATGGCATTCCAAGCAATTCGCATAGAGAATAGGGGCGATGGTTTTGCAGTAAGTAAAATCTGTTTTTTGTGTCGGCACTTGAAGGAAGGTGATCAAACAACCGACTGGGGGTGTCGAAGGGATCGAAACGGGTTTGTTCGCAAGCAATTCTTCAAGTGCAATTAGAAGATCCAATCGACTAGGTGCGGAGCGTTTGATTCCAGGCGAAAACTGGTCGTCCATCCTGCCACGATACGCAATTTTGCAATTCCTATCGAGTACGATGACTTCGGCAGTCCGAGTCGCTTGAAAGCGTTTTGCAATCGTCTGATCGGCATCTTTTGCGAGAGGAAAGCTGAGAGAAAGGTCACTCACCCATTGACCCATTTCCGACTCGGAATCGTGCGGGTTGCTATTGATACCCACAAAGCGAACACCGCTCGTCGAGAACTGCTTCGCCATTTCTTCCAAACGCTGAGCATACGCTCGAGCCACAGGGCACTCGTTCCCCAGGAATGCAAGGACCGTGATCGAATCGTTTTTCCCAAAACCGATTTTCTGACCATGCAAGGTGGTTAGGGTAAGGTCTTCGAACACATCGATTGGCTGGGCCGACGTCAAGGAAGACTGACCGAGTACGCACACTAGGAAATAAACGACCAGTAGAATGGGTAGAAATCGTTGGATTTGCATTGGACCGATTTTGATTTGCGAAGAGAGACATGGAAAAAAGCAGGATTACTCGCTCTGTCCTTTCTTTTCATCGCAACATTGTAGCGGAAACGACAACCTTGGAAAAATAGGTGAAAAAATGCTTCCTCTTCTATCCCGATAAGGATTACAGAAAATAGCCGGGGGTCGTCGCGAAGAGGCGCACCCCCGGAAACGAAACAACATGCGAATGACCCTGACAGGGTCAAAGAATCTGCGATCCCTTCAGGATCGGTACGCGCGGTACGAGACTCCTTCCGGTGGTGTCGCTCCGCTCGACCACCGGCTACTGTCTGATATCCCTTTGGGATGAAAATTCCTCAACTACAAATGCTCCACAACCCCACTTGAAGAGGACTGCGACACCGCAGTCCTCTAAGTAATTGATGCACTTAATGCAAAATCAAATTGCACAGGATTTATCGACATCCCCGATGTCCAGCTAATTTGCCAGCCAAACAAGAGTGTCTGGGCGCACGGGGCGAGGGACAGCAGGTTGAAACAGGAGGTGCACAACATCGAACCGGCGCAGGCCGGCAGATGCGTACTGGAGGTGCACATGTTCTGACCGGAGCACAAGTTCGAACAGGTGCGCATCGAACAGGTGCACAAACACGAACAACTGGGGCACAAACACGAACTGGCGGAGCGCAAACAACAGGGGCGCAAACGACAGGAGCGCAATGGCTGATAACTGGCGCGCAAGCAGTCGAACAGACCGGTGCGCTAGAACAGGCTGGTGCACAGGTTGTGGCGGGCGGAGAGCAAGGGCTACAGCAAGCCGGTTGGGCATTGCAACCCTTCGAGCCACATTTGCCCAACAATAAACCAGCCTGAGCTGACGAGCAAAAGAAAGCCGCTGCCGCCACGGTCATGAACATCAAAACGTTTCGCATGGGATCTACCTCCAGGAGAGTTGAAATAGGTTAACTGTGTAAAATGTAACGCCAAAATACGTTTGCGAGCACCCCCCTTTTCTGTTGTGCCCCGGGATCCTCACGATTTCGCTCCTTTTTGGTGCTTTTCGTGCTTTTCGCCACATTGTGCACGGCTAAACGCGAGCGATTTACCGTACTGGATCAGGGTGACTTTGTACCTCGGTGGCATGCGAGGCCACAGCCCGGATTTGCGGCATGGTCGGTGTTTTACAGCAATACCGTTCAATTATTTGTTTTACGGTGGCGTAAGCTTTCAGCTTGCGACGAATCAAAGTTGGCAAGCTGGAAGCTTACCCCACTTTTTAGTCAGCCGAAGGCGTACTCGATACCATACACGTACGCCTACGGCTAACAGTTAAACGCAATCTTTGCGAAATTGGGCTCGTCGGCATCAACCTAGATCCAAAGCCTTCATCCGACGAAGTTCGGTACCGTGCTCTTGCTTACGAAATCTCTTTACAAACAGGATGAAACCAAATCCGACGAGAATGGGTAGGACAATGGAAGTGGACAGAACGCCCCAGAACCAACCAGGCAAAACCATCACACTCCCTTGCAGCTCCTTTTGCAATTTTGCGATCGGCATTTCCTCTAACGCAAGATCGCTCAGCCAAACGGTTCCTTTGTCCGGTAGATAAACGTTTATTTGAAGTTTGTTCGGCGCGGGAACGGATTTGTCATCAATCATGAATGGCAACGTGAATTCCCGCCACGGGGCTGTGCCACGCAGCTTGCCCATCGCCCCAGTTTCCGACATGGTTCGCGAGAAGAAGGCTCCTGCCTTGGGCTCAGGAAAATGATTCCACATTTCCAAATAACCGTCTCCAACAACCCCTTCCACTCGTACCTTGCCTCGCAGGACGTACGCCTTTTCTTTGATCTTGGGTTCGTTCAGCGTAGCAAGTGGAATCAGTTGCGGTTTGTTGCTGTCGCGAACAACCTTGAGCACCAATTGATCGTCCATCTTTTCGATACTTGCTTGGGGCGTCGATCACAAGTCGGGCCGGAGCTAGTTTGCTAGCGAAATCATTGGGGTCAATTTGATCGAGCTGACTATTCTTAAATGTCCAGCTTGAATCTCC
>JAYTVM010000427.1:0-14238 GCA_043743995.1 Pirellula sp. | reverse complement strand
ATTGGGATTTTGACAAGAACCAAGTGTGTCGAGATCGAAACGGAGAGCCAGATGTTTGCTCGCCAAATGCATTCGGAGAATCTCAGAATAAGGTTTTTCTGAGTCATGGCGACGGCGCATTTCAGTTGCGAACCGAGATGGTTCAAGCCGATCAACCGTCCAAAACACTGGGTGTCGTCGCCGCCGAGTTTCGCCGAGGCGAAGGCGTAGGCCTGTACGTTGCAAATGATTTGATCGCGAATTTCCTTTTTTCGCGAAGGGGCGAGCGATATGTCGAGCATGCTTTCGCGTCGGGTGTGGCTGTCGATGATGAGGGGGTTGCCAACGGGAGCATGGGTTTGGCGTTATTCGATTTCAACTTGGATCGGCAATTCGATTTGTTCGTTACGAATTTCGAAAACGAAAAGATGGGGCTTTATCTCAATGCTGGAGAGGGCTTGTTTCACTACGCCAGTCGCAAGGTGGGGCTCAACCGAGCCGATTTGAAACGGGTCGGTTTTGGAGTCGTTGCGGCCGATTTCGATGGCGATGGAGATGAGGACATCGTGTTTACCTCTGGTCATGTTCACTACCATCCTGATAACGGTGACATGCGTTCTTTACCGGTTTATTTGCAAAATGAAGCGGGCCAAAGTTTGACGACGTGCGTACCAAGTGGCTCCTACTTCTCAGACCCAACAGTGGGTCGAGGATTGGCCACGGCCGACCTCGATAACGATGGGGATCTAGATATGGTGGGGACGAGTCTGTTTGGTCCGCCGTCGCTGATCGAGAATTTGCACGTAGCGGACAAGCGTTGGCTGTCGGTGCAATTGATCGGAAAAACCGCGTCGAGGACGCCGATAGGAGCCACGGTAGAATTACGTGCAGGATCGCGATCCATGGTTCGACAGCTTTATGGGGGAGGCAGTTACTTGTCGCATAGCCAGTCCCGACTTCATTTTGCATGGCCAGCGGAATTAGCCGCGGGTGATGTTGTTCTAGACGTCCATTGGCCAGATGGTTCTACTACGGACTCCTTGAGTGTCACACCTGGGCAAAACATCGTGGTGATCCAAGAGCAATAACGAAACACAGGAAGCGTATTAGTCAGGATGAAATCCAACAGTTTTTCGGAATGGGTGAGTTTGCTTTTTTCGTTGGGTTTGATGGTAAGCCTATTCGTAGGATGCCAAAAACCCACTGCAAATTCGGGTCCGAACGACTCCGTCCCTTCCGTGGAGAAAGCTCCTCCGACTTCGAGCGCGTTTCGACCTGAGGAAAAGTCTCCGACAGAGCAAAAGTCTGGACAGCAGGCCTGGTTTGAAGAGATAAAAACGACGGGCATCCAATTTGAGTTTAGTTCCGGCCGCTCCGATGGCGAGTTTGCTATCATCGAGTCGCTAGGTGGCGGCGTTGGAGTGATCGACTTCGACAAGGATGGACGTCCAGATTTGCTGTTCGCTGGGGGCGGTACGTTGGCCAACAAGACGGTCTCGTCACTCCCGTGTGGGCTTTTTCGAAACCTTGGAGAGATGCGATTCGAAGAGGTGACCCAAGCTGCAGGAACAAGTGCAAGAGAGTGTTTTACGCATGGCATTTTCCCAGCCGACCTGGACAACGACGGCTTCGATGATGTGGCCATCAGCGGATATGGAGGAGTTCAAATCCTGCACAATCAAGGGGACGGCACTTTCCTGGCCATGCCGTTGCTCGTGACGCATCCTGAGTTCCCATGGAGCAGTAGTTTGGCATGGGCGGATTTTGATCGAGACGGGGCACTGGACCTCTATGTGGCGCACTACGTGAATTGGTCGTGGAATCATCACCCGAGCTGTGCAGGTGCCGTTGTACCTCGCGAGGTATGCGCTCCCCGCGATTTTGCGGCCATTGGCGATGCCATTTTTTTCGGAGATGGGGCAGGAGGTTTTCGACGCGAAGACCGCAGTATTGGGCTCTTGGACGCTGGCAAGGGTCTGGGGGTCGTTGCCAGTGATATCGACCTTGATGGAGACGTCGACATCTATGTCGCTAATGACACCACGGACAATTTTCTTTACATCAATGATGGGACTGGCCATTTCCAGGAATCGGCCGTGCTGGCCGGCGTCGCTGGCGATGAGCGTGGGGTCAGTACCGGCAGTATGGGGACTTTGGTGTTTGATTCCGATCAAGACGGACTGCCTGATATTTGGACAGTCAATTTTGAGCGTGAGCTTTTTGGGCTATATCGCAACGATGGAGGAGGTCTATTCACGCATGTGAGTCGAGCCGTAGGACTGGCAAGTATCGGCGGGGACTTTGTGGGCTTTGGAACCGTCGCAATCGATTACGATCAGGACGGAGATCTGGACCTGGTGGTCTCCAATGGCCATGTGTCTTATGCCTCGCCGAATGCCCCTTTCAAGCAGCTACCTGTGCTGCTCGAAAACAAGGGTGGTCGTTTTTCGCGTGTTCACTCTTCTCAGGACTACTTTGCAACGAGCCACAGTGGTCGGGGACTTGCGACCGCAGACTTAGATGGCGACGGAGTTTTGGATCTTGTGGTTTCGCACTTGGAAGAGCCTGTATCGGTTTTGCGAGGGCATTGCAAAGTTTCAAACCCGGCCATCAAATTGCATTTGATTGGTACTGTCTCTAATCGAAACGCAATTGGCGCGGTGGTCCGACTATCGGAAAAACGCATCTTGATGCACAATGGAGGCGGCAGCTACCTATCGAGTTCGGATCCGGCTATTTGGTTAACCGCTCTAACACCAGGAGCTCAGCAACAATTTCAGGTTGTTTGGCCATCGGGAAAGGAGAATGACTATGTGGTTTCAAGCGACGTTGGAGAGTTCACGATTGTTGAACCGATGCTGCCGTAGTCCCGTTTGCCTGATTATGGTCGTTTTGTTTTTCTCGGCCTGCAACCAAGCGACTAAGCCAATCACTCCGCCGCCGCAGTCGAACAGTACGAAGTCGCCAACGACTGAAAACGCGCAATCGGCTCCATCTAAAGTGCCGGCGCTTCAAATTATCAGCTATGTTCCGCCGAACATTCCGAATCCTGGATATGTTGGACCGCTCGCTTGTGCTGAGTGTCATAAGGATCGCGTAGCAGAATGCTTGCCTACAAGTCACTTCCGCACTTGCCGTCCGCCCGACTTGTCCTCGCTTCCGCGTGGTTTTTTGCCTGAGAATGGTCGATTCAAGCGGGACAGCGACCCGGTTGAGTTTGAGACGCAAAAGCGGGATTCCAAATTGGTACAAGCCACGATTGAGCCGTTCGGAAATGGAACGCGTCGCATCGAATCTTCCATAGATTTGATCTATGGTTCCAATCCCATTTCGGATGAAGTCTATTTGTCATGGCGTCCGGACGATTCGATGTGGGAGCTTCCGATTGCGTGGGTTTACGCGACCGACTGTTGGGGAGCCAGCGGATTTGATCGGGACGCGGTGGGGGACCGAGCAAGGCAACTAACACTGCGATGTTTTGAATGCCACAACACATGGTTCCAGCATTTACCCGGAACGGCCAATGTCTATCGGCGCCAGGACATGATCATGGGTGTAACGTGCGAACGTTGCCATGGTCCAGCAAAGGAACATGTCACGTTTCATCAGGAACATCCGGCGGAAAGTAAGTCGCATGGCATACTCTATCCTGGTGGACTACCGCGGGAGCGACTCATCGAGGTCTGCACGCAATGCCACGGCAACGCCATTCGTCACAAAGGACCGGCACTCTCATATCGCCCTGGCGAAGTACTTGAAACGCATTATCGAACGGTGGAGCCTCCCTACACGGAGGACGACCATGTTGCCAACCAAATCGGAAACCTGCGTAAATCAAAGTGTTTCCAGAAGAGCGAAATGACCTGCATCACTTGCCACGATCCGCATTTGACTGGTTCGCCCATTGGCAGTCATTTTCAAGAAAGTTGTTTGAATTGCCATAGCTCTACCGCCTGCCCAGAGCAGCCGCGTTTGCCCGTCGACGTTCGCAATAAATGCGTCGAGTGTCACATGCGCAAGTACGTCAAAGTGAACGTGAATTTTGACTTGGCGGAGGATTCGTATGTTCCCCCAATTCGTCGGTCGCAACACAATATCTCGATTGACCCTGTCGCGACTCACGAAGTTCTTCTGGAATTCCTTTCCAAATCGGACGAGGCATCTCCGGCTGTGCAGGAGAATAAAGCCTGGTTAGTGGAATATTGGGCAGCAGAAGCAGAGAAGAGCGAGATGCAACAACGTTTCATGGCAGCCATCGCCGCGCTTCGCGAGTCGTTGCGGATTGATCCGGAGAATGCAGTTACGCGGACCGAAGTGCGTCGTATGGCCAAGAAGCAAACTCAGTTTGATTCGCTTTTGGCGAGGGGAAAGCGGTTAATGGCCCAGAACCAAGACACGCAAGCCATCGAGACGTTTCAGCAACTGTTGCAAATGAAGCCATCATTGGCCGAAGCGCATGGACGGTTGGGAACACTTTTTGCGAAAGCAGGCAATCTTGATCGTGCTCGAGAGAGTTTGCGTCGGTCGATTGAATTGGACCCAGATGATCAGTACGGCCACTCGATGCTTGCGCGACTCGCGCTGGTTTCTGGCGACTTGGAATCGGCTATCAAACACTATCGGGACGCGGACGCGATTGAGCCTTACAACTCGAAGATACAGCTATTTTGGGGGCAGGTATTGATCAAAGCGGGGCGTCCCAAGGAAGCGATTGAGCACTTGCAACTTTCTGCAACGATTGACCCAAAGCAAGTTGACGCACACCAAGCGTTGAGTGAATTGTTGGCCGCAGACGGCAAGCTTCCGGAGGCGTTAGTGCATGCCAAGCGACTGTGTGAATTGACCCGTTATCAAGGGTTGGGAGAGCTGATGATGTTAGCGGAAATAAATGTTGGCCTCGGTGATACCGAGTCAGCAGCCAGCGTCGCCAATCACGCGATGGCGATCGCGAAGAGAACCAATCCATCGGCGGCAGCCGAAATCTCCAAATGGTTGCAGGCCAATTCGATCGTGCCGTAAACCAGTGTAGCACGGCACTCCGTGCCGTTTTTTTTCACGTCTTTTTTTGACACTTCTCGCCCAACGCACGGTTTCTACCATAGAAAAACAACGAAATGGTAGCGTTTTCGTATTCGTGCTCAGCCCGATAGGGTGGTGCTCGTGCTCGTGATCGCCTAGGAACAATCGATTACGAGCACGAGCACCGTTTCACTGAGCACGAGCACGGTTCTTGCCCGACCCATGATCGACACTGGTCCTCAACTGTTCCGACTACACACCCGCGAAAGCTAGTAGCAGTGGCTTGACTAGCTTCGCGCAAGCGTTCCTTCCGTCTAATTTAGAGGAAGGGTAATTATCCCCCGAGTTAAACTCGGGGGCATTAATAGGCCCGCGCTCGTTTGCTTCGTGCATTGTTGGAGCTAATATCTGGCTGAACCCTACGTAAGGAGACGATGTACGCAACCAAACTTTCAATGTCCCCCTCGAGAACAGCTGCGAGTGCCGGATGGGGCGTTCCTGGTATTCCTAACAGGATTCGCTTGTAGATCACTTCGGGTTCGTCGCCTCCGTGAAAAGCATCGAGGGCGAGGTTGGGCGGATGAAGAGGACGTCCCAAGGAGTCAAACAATCGGTTCTTGACTCGATTGGCTTCGCTCGGAACTTCATGACAGCCAACACAGCCTGCCTCGCGAAATACTATGCCTCCGCGAGCTGATAGTCCCGCCATGTTTGAGAGGTCGGGGATGGAAATTACCTCGCTGGCTTGCGACCTAGCCACGACCCATTGTGACTCGGCCAAACTGTCGGCCCCTTCTTCGGACGGAAACGCGTTCTTAAATCTTTCGCAAAGTCCTGAAACCATGAATTCTCGCAACACCCCGACCAACGATTCAACTTCGGAATCTGAAAACTGCTTAAACGCGGGCATCGACGTTCCTGGCTGACCGCGCCGAATGGAGTGCACCAAATCGGCGTCGCTGGCCACTCCATTCTTGGACGAAATCATTCGCATCGGTTCATCGCGAAAACGACGGGGAGGTGGAAATAGATTGCTGGCTGCTCGTCCAAAGCCGTCACCCTTGGTTCCATGGCAATTCGCACAATGCGTTTGGTAAAGTGCGTTTCCGGAAGAATTGGCGATAGGATCATAATGCGGCGACAGATAGGAGGGCGATGGGTCTGGAAGCGCTGTGACCGAGTTCATTTCACGCACCAGCGACTTGTCGCCTGGCATCAATGCTTGTTTGGCTCTCAAGTCTTGCAATCGCCGGAGCCTTGCGGTTCGATTTGCGGCTAGTTCAAATACCGATTGGGATGCTGTTGAATCGCCAGCGAGGGCCAGGGCGGTCGCTCCCAAACTGACACGGTCGGTAAGCAAACCGCCAGCTTCGCCTTGTCCCTGTAGCGAGTTAGTAAACGCGGTGTCGATTAGTTTTCTGAAATCGTCCGTTGAGGAAAGATTCGCAGCCTTGAAGGCGTTGACGGAGTCTCGGTAGTTGCCCAAGTCGAATTCGACGTTGGCTCTTTCCAAGATTTCAACTTCGGTTTTCGCCGCCGACAACGCGTGTTGTGAAGCCCGAGCATGCCCGATTCGCCGCCGGATCTTGGCCAGTCGCAATGCCACTTCAGTATTGTGCGGAAATTGCGAGGCAAATTTTTCGAGTAGAAGTTCGCTCTGTTGAAAACGGACGTTTGGTGGCCTAGTGAAAACCTCGGCCAACGCAAGCCATGACAGTTCATGACGCGGATGCCGTTCGATTGCGTCAATTAAACTTGAGGCCGCTTCCTCCTTCATGCCGGATAGGTTTAAATGGACGGCGGCAAGGTATTGCAATTGTGCGGAATTGGGCTGCTTCGTGCGCCAGTTGTCGATCAACTCTTTGGCGACGGTGAGTTTTTCAGTCGCAAAAGCCCATTGCACCACAACGCTGTAAGCGTCCGCTTGAATAGCCCCTGCATTTTGTAGCAGGTCGACCATCTGTTGTGGTGAAACATCGAGTTGGCCATGCTGGATCTTGTACATCGCGATGGCTAATTCGACGCCGTCTTTCGATTGCGCTAGGCGTTGAGCTTTTTCAATTTGTTCGCGGAATTGTACCCCTTGACCTAGCTGGCGATAGCAATTTGCAGCCAATAGGTGTAGGTCTGCGGTCAGCGACTTCTCGGGAACGTCACCAATCAAGGCGAGGGACTTCGACAGATCCCCTTCCGTGTAGCTAGCTTGGATCGCATCGCGGGAATCTCTCCGACCCAAAAGCAGCAAGAGACAAGTCGCTGCCACAACCACCGCGGCCACCGAAAAGAGAATGCGTTTCACTCGTTCACCATGGGATCCTCTGCCGTTTGACCGAACACGACTAAGTCATTGTACTCTAGCTTCAACTGTGACTACGGCGAGCATTCCCGAATTTGCCCGCCAATAACGCAAATCGACGCGAATCAAGAGTCGTTTAGATATCAGTTCGCAGCTCGCTTAATTGCGGCAGAGCTTGTTAAGGAAAAAGAAAGATGGGACGATGCAGCTATTTCCGCGAGCCGAAGTCCCTCGCCTTTTTTCAGAACATAGGTCAACCCTCGATGTCTTGGCCAAGACTCTCGATCTTACTCGCAATGGCGCTAGTGTTTTCCGGCTGCGACGGAAGCAAAAAGACTGGAGATTCGATTCGGGGGGAGTTGGCACATTTGTCCGAACCCGCGGAAGCCTTAAGCGACGTCGAATTGCCTGCACCGATTGGGATCCAAAGGTTTTGCGGGGATTGTCATGAACTCCCAAATCCGGCAAGTTTTGTCCGTGAAGTATGGTACGACGAAATTCACAAGGGCTTTGAGTTTTACGCTCGCTCGGGAAGAACCGACTTGCATCCACCTCCCCTCGAGGAAGTTCTCAAGTACTATCGCGAGCGATCACCGGCCCAATTTGCATTTCCTGAACCTCCACCCGTTGACTCTGATTGGCTCGCTCGATTCGATCGGGAGAGCTTCGATTGGAAGGACGGAAATTATGTTACCCCGGCCGTATCCTCGATCCGCTGGGTCGAATTTCAACCGGAAGGAGATCGGCGACTGGTCGTAACAGACATGAGGGAAGGGAGCGTCAATTCGTTGACACCGGTACCGATGAAAACGACTCGAACATTGATCGATCGTGTGGGGGTCCCAGCCAGGGTGACACCCTGCGATTTGAACGAAGACGGCCGAACGGATCTCATGGTTGCCGACCTAGGCAGTTTCAATCCCTACGATCACGCCTTAGGAAGAGCAGTATGGCTTAAACGCGATGCTGCGAGCCATGATTTTGAATCGGTCACCATCGCTGAAAAACTAGGGCGCGTGGCGGATGTTGCGGTCGCTGATTTTTCTGGCGATGGAAAGCCTGACTTGGTGCTAGCTGAATTCGGGCAGCGGCAAACGGGCAGCATTCGGTTGCTTACTAATCAAATAGAGGATGAACGGACCGTTCGGTTCGTTCAAAACGTGATCGACATCCGACCTGGCGCGATGCAAGTTTTAGCGAACGATTGGAACGGCGATGGTGCCATGGACTTTGCAACCGTTCTCAGCCAGGAATTCGAGTGTGTCGAACTTTTCGTCAATCAAGGTCGAAAATTCGATAGGCATCGGGCTGCGACCGGTGTCGATTTAACTTTCGGCTCGGTTGGCATTGAGTTGGTGGATCTCGATCAAGATGGGGACCAAGACATCCTATACGTGAACGGGGATACCTTTGACAACAATTTTGCGAATCGTTCGCATGGTCTCCAGTGGCTTGAGAATATTGGGAACTTCGAGTTTCGCCTTCATCGATTGCTGGACTTGCCGGGTGCCTATCGAGCGGTAGCAACCGACATCGATGGTGATTCGGATTTCGATATCCTCGTTGTGGCGAATTTGCCCACGATTGTCTATCCGACTTCGTTGAACGATCGATCACCCGCTTCGATCGTTTTGCTGGAACAAACAACGGATCTTCAGTTTCAAGTTCACGTGTTGGAACGAGGGACACCGCGGTATCCAGCGCTAGAAGCCGCTGATTTCAATGCGGATGGCAAGATGGACTTTGCGGTAGGGGTTCAACTCTTTGAAACGGACCCTCCCAATAGCCCTGCGTCGAAATTGCCGCGACTGACTTTTTGGTGGCAAAAGTAACGAACGCTATGAGTACGTGTGGCACGCCCTGAGTTCATAAAGGGCGTGGGAGTCGCCATAAATGGTTGCAACAGTTCCCACACCCACGTTATATCTATAGGCGTGCCACACGTCCCTCGCTATGGGCGTGCCACACGCCAGCCCGAATTTGAGGTTCTAGGGCGCACTGCTCATTCGTTTTAAGGCTTCTGCCGCATCGGCGTTCTGCTCGTCGAGCCCCAAGGCCGCACGGTACCAATTCCGAGCGAGGCCTTGTTTTCCAAGTTGTTCGGCGAGGCGACCTAATTCCACTCGAAGTGCAGCATCCTGAGGGCGTTTGATCGCTTCCTGATGCAGGTCTGCAAATTTAAGAAACAAGTCCTTTAGCTCTGTCGCTTTTCGAATCTCTTGTTCACCGCGATCTTTTTCTCCGGATCCGACCAAGGCTCGTCCGTAAAGCAAGCGAGGCTCATGATCGTAGGGTAGCGATTGTGTCATTCGCTCAAGAAGGGGCAGGGCGTTGTTCCAGTCTCGTTGCACCAAGAGAATTCGACCTGCAATTAAGCCCGTGGCTCGATCCGTTGGCACTTGTTTCAATACAGATTGAGCTAAAGACAAGGCTGTTGCATTATCTCCTGCAAATTCTTCGATGGCACTTCGGGTCGCAAGAACACTTGGAGACTCCAGGCAATCTCTGAGGGTATTGCGAGCTTCGTCCAAATCCCGAAGTGCGACGAAGCATTCCGCTAGATTGACACGCACGAGCTGTTTCACCTCCGGCTTCAAGGTGCGTTTCAGCAATTCACGAAGGTCGCGAATGGCTTCGTCGTATTGCTCGTATTCCTTAAAAATCTTAGCAGACAACAAGAGCGAATTCACATCGACTGGATCCAGTTCTGCAGCTTTGCGCAAGTGGTCGCTTGCTAGCCGCATGGCACCTGTGTCATAGTAGATTGCACCCAGCCAAAGATTGGCCCGCACATGCCGAGGGTTCAATTCAAGGGCGTTTTGGAATGCACCCAAGGCTTCCTTCAGTCGGTTTTGACGCTGAAACACTTCACCCGCAATCACATAGGCTTCGCATTGCATCACCGGTACGGTCGAAATTTCTTCGGCGATGCGTATGGCTTCGTCGAATTTCCCTTGCTTCGCCAGGATCAGGCCACGAATGGCAGTGGACAATACGCCGAACTGCGCATCCGTTGCGAGCTCGGAGCCGATGCGTTCTGCTGTTGTAAAGTCACCGCGGTCCACGGCCGCAGAGGCTTGTCGGAATTGAATGCCCTGCGGAACTTGGTCGATTGGATGGATGCCATCGCTTGAGGACGAGGCTTGGGCTTCAACGGTAGCAGCAGGGCTAGCAGCAATCTCGGAAATTTTCGCTTTGGCTGCGTCCGCAAGTGGGTGACTCGCTTGCTTCTTATCGCTGCAGCCGGCGTAAACCAACAAGCTCGGCATTAGCATGACGAGTCGCAAAAACTTGCCCATAGCACTTCCTAGGTAAGATGATCAGTTGGTCTTGTAAGGATTTGAACTTGTTCCCTTTACCATGAAAACAACCAATATCGATGTTAGCAAGGCAAGGACTGCAAACCAAATCGCCGTCAGTCCTGCTGGAGCGGGCGGAAACACACTAGTGTTGGTGTAACCGGGCAAAACCATTGCCCCTGAAACTGGTACAAGAATACCAGTCAGAATTCCCGCAGCCGGTAACGAATACGCCTTTCCGCGTTCGGAGGAACTGGCTTGAAACAACAGTTGTATCGAAATAGGTATCAACAAGATGACACTCAGAATGGCAAAGACAACCATATCGCAAAAAAGAGGTCTTGCCTGCTCAGAGACCATCGGGATCGGATGATCGAGGTCTAGATAGCGTCGCGATAAAAGTCCTATGGCTCCGGCAGCCAAACCCACAATGACTCCGCAAATAAGCGAAGTGACAGCCGCACCGATTCCATTGCGTGCGTCGCCGAGCAAGAAAAATCCGATGAGTCCCAAGGCCGAGCCAGCTAAGCCGAATTTCAGCAAAGTGTTTTTCCACATATTTTCGTTGTTGACTACGGCCAACTTGTCTTGATCGGCTTTTGGGCTAAGCGCACCAACGCTGGCGAGTTCGTCAGGAATTCGCCATACTTTCGGGGGAAACGAAAACCCCAACCATGCAATGATGCCCGTTGCGAGAATGGCAACAATCCAACGGCCTTTGGACAATGGAACCATCGGCGTAGAAACCGTGTCTAGATTACTTCCCTCAGAGGTTGAAGTGTTGTTTGTATCAGACAAGATGTTTTCCTTAGAATGGAGGTGGGGAGGATTAAAAAAAAACGCGGTACAAACTAGCGAAAAACCAAGAATCGTAGAGCTCAGTGTAGCAGAACAGGTCTCGCGATTAAACTACCCGCCGTCTTGATGCACTTCCAGCGAAGGGTTTCAACGGGAGAGCGAGGCTCCTGCCGAGCTTGGTGTTGCTTCGGCAGGAGCCACTCCCTCCCGGTATGATCCAGGCTGCCGGTCGCCTTAGTGGAAATCCGTGTGAACGCACCATGCAACCGACGTGACTCCGATCAGCAAGAGGAGTCCGCCAGGCGGAACAAGCAAAATACCTATTCCTGGATCGCCGGAATAGCAAAACAGCCCCCCTAGAAAAAAACCCAACGGCATGAGTAAACCCGCTCCTAAAAGGCACATCGATGCCCGTACTTGGCCGCTGCTGGTCTTGGCGGATAACTTGGGTACCGTCAGGGCGAATACGATTTGCAAGACCGACAGCAACGTCCCGTGGCTGTGTGCCAAAGTCCACATGAGCCGCCGCGTTTCTGCATTCACTCCAAGGTACCAAACGATTTTGAAACCGTGCAGCGTTTCCAACGTAATTCCTAGACCGACAAAAACCGCCAACGACCACCAACCGAAACGCATGTGCCTACTCGCCAGTCGTGAGCCGGAATCCAATGGTGTTGGGGTCGATTTCGTCAAAGTCATGTCCGTTCCAGTTGAAGTGGCGGAGTGTGTGGGCCTAAGCACCTACACGTCAGTTTCTTCGTTTAACCGCGTGCCCATCGGGCGCGAGCACTGTAAAACGCGGGGCGATGCCCACGCGGTTAAACGAAATAACATCCGGATATTTCTGCCGAGGTGCTTATGTGTGGAACTATTCGTAAAGCGTTACCGGGCGGTCGTCTCGTTGCTTCAAGAATTTCTGAAGCACTTCCACGTTCAATCCATGTTTCGCGTCCAATAGTGGCTTAAGCCCTCCAGCCTTCGAATGAGGTGGATATGTCCCCTTTTGAAGCGATGGCGACATTGGAGCTCTTTCGTCCGGCGAAGTGAGTGAATTGTATTCACTTAATTTCACTCCAAGCTTCGCCAAGGACTGTTGAGCTATGTACCGGGTGACGGAGTAGGGGTCGTCAAGCAATTGCGCCAAGAACAGTGTTTGCCATCCCTCACCCGCAGCGATGCGGGCTGGTTCCCAACCATGCGACCATGCAGCCAAGGATCTCTGTACCGCATCACCTCGAAGCATCCAAAGAAGCGAAGCAGCCACTTCGCACTGCTCTGCGTCCAATTCTGGACGCGGCGTCCCGTACCATTTCTCCATGGTGTCGGCCGTCCAGCCGAGAGACTGGTCGATATGGCATTGATTGCACGCGACAGGTCTTCCCGTCGCCACGCTCGATGCAACGTTGGGCGAATCGACGCGATGGCTTCGTATAGCAGTGAAGAGCGCGTAGCTGGTGTACGGCATGTGGCAATTGTAGCAACGGCTTCCAGCAGAATCGACAGCATGGTGAGTGTGCTTGGAAATGTCGCTTGCCAACTTGTCATGGCACTGCAAACACACTTGATCATTTTGCATGTCCGTACGCATTTGCTTATTTGGTTCGCTGGAGTGCATCGAATGACAGGACAAACAGGACATGCCACCCTTTAGATAACAAGCGGATTCTTTCATGCCGGAGAATTCTCGACCGCCCACACGCATCGTCCCATCCCGCCAGAAACGGATATCCTCTGGATTATGGCTGTCGGCCAATTTGAACGCGCTTTCATAGTCTCCACCCGCTCGATACTTGTTGTATTGCGTCGGTGCTTGCTCGTCGAATGCGACATGGCATTGCCCACAAACCTCCGATGACTTGTGTGGCGACAGTCTGGCAGGATTTACGATCGTGGGATCGGCGTTACCGCTCAAATGTTGAGTGTATCGCGTCAAAGGATTCTGATGTTGAGCGATGTGAGCTGCACCCGGACCGTGGCATGCTTCACATGAAATCCCAAGTTCCGCAACGCGGCTTTGCCAATTTCCAGATTCGTAACCAACATCACCGGCTACGCTGTGGCAAACAATACAATTGTTGTTCCACACCTGCCCATATTGTTTCGAGTCAGGCGGGAGACGACTGAATTCAGGGGGCAGAATAAAGGAATCCCCGTTGGGAATCCAACGATCGGAATCGATGTGATACACCCACGGAAATAGTCTGACTTTATTGCCATGCTGACTGGGTACCCAATAGGCTTGAAGATGGTGCGAACCGGTGGTCATCACCACGGGTAAATTCACTTGCGACGAATCCGTAGTGGCATCCTGGGAACTTCCGTCTGGGTCCTTCATTTGGACAAAAAACCACTCGCCATTGCGATCGACTTTGCACGACGAACCATTCGATTCCAGCAATCGGCCATCGAAGGGCGCACGGACCGTTTTGTCCGTAGCTAGTTGGGTCATCGTTCGGTGATACGAACGATGCCAACTTTCGTAGTGACCGACGTGGCATTGTCGGCAGGCGTCCGAGCTCGCAAATTCTGGGCGGCCAACTGCGGGCACCTCTTGTTTGAGCAACTGCAGATCTGCATCCGGTGGAAACCAAAAAAAGGCACCCGCAAGGCCGCTAATTGGCATGATCAAAACGAGTCGGGTCGATTTCCTGGCTCCCCTCGTGATTCTCCACAACAATGCGGTTGTACCGAATATCACTATGAAATACAGGGCCAGTTCCAAGTTTTGCATGTTTGTCGTCTGTCGCTCACCCATCTACTCAGGGAGAAGGGTTGGTCGCTTGTCCTGTTGTTTTAGAAGTTCCCTCAGTTTATCGAGACGCAGGCCCCCGTTTTCCGCTTCCAATA
>JAYTVM010000426.1:0-14248 GCA_043743995.1 Pirellula sp. | reverse complement strand
TGCCTTAGAAACCAAAGGTTTTTGAACTGCGAAAATCACGCGGAGCGTGATTGGTACTATAAAATCACAGCCTCAGAGCGTGCCACACATGTCGATTTTCTTTGATTTGATTGATCCGAAAGCGAGACGGCCTCTTAGTCTCGCTGGGTATTGAACATGCGGTCGCCGGCATCGCCAAGTCCTGGCACTATAAACTTGTGATCATTCAGCTCGGGATCAATCCCAGCTACAAAAACCTTGACCTCAGGGAACTCTTGATGAAATTGCTCGACACCATGTTTGGCGGCAAGGACGCTTAGAACGCGAATATCCCGCACACCCCAACGCTTTAATGCTAGGACAGCGGCGCGAATTGAGCCGCCCGTCGCGAGCATCGGGTCTAACACCAAGCCAACATCCACGGCATTACCGACAGGCAGCTTGCAGTAGTATTCGACAGGTTGCGCAGTCGCTTCGTCGCGGTACATCCCCAAATGCCAAACTGCGGCTTCTGGAATCAACTGCAAGACTGGCTCAACCAGCCCCAGACCAGCTCGCAGAATGGGTACGATTCCGATCCTTTGAGCCATGCGACTACCTTGCATCTGCGTGAGTGGGGTTTGCACAGCGTGCGGTTCCAGCCCCAAGTCGTCGGTTGCTCGCACGGCTAAGAGCATGGCCAACAAATGAATTTGCGTCCGAAATTGGGCTGGTGTTGTTCGGATATCACGCAAAACCGAAAGGTGATGGGCTGCTAGCGGGTGAGTCAACTCAAAAACGTTTTGCATGCCTATTCGCCTGGAATTCTATTGATGGAAGTAACGTCAACGTATTTATAAGTGCCACGATTCATTAACGCCAAATTCCGAATCCAGCTGCCGTCGTTGGTTGCTGGGCCCACGCTGAATTGTATCGTATGAATCGTCGTCCTTGTCAGCTCGGCGCGTCGTTGAATGTCCTCCAGTTGCGGCAATGTTAAGCGAGGATCGTCGGCATCCGTCAAGAAAAAGAGAACTTCGGGAGCCATTGCCAACGCCTGTTTCAAGGCGGGAAGATGGGACGTACCACCATCGCCTGGCATTCCATGTACAAAGCCAGTCGCTCGTCGTTTGTTGGTATCCGTCGCGAAAATCATTTTGCCCGATAGGGGAGAAAGCGAGTCGTTGTAAAAGACGATTTGAAACTGGTTGTAATCGTTTAGCGATTCCAGGCTCTTGAGCAATTCTCGTTTTGCGTTTCGCAAAGGGGCTGCTTCGTAGGCATTCATGGAATCCGACCGATCGACAACAAAAACAAACGAAGAACCAGATCCCTCAACTCCAAAAAAAGACGTTTTCGTTTTTTTACCTGTGCCGGGGCCACGTCCTGTCCCACTAATACTCGACCCACCGCCGCCCGAAAGTCCCGTGTCAGCGGAGCCCTCTTGACCTACGTTGTTTTTATTTGCACCCGTTTGGTTTCCCATTAACTCAGAAAGAATGGTATCCATGGAAAGAGGTGGACCGGATGAGTTGTCGAACGCTAGTGAAACCGATTGGGAAGTCGCCGCGCTCGAGCTTGATGCACCGCTCGATCCGCCTTCGAGCAAATATTCGTCACCCGTGTTCGTTTGATGTGCGATACCGACGGGGCGGTCCAGTTCACCCGAGGTGCCGTGGGTTTGCGGACGCCATAAGAGGGCAATTACAACCAATAGTGTGGTGTGCACGAGGCAGCTAGCAATCCAAGCGCGGAAATCAGACCATGATTTTTGCTCGAAAACAAAAAGGCTACGGTCCCGGCGGTGGAGTAGATCCAAATTCGAGTTGCTGTTCGCGTGGTTAGGGGGCATTGCCACAAATCAACCGATAATTAGGAGGTTTTTTCGCTAATCTGAACAGAACCACGAGGTTCGGTCAGAAAATTGCGTTTCACCAACATTGCCTTGAGTTTCCCTCGTATTGCCGAAAATAGCAACCAACCAACAAAATAGTAAAGTGGTCAGGTTGTGTCGATATTGCCAAAAACTCGGGATAAAAGGAACTTAGGTACATTTAAGTGCATCGTACTCCGTGTTCGTTTTGTTGACAGTGAATGGCCTCCAACTACCATAGAATTTCGCGTGTCGTGGTGGCATCCCTACTTTTAACGGGGAGTTAGCTATTAGGGCAACGAAAACACTGCATTTCTTTTCTGTCCGTTCGTCACTTGGGGATCCCATGGTGAATTCACGCAAGCCTGTTCTTGGTCCAATGAAATCCCAGTCATCAAAAAAGGCCAAAAGCCAAAAACTGGCCAAACGTGCCCGACAATTCGAGATGCTGGAACGTCGCGAGCTTATGGCCGGCGACTTTTCGGTCAAGGTCAACACTATCTTGTCATCCATGCTCTTTCGAAATCAAGCGGCGTATGACGCGGCTGGCGTGGCTTTGACGGCACAGTTTGGAAGTGTTTCAAGTGGTTCGAGCGGGACATCGGGTGGGGAAAACACTGCTCCCTTTAATACAAATGAGGTGGAACCGAACAACGTCCGAGCAACGGCAAATTTCCTTCCCCTGGGCTCAGGCCCGAACCAGAATATGGTCGTCAATGTTGCTGGCCAAATGCAAAATCTTTTTGACGAGGATTTCTACGCATTTGATCTGAAGAAAGGAGATATTCTAGATGCTCGAATCGTAATTCCTCCTACTTCGAGGATACCTGGGGCAATTCTCTTCAATTCCAGTGGTACGGAATTGATCTATACCAACGGACTCTTTCTGCCCTCAAACCAGTTCCCAGGGACAGCAAACAAGTCGCCCCTTTTTACCGATGGAGCGACCACGCTTAGCTATATTATCGATACCGACGGGCGCTACTTCTTTCGAGTTGGTGATGCGACAGGTCCATACTCATTGAATCTCAGAATCTACCGGTCGACGTTTGAACAAGAATCGATCGGCACCAACCAAGTGCTCTTCCTAGACTTTGATGGCGCGTTTTTCCGAAATGACATTCTTAGCCTTGCTCCGCTAGGTGCTGGTACAACGGTTCGCGTTCCAGCTTTATCAACCTACGCGACTCAGTTGGGTATTACCCAAGCCCAGATTCCAGGCCTTATCGATCGCATTACGTTGAATGTCGAAAATCGACTAAAAAGTCAACTTGCTAGCAATACCAGCAATGGGCTCTACCCGGCAACGGGAAATCCCGGCGATTTCAATATTACGGTGGTTAATAGCAATAGTGGTGATTACTGGGGACTCCCCAATGTAAGTCGAGTCATGATCGGTGGAGACCAGCGTACCTTGGCGCCAACGATCCCAGGTCTACTGGGAATTGCACAACGGGTTGACATCGGGAATTTCAACCGAGAGGACTCGGCTCTCGTTATGGTCGATAGCTTGATTGCAGACGCTACCAATCCAGCAATTCCTCGCGCTGGCCAAGTCTCCAACCTAGATTTGTTCGTCGAGTTAGCTACGTTCGTCATCGCTCACGAGGCGGGACATTTTTTGGGCGGAATTCACCAAGATCCATTCAACACCGTTTTGTCCATCATGGATCAGTTCTACGATCCGTTCGTTGTTAGTGGTGCTGGACCCGATGGGATCTTTGGTAGCCCGGATGATAAGCAAATCCTTTTCGTAGATGATACTTATTCGCCGACTCAAGGCGCGAGATTTGGTGGCGGAATCAACAATGCCGGCGAAATGGTGGCTTTTGGAATGTCTTCGGGCAAAGTGGGCGCCTCCATCGTCGGAAATTCCTTCAATGATCGCAACCGAAATGCCCGAAAAGATAGCGGTGATGAGGGCATTGGTGGCTGGGAAGTCTTTGCAGACATCAACAATAGTGGCGTTCGCGATGCAAGCGAACCACGCACAACAACCGATGGAGTTGGTAACTACACGCTTCGGGTAGCACCTGGCACGTACAACGTGAGAATTGTCCGCCCAAGCAATTGGATTCCATCTGCCCCTTCCGAACTCGTTAAGACGATAACCATCACAGGAAGCGCATCCACGACTGCCAATTTCGGTTCGGTCATTCCATCGGATCTTGCGACCGGTTTCAAGTGGCTCGATGTCAACGCGGATGGTGTCCGCGACGCAAGTGAGCCCACTTTGGCCGGCGTTTACGTTTATCTAGATCTAGACGGTGACGACCGACCCGATATTGGTGAGCCTGCCAGCGTTACCAGAGCAGACGGATCCTACTCGTTAACCCCTCCTCGCGCTGGTACCTATGCTATTCGTGAAGTTGTAGAAGCCGGATACATCCAAACGTTCCCTGCGGCTGGCGAACATACCGTAACCTACGATGGAACCAACCCACTCCGAGGTTATGATTTCGGAAACAACGAATCCTCCGATTGGGGCGATGCACCTGCTCCGTACGCCACAACGCGAGCTCAAAATGGCGCATCCCATGGGACAACGCCAGGACTCAAACTGGGTGATGCGTTTGATTCCGATCCAGATGGTCGACCGTCTGCTAACGCAGATGGAGACGATACCACCGGAATCGACGATGAGGATGGTGTCACCCTCCTGTCGCCAATCGTTCGCGGCGATGGATCCAATATTATTCGAGTCAATGTTAATAACACGACTGGCTCTCCAGCCTACATTCAAGGCTGGATCGACTTCAATGGCAACGGCGTATGGACAGATGCTGGCGAGCAAATCGCAACCAATGTTTCCGTAGCCTCAAGCGGAGCGACGAATATTACGTTCGCAGCCCCAACCAACGCCGTGAGCCGTACTTACGCACGGTTCCGCCTGTCGCAGGATCAAAATCTCGCTCCTACCGGTCGCTCTAGAACTGGTGAAGTTGAGGATTACGTTTACTCGATCGTTGATGGTCCTCGCGTACTCCTTCAACCTGACACCTTCACCGTCGCACGAAACAGTCGCGACAACGTCTTGGATGTTTTGGCCAACGACTTCAATTTGCCAGGCGATGAATGGAGCCTCACCAGCGTGAGCAGTGGCTCACAAGGTGGTCGAGTCACCATCGATCAGGCAACAAGAACCGTCAAGTACACACCGGCACTTAGCTTTACGGGACGAGACACCTTTACTTACACTGCAACAAGCGTTACCGGTCGCCGCGAAACAGCTACCGTAACGGTGAACGTTGCTTTGCAATTCGTGGATCCCGTTGCCGTTGACGACTCGTTCGACGTCCCAACTAACTCCATCGGATTCCCGTTGAGTGTGCTTGCCAATGACGTCGAGGGACGTGGCGGAGCTTTGATCGTGCAAAGCGTCACCACTCCGGACAAGGGTGGATCCGTCGTCATCGGTTCGGGGAGCCAGAGCATTCGCTACACACCTCGTAGAGATTTTGGCGGAACAGAACAATTTAGCTACACCGCCGTCGATGGGACTGGCAAAGTAACAACAGCAAGCATTACGGTTCATACGGTACAAGGCGATCGACTCGATGACGAAGTCGAGTTCAGCTTCACCTTCCTCAACTCCGTTAACGAGCCTATCACGGAAGTTCGCCAGGGTGACACGTTCAAGGTAGTCGTTTACGTTGACGATTTGCGACCTGAAAAGGCCGCAGCCGAGACTCCACCTCGCAGCATCACGGACCCAGGTGTTTATTCAGCGTATTTGGATTTGCTCTACAGTTCCGGGTTGGTAACTCCCAATGCACCAACAGGTGGAACCCAGGATTTTGCTGCGAACTTTATCGCTCCGTATCAGACGGGTCGAGGTGGAACAGCAGTAACTCCAGGAATCATTGACGAACTAGGTGCGTTCATTGGACAAGTTACGTCGTTCAATCGTCCGGAAAAATTGCCGTTAGTGATTTTGGACTTCACGGCCGCTTCGGCTGGGATTGCGGAGTTCGTGGGTGATCCGGCCGACAGGATCCCGGGTTCGGAAGTAACTTTCTACAACGCTCCATCCTCGGCTCGCGTTCCAAACGAACAAATTCGTTTTGGACGGTCGACCATCGAAATCGTGCCAAATGGTGTTAATTTCCCATTCGCCGTGGATGATACTCGGTTCAACGTTCCGCAAGGAAATCCGTTCAATGTGGATGTGCTAACGAATGATACGGTGGGAACACAACCACCGATTCGAATCACTTCGTTTACTCAGCCTGGAAGTGGCCAAACTCAACGCAACGATAACAATACCCCAAGCAATTTTGCGGATGATACGATAACCTACATTCCAAACTCCAACTTTGTTGGCTTGGATCAGTTCAAGTACACGATTACCGATGAACGCGGTTTTACTTCAACGGCAACCGTTACTTTGCATGTAGGCGTGTCCACGGCCGATGACATTATTCGATTGCGTTTGAGTGCCACCGACTTGGCTGGAACCCCAATCGATCAAATCACAGTCGGACAACAGTTCCAATTGCGAGGATACGTCGAAGACTTGCGAACTACGGCAAACAGATTTGGTGTGTTCGCAGCATTCCAAGATGTGTTGTACAACCAGGGACTTGTCTCGGTTAACTCAAGCACGACAGCCCCCGGCTTCCAGGTGGTCTACGATCCGTTGTACTTGGTCGGAAAATCGGGCGACATTCGGATCCCCGGTTTGATCAATGAAATCGGATCGGTGCAAACCTCCACGACTCAGCCTACCGGCCTCGGAGAGAAACTGCAATTCACAGTTACCCTTACGGCTCGCAACGTTGGGATCGCAAACTTCATTGGCGATCCAGCCGATATCAAACCGTTCCACGATAGTTTTGTCTTCGATCCGACCACTCCGCTGACCCCAGCCCAAATTCGCTACGTCTCGGACGCGATCTTGATCGTTTCGACTTCTGGTGGCAGTGGTTCGAGTGGGGGCGAGGGAAATACCAATCAGACCAATGCGTTCGACGTTAATAACGACGGATTCGTTTCGCCGATCGACGTTCTTATCTTGGTCAACAGTTTAAATACTGGTGGCAACGGACCGATCACAAGTGTCGTTGGTTCTGGAAATGGCGAAGGCGGATCCGGTAAGTATTTTATGGACGTCAATGGCGACAATTATTTGTCACCGCTAGATGCTTTGATGGTCATCAATGAACTGAACAGTCGTCAAATTGGCGGCAACGGAGAAGGCGAAGGCGAATCGGCACCGATTGCATCGTCGACAGCTTCCAGCTTAAAAACGGAACTGGTAGAAGTTCCATTTGCCAGGAAACGGTCGAATGCAACCCAAGTGTTCGTCTATGGCCCCATGCCTTCTACGGACGACGTGGAAAAGGCATTTAGTTTAGATGAGTATTTGGTGCAGCAAAGTTCCGGCGAGGAAGAGTTTGATTATCTCGAAGGTCTTGCAAGCGATATCCTACGCAGTAGTCGCGGTTAGGCTTAGTGATGGCTAGTGATGGGATCCTGGTAGAATCGAAGAATCTTTGACCCTTTCAGAGCCCTCTCAGGGCCCTGAGCTTGTCCTTTCGTTGCCCGGGGGTGCGCCGCTTCGCGGCGACCCCCGGCTACCATCTGTAATCCCTATCGGGATACAAGCGGAAGAATTATCGATTGAAATGCGGCATTTCTCGGTTAGCAGTTTATCCGTTTGCAATAGTTTGGCGTGCAGGGAGACTCAACCCACCTACGAGATTACCATCCGTCCATCTCTCCATCCCTCCATTCCTCCAACCCTCCATCCCAACCCACCCTGACGGGACTTGGAACAAATCGGTAGAATTCCCCGCATTCGCAAGACGGCTTTCTTCGTGGTGGTAATTCTTCGGGGGTAGACATGGCAGATTCAGGGGTGGTGATCGCAGTTGACTTGGGAGCCTCGAGTGGACGTGTGATCGCAGCCGAGCTGAAGTCGGATCGCATTCAATTGACCGATGTCCACAGGTTCGAGAATTCTCCAGTCCACATAGGAACGAGATTGCACTGGAGTCTTCATGGCCTCTGGCAGCAAATAGAGCATGGGCTCTCACTGTCTGCCAAGGAATATGGCGATCGCATTTCCAGCGTCGGTGTCGACACATGGGGGGTGGACTTTGTGCTGTTGGACCGAAACAAGGATCTCGTTGGGCCAGGATTTTGCTATCGAGATGCCAGAACCAATGGGATGATGCAACGGGTGTTCGAGTCCATATCTCAAGCGGATATTTTCGAGCAAACCGGCGTGCAATTCATGGAGATCAACACGCTCTATCAACTCTTTTCAATGCGGGCGGAGAAATCTCCGCTGCTCGATATTGCTGAGCACTTCTTAATGATCCCTGATTTTATCAATTGGTTGCTCACCGGTGAAATGGTCAATGAGTACACCAATGCGAGCACGACACAAATCCTACATGCGACGAATCGGGAATGGTCTGCGAAAATTTTAGACGCACTGAACATTCCCAAACATATCTTTAAAACACCGGTCCAGCCTGGCACACAACTGGCAGCTTTGCGATCCAGTGTCCGCGTCAGAACCGGCTTGAGCGAACGTGTTCAAGTGATCGCGCCTGCCACGCACGATACAGGCTCTGCAGTTATCGCTGTGCCAGCAGAAGATTTTGCGAGTTCGAAACCAAATTGGTGCTATATCAGCAGTGGCACTTGGTCATTGATGGGCGTCGAGTTATCGCAACCCATTTTGACAGAGGCTTGCAGGCAATTGAATTTTACGAACGAGGGGGGAGCCAATGGAAGCGTGCGATTGCTGAAAAATCTCGCTGGACTCTGGCCGTTTCAACAATGTCGGGCTTCATGGCTACGCATGGGAACAAACTATGAATGGAGCAAACTGGCTGCCATGGCAGCTAGGGCAAAGCCGTTGCAAAGTTTAATTGACCTCGAGCATCCTAAATTCGTGGCCCCAGACAACATGTTGGGGGCGATAAAGGATTTCCTACAGCATACTAAGCAGGCTCCACCAGTCGACGACGGAGCGATCGCACGCGCGACTTTGGAGAGCTTAGCCCTTCGCTACCGATTCTGCCTGGGTTGGCTTGAACAATTGCTCGGCTATCGACTTGAGACGATTCACATTGTCGGGGGAGGAGTCCAAAATGCACTTTTGTGCCAAATGACAGCCGACGCGTGCCAGCGACCTGTCGTTGCCGGACCCATCGAGGCAACAGCCCTCGGAAATATCATTTCACAAATGGTCTCGCTAGGAAGGTTTTCATCGATTGCTGAGGGGCGACGTTGGATGCGATCGATGAGCGATATCGTCCAATATGAACCCAAGTACAGCGGCGACTGGGACAAGGCGGCAGAGCGATTGAAATCCTATATCAGCATGGCCGAGACTTGGTAAGGTGAGAAGCAAATGATGTCCCTTCCGATTGTCATAATGCCAACCGAAGAGAAGTGGGACTGCCACCAGTGCGGCATCTGCTGTAAGGGAAGTTTGGTGCCACTGGATGACGCTGACGTCGCCCGACTGAATAGTCAAAAATGGAATGAACATCCGGACTACCGCGACAGACCTATTATGGTCCGCTATTGGTCCTCAAAAAAGCGGTATCGTTTGGCACAGCGACCCGACGGTAGCTGTATTTTTTTAAAAGAAGATGGGCTTTGTCGAATCCATTCGGAATTTGGTTCGGAAGCCAAACCGACGATTTGCCGCATCTTTCCCTTGCAACTAGTTCCTCGCAACGGAAATACGGCACTGACGATTCGTAGGGCTTGCCCCTCTTCGGCTGCGGATGACGGTAGGTCATTGAAACAGCATTTGCCTTTTGTTCAGCAGATGGTTCGCGAAGGTCGACTTTCGACCAAGTCGATTGAACCACCCGCTCTAAAACCAGGCGAAGATCGAGGCTGGAAAACCGTTGGGCTCGCCCTCGAAACCGCATCAGGACTATTGCGAGATCAACGTTTCCCGCCTGTGCGACGCCTCGTTCACGCACTTCAATTTGCAAATCTGCTTGGGAAAGCCAAGACCAAGTCAATGGATGAAAACAGTCTTTCGGAACTCATCACTACACTCGCACAAATCGTACCCGAAGAATCCAAGCCCTTTTTTAGCGATCGTCGACCGCCAGGTGCCTATGCCCACATTCTATTCCGTTCGATGGGAATCGAATACGCAAGGCTTCATCCTCATTTTCGCGCACATCCGAGTTGGTCTCAACGATTTGAAATGGCACGCTCTTTGTTTCGATTGGTTCGCGGGAAAGGTAAATTGCCAAGAATCGAACCGGCATTTCCATTGGCCCAGTTCGACGACTTAGAACACCCACTAGGTCAACTCGCTCCCGCGATTGACTACCCACTAGCACGACTCATCGAAGCATCGTCGTCATCGTACATTTATGCATTGGCAGATCGACGAGGATGGTCGGTCATTGAGAGCATAAGAGGACTCGTGGTCACCTTTCCGATAGGGCTTTGGCTATTGCGTTGGGCTTCACATGGTCGCGATCCGACGGCAGAGGACATGATTTCAATTGTGGTGGCCCTGGATCGCGGTCAAGGTTACGCTCCACTGGCAGGCCAGTTTCAGCGATTGCGCCTACAAATGTTAGCAAGCCAAAGCGAGTTGGAACGACTTATCGTTTGGTATGCTCGGTAGGGTATCGCCACTTACGTATTGTCGCCTTTCGATCTGAAGTTGCGCTATTGTGTTTAGGGCCGAAGGCCCGGTAATTTGCCTAGCCCAGGCAAACGGCCTGGGGCAAGGCAAAACGCAAGTACGTTAGGGCTGAAGGCCCGTCCGTTTGTCAATTTGCCGGGCCTTCATCGCTATCTAGGCTTATTTTGGAGTGTCACCCATGCGGTTGGCCTGGGCTAGGTAAATGCTTGGGCCTTTGGCCCGAAATACAGCACTCAATGAGACCTATGCCACTCTGAATTTGTATACCGAGTCTTCAGCAGTCGACTCGCTTCCAAGTCGACATCACTTTTCCAGGGACTTGCTTGCCAAGGTTGGGTTGCATTCCATGTGCGGGCCAACTGGCGTTCCAGCCCAGTTCGGAATGCTTGGGGAGAAACGCCATTGGATGAGTCGATAAGATTGGTCACGAAAGATTCATGCCCTCGTTTCATTCGATACTCCGGCTGGCGAACTGGCTCCAACAAATAGTTGCTCAACCACTCGATCGGCATGTTGTACAAAATGGTGCCGTGGTAGAGCATCCAGTAACGCTTGCACCTAAGTGCATTGCCAGAGAACTTCCTGTCTCCAATTGTTAGGTCACAGGTTCCGTTGATCGCAATTCGCAATGGCAACTCAAAACTGTCGGTCGTTTGCTGAACCGAATCGCGAATCCGACTCATCACTTCTTTGTGAGCGATGTCCAGTGCACGCCAGCCGGGCCTAGCATCGAACGAGATCAGTAGCGAGTACATGAGGCATCCGGGACCAGCTACAATCGTTGCGCCACCGCTGGCGCGTCGCAGGACGGGAACTCCATCGCGTTCACATGCCAAGACGTTTACTTCTTGAGTCCACTTGCTAGCCCGGCCGAGCACAACACAGGGTGACGCAAACTCCCATAGCCGCAATACTTCGTTCGAAGTGCTGAATTCCCGTGCGGAATTCTCGTCGGATGATTCCCGCATTGAAAGCCGATCCGCGACTTCCACCAACGCTTCGTCAAACGCCAAATTTTCCTCTGGTGTTGGAAGCGGTTCGTCGTGAATGTACATGCTCGACTACACCAGCGGAAGCAATTTCGAAGCGATCAGGGTCACGACTAGTCCGCTGAACGCCAGACAGATCGAAAGAACCGACCAAGTTTTCAACGTTTCGCGCTGAGTCATACCACTGAGTCGGCTCACTACCCAAAAACCGCTGTCGTTCATCCAGGAACAGGTCATTGCCCCGTATCCAATCGCAAGGTAGATGTACACGTGATGGTAACCGAGGGACTCGGTCCCCAACATCGGGGCAATCATCGCCGAAGTTGTCAGCATAGCAACTGTAGCGCTTCCCTGAGCAATACGAATAACCGCAGCCACAATGAACGAAAGCAAAATGAGGCTGATGGCCTGCCCGGCAGCAGCGGCTTTAACTGCGTCGCCAACTCCAGCAGTCCGCAACATTCCACCAAAAGCACCGCCGGCGCTGGTAATAAGAATGATCATGCCGGCTGTTTCGAGCGGCGGGCCGACAAGCTGCTCCAATTTTTCAAGTCCAAAGCCGCACTGCCTCGCTAGCACCCAAAGTGACAATCCTGCGCCGATTAGCAAAGCGATGTTTTTGTGACCAAAAAAATCGATGAGTCCTCGCACGTTGGCAAAATTGTCTTCGCCCATCGACTGATAAAAGGAAACACACCACGCGATTTGACGGCCATCTGGTGCTGTCGCACCATCCTTAATCACCTTAAAGAGCGAAGAAATACCGATCAAAATGATTGGCAAAATAACTGGCAGGATGGACCAAAAGAAACTCGGCAAGCTGGATTCTGGTTTGTCCTCTACTTCCGTCGAAAGATGCGCATCTCGCAATGGGATTTCGATTCTCGCATTCAACCAAACACAGACGACATAGCCGATCACAGCTGGTATCAGACCACCTACCAAGCCAGCGGCGAGTGAAAAACCAGTGTCAATTTTCAAATTGTCAACCATCGCGAGCGGTCCGGGATGAGGTATCGTCAACCCGTGCGTGATCATGCCGCCCGTGCACACGCACAGGATGTAAAGAAGATAATCTTTACCGGTCCTAAGCCGCAATGCTTTGGCAAGCGGGACCATCAACATGAACATGGTGTCAAAGAAAATAGGAATGCTAAGTACATAGGTCGACCAAAGCAGCGCCCAGCCTGCGCGCTTCTGTCCAAAGACAACTAAGAAGCGGCGAACGACCTTGTCTGCAGCCCCGCTTTCCATCAAACACATGCCTATAATAGAAGCCAGCGCAATGGAAACCGCGATATCCCTTGCGGTATCGCCAAGACCTTTAGAGATCTGCTCGATGACACCTACTAGGTGCGGGTAAACAACTTCTTTGCCATCTTTTCCAACGACTACCCACGTCTCTTTCGACGTGAGTGCACCAGCTACCAAGGACGCCAAGAGCAAAGCGACGAAGGCATGCATCCGCCACAAACTAATCGCCGCAATGATAAAGCAGACGCTCACAAAAAGGACAACGAACGGCCACCACGGAGATTGCATGAATGAAAGCACAGGCAGGACTTGATTCGCGAGAGAGAGGGTAGTTCGGGATGGGGGCATTGTAATCACCCGCGCGCTATTCAGCTACTGTGCGATTTGCCCCGAACGGCCGAACGGGGCAGCGCGATTCGCCCCGAACGGGGCAGCCACATCGTAGCCCAGGGCAAAGCGCAGCGACGGAACGTCGCGAAGCGCCGCCCTGGGTTAGATAAATAGATTGAAGACTGCCCGGAAAGGGCAGAACCAGTTACGTCGCCTGCCATGGCGTATACCGGTTTATAGTACACATTGGGCCATCAATCGGCCAAATTTGCATTCCTAAATGAAACGCACAACTACTTCGCTGGCGCTTTGTCCTTCTCGCAGTCCCCATCACAAGCTGCTTTGCAATCTTTCCCGCAAGCCTCTAATGCGACTCGTTTAAAGACATAGGTCCCACCGGTTGGTGAACCAGGTTCCCCATAGAAAAAGCTGAACTTCGCTGTATCGTCTTTCTGAAACTCAACGGTAGCTCCAAAGCCCTGGACCCCTTCGTCGACTGTAACCAAGTCTAGCTTGCCATCCCGTGCTTGAATTGCAACCCACTTGGAAGAACCACTATCCAACATCTGGGCTGCTTGTTCCTGGCTGCCAGTCACGGCGGACAGTAAGGCCCCGAACAGGCTTTTGGTGGGGGGCGCACTTTCGCTCGCTTTGACTTTAATTCCCTTGGGGCCCTTAAAAAATGTTCCGTCTGGAGCAAACTCCATGTGAGCAAAGCCGCTTTGAATGTAGTTTTCCATCGAACCGGGATCTTGATCCGCCTTGCTTGCCACCCTCTCGGAAGTCATTTCCCACGTGCCATAGATGAACTTGCCAAGGGACGTGATTGCTTCTCGAGACAGCTTTTCATCATTGGTCTCGGCAGGAGCGTCTGCGCGTGGCACCAGAACGGCAACGTGCGACCGATCTTCGTTCATCATGTAGTGCCAATTGCGCTTTGGGTCGAAACCAATAGCGACGTGCTTGCAACCACCGGCCACCTTGGCCGTCCCTACAAACCCAAGATACTCACCTGCCTGGCTAAATCGCTTGATGTGCCCTATGCTCGACTCAGCAGTTAGGATCTCTCCGTTGCTGCAACATCGAACATTCATCGGATTGCAACAAGAACCGAATCCCTCGTCATCATTTCGAGAACGCTTTCCCCAACCATTCAGACGCTTTCCATCGCGATCGTAGAAGCCGACTTGAAATTTCGTGTTC
>JAYTVM010000425.1:0-14252 GCA_043743995.1 Pirellula sp. | reverse complement strand
TGCGGCCAACGTGCTGCCCGTTTCCACTAGGTCGACAATCGCATCCGCCACTCCCAGCGAGATCATGACTTCCACCGAGCCGTTCAGTTTGACGAGATGCACAGGTGCATCGTGTTGTTTTAAGAAACGCTCCGTCGTGTTCGGGAAACTGGTCGCAACTCTCTTGCCAGCTAGCTGACTTGGCCGTTCTACATCCGAGTGGGTTGGTACACAGATGGCAAGCTTGCATCGACCAACCCCCAGCTTCATGCGGACTTGGACTTCTGCGTTGGCTTCCTGAACCAAGTCGCTACCGGTTATTCCTAAGTCGATCGCGCCCTCGGCGCAAAGCGTTGGAATGTCGTCCGTGCGCAGAAACGTTATTTCGACGGGCATACTGCTGACGCGTGCGAACAGCGATCGGTCTTGACGACGGAAACTGAGTCCAGCTTGCAAAAGCAATTCGGTCGCCAATTCGCTGAGTCGGCCTTTGCTGGGGATACCGATACGTAGATGATTTACTACAACACTCACGAAGCACTCTCCTGACCACGTCGACGTTTTTCTTCCAGGCCGGAGACTCCCTCACGCCGCTCCAGTTCACGACGCACAGAGTCTACGCTTATGCCGCGACTCGCCAAGAGCACCCACAGATGAAAGAGCACGTCACAGGCTTCCCGAACGGTGTGTTGCACGCCTGCTTCTCCTGGCTCGCCAGCCGCCTCGATCACCTCGTTGGATTCCTCCAGGATCTTGCTGCCGATTTTTGGGAGGCCGCCTTGCAATAGTTTCGTTGTATAAGACCCCTCAGGTAGCAAGGATACGCGATGATGGAGTTCTGCCATCAATCGATCAAATATATCATCTGGCATGGGAATGGAATCACTGGAACGCCCTCGGAGACTTGGGCTCCAGCGGACTTATGGAATGGAATAGTTTAGATGCCGATCAGGCGGCGCTTTGCAGATCGCCTTCGGCTACGACAGGCGTTGCCCGTGACTTGCGATCGAATCGACGACGCAGTTCATATCGCATGATGAGCATGAATCGCGAGACAGTGTTGTGTCGCGTTGGGCTAGGATCGAAAACTTTACCAAGTGGGCCAGCTAGGATAGCCGGCAGCAGGATGAGTTCGGCAACCACCCCCGCAACCAATATGGTCAACATGAGCCAGCCAAATCTTTGCGTCGGTGTAAAGGTACTAAACGCGAAGACCGACAAACCCAGCCCGCTAATGCAAGCCGCTTGAAGCGTCGGAGTCGCGCATCGTTTGTACGAGGCAATAATGGCCTCACGCCGATTGCGCAATTGCTTGACATCGACACGAAACCACGACAAAAAGTGGATGGTGTCGTCGACCGCAACACCCAATGCAATGCTGGCCGACATCATCGATCCAATATCGATTGGAATATTGAGCCATCCCATCGCCCCGAAGATGATAAAGATCGGTAGGACGTTTGGAATCATGGCGACCAAGCCCGCGCGAATACTTCGAGAAACAAACATCATGAGGGGAGTAATGGTTAGAAAGGACCACAAGGTGCTCTCGACCAAGCTTTGAAGAAGTGCTCGTTGAGCTTTGTAAACAATGGGCACAACCCCCGTGTAAACCGAGGAGACCATCGCCTTCGGCGAATTTGGTTCGACAGCTTGGAGATCGATAACTTTTCCGAGAGTTACACCGAGCGTGCCGATTTCCGCATTCGAAAAAGCTCCGGTCAGTACGACTGCGTCGAATTCACTCAGCTTTTGCAACTGAACCAACGGCATGGTGCCAGGGTCCGCAGAAAGTCTTTGAACTTTCAGTCGGGCTTTTTCTAAAAGCCCTGCGATTTCATCGGATCTCAATTTAGCGACCGAGGTATCCCCACTTTCCCCTGCCTTTTTGGTCGATGGGTCCCAAATCACCACGCGTTTGCCGGTGAATTTCGGCTCACCCGACCAAGCTGCAATTTGCCGTAGGATGCGAACGCGATCACCGTGAGAATCAATGATGGGGGCAACCGCAGCGCGTAACTCGTGTACAAATTGACCATAATCAACCCCTTCAAAGGCTGCGACCCGAAGACTAATGCGCCAGAGTTCGGCTCCTGTCGCTTGGTCTACTCTCAGGAAACCCGAGCCCATGAGCTCTTCGCGTTTGCTCTCCAAAGCCTTGTTGTATCCGAGTCGTTTCACAAAACCAACATTCGATTTGTCAGCCGTGGGCAAGCTGGACGCAAACGTGGCTGCCGACATACTCCGGCCAACGATCTTGGAGCCGTTTTCGCCAAATTGATTTCGAATTGCTTCTTGGACTTGAACGGTCGTTTCCATTCGTTCCAAGAACGTTAGACGCGTTGCATCTTCAACAATTTTGCTTTCGTCCGTTTCGTCTTGATCCTGTCGCGTTTCCACTGACTTTGCAACCGTATCTTGCTCAAATTGGATTACGATTTCAAGCGGTACGAGCATTCCTAGATTCTTTTCCAGCCACCGATAGTCTCTCAGAATCCTGGCCTGCGAATCAAAAAGCTCTAGAAGGTCAATGCTAGTTCTGGTTTTGGTGAGCCCAAATCCGACCAACACCACGACAGCAATGCATGAAAATGCGACCCCGAAGTGGTTCCGAACAATAAAGCCAGCAATCGCACCCCAAATGCTTTCAATGTAAGTGTCCTCTCGAACGGGATGCGCATCGTGTTTCGAGGATTTTACGGGCGCTGGGACCGAATCGATAACCCAACGTTTTGCATACCCGATGATGTGAAGGGCAGCCGGAAGGAGCAAAAACAAGACTACGATCAGAATCATCACGCCGGATGCAGCATACAGACCGAACTTCCGAATCGGCGTCAATTCGCTCGCACAAAGCGATAGCAGACCTAGGGCTGTAGTGGTCGAGCAAAGCACTGCTGGTTTTAGAGCGTGGATAACGGCGCGTTCGGTCGAGCCTCGTAATCCACCGTTCTGCACAGCATCCCGGTAGTAGTTAATGAAATGCACTGCACCGGAAATGGCCAAAACGTACACCAGAGACGGCATCGATAGCACAATGGCATCGACCGTTTCACCAGTCGCCCAAATCATCGCCAGTGAAGCAGCCGCACTGGTGACCGAACAACTGAAGACAATAAATGTAAGCACCATGCTTCGGAGCGACCACCAAGCCAACATGATCCCAATGAGGCCTGAAAAACCAGCAAGTCGAACCAGTGTTTTTTCGCCTTCTTCATCGATCGAAATGTTGTCGACGGGTGGTCCACCGAGATGCAACTGCTCTTCCGGTATTCCCACTTCAGCTATTAGTCGTCGTAGAACACCAGGCGGGACGTTTGGCCGAAAAATACGCATTTGGCCATGGCCAAGAATTGGTTTCAGTCTGGCGGTCGTTTCAGGGTCTAGGGAAACAATCACACAAGTCTGACGACCATCCGGTCCGATTACCGAACCCTTGAGTCGTTCAATCGCGTCCGCATATTCGAGTGGGTGCGTTCCGGTAGTAAGCTGTTCGATCAACTGACGGCCCGTGGAAACTCCCTTGAAAAACTTTTTGGCTTCGACGGCATCGATATCCGCTGGATCGACTTCTTGAGGAGCTACCAGAGCCGCCAACTTGGCCATGCGAGGATCATCCCCTTCACCGCCCAATTCTGGATTCTCGCCCAACTTGCATCCGTCCCAGCTAACCAAAATGAATTGGTCGGACGGAAAGTTCTTTCTAAACCAAGCCAGTTCGGCGGTCTCAGCGAAAGACTTTGGGAGCCAGTCTTCCACTTTGTTAACGTTGCTTTGGACCGCTTTGCCTGCGCCGTAGAAAGCAAAGGGTACGCACGTCAAGCTGGCGATGAGGATTAACCACCCCCAACGGTCATAAAACGTTTTTCCACCAACTGACGGTTGTTGCACTCTGTAGCCTTTCGACTTCTTAGGCACTAATCATCCGGAGCCTTAACTGCCATCGCGACTCTGTAAGGTCATGGAGTTTACTAGAACTCACGCGATTTCGACAGTTTGAAAATGTGGGTACATCAAAAGAAACTGGCCAAGCATATTCAAAAAAGTAGAATCCCAAAGCGGTTCCGCTCGTCGATTCCGTTCTGTTTTGCTAGCTTCAAAGTCCCTTCGAAACTCCCCTGCCATGCTCCGTCATCGACTGTTGGAACCCCCTTATCCTAGGAATTTGGTTCCGAATTGGACAAAACTTGAGCCGAATGCCCGAAAAAGCTTTTCACACCGCCGTATGCGAAAAACACCAAATTCCAAAAAAAATGCTTCATCCTCAGCTTTTCACAATGAACCAGACTGAGTATAGTTCACCTAGTCGCTGGCTGTTGAAATTGAGTCTCAACAAAAGGAAGGTCGAACGCCGATCTTAATTTTGTCGCGACCGCCAGTCTGCAATGACCCGGTTTCACGATTTCGAAATCTTTCCAGTCTGTGGTTCGATGATTACTGACTCGGTTCCCCTGCCAATCGAATTTTTGCATCCAGAATGTCACGGCACCATCGTTGAGATGTGCGGACAGCCCTGTCAAATGCAGAGATTGGCTGAATTAGGAATTCGCCAAGGCTGCAAAGTCCGCATGGTTTGCCCAGGCGAACCATGCTTGATCTGCATCGAAGGCAGGCGTATCAGCCTACGGCTTGGCGAAACCGCCGATATTTTCGTTATCCCGACCGCTGGATAATGACTCTTCCGACCCTAAGTTTAGATGAGCTGGGCCACGGGGAGTCGGCGATCATCGTTGAAATCCTCGGTGAGGATGTGGTCGCAAGCCGCCTGATGGAAATGGGACTCATCGAAGAAGAACCGATTTCGATGGTCGGTCGGGCGCCGATGGGGGATCCAACGGAATACGCCGTGCGTGGCTACCGAATCAGCTTGCGAAGAAACGAATCGATCCGCGTGATCGTACGCAAGGAGCCGTGATGTTGCATGCGCATTCCGCTCCAAAGCCCGTCCGAATCGTGGCTTTGATTGGCAATCCAAACACTGGCAAGAGCAGTTTGTTTAATGCTTTGTGCGGCATGAACGCCCGGGTCGGCAACTATCCCGGTGTTACCGTCGAGCAGAAAGTTGGCAGGTTATCGGGAAGTTCTGAACTGGTAGATGTCATCGATTTGCCTGGAACCTATTCGCTTGCTGCCCGTTCCGCCGACGAAGCGGTTGCGGTCAATGTCTTGTCTGGAGACCTGCCGCAACAAACCAGGCCTGAAGTAGCCATCGTTATTCTCGACGCCGCGAATATCGAGCGAAATCTCTACTTGTTCAGTCAAGTATTCGAACTTGGATTGCCTGTCATTGCAGTTCTGAATATGTGGGATCGCGTGTCCAGCGAGGGGCTGACGGTCAATGCCGAGTTGCTATCGCAACGCTTGGGGGTACCGGTTGTTTGCACATCGGCCAACAAGCGGCAAGGCATCGACAAACTCAAGAATGCCATCGAGCAGACCCTTCACGCACCAGCCCCGATTGCCCAGCCGGAACAACAAGCGAGAGCGTTGTTCCCGGATCCTTTTCATCTGGAGGCCAAACGGCTCACCGAGTGGCTTGAATCGAAGGGGCGCAAACCAACCACCTATCAGGTCGATCGCCTTCTGATCGATACCGACGGTCATTTTCAAAAGACGATTTGCCAGTCTGGATTAACCGATATTGCGGATCAGATAGACGAAGCCCGAGTGCGGCTGCAGTCGGCGGGTTGCAAAGTTCCGATGTTTGAGACCAAGTCTCGCTACGCTTGGGTACGAAAATTGATCGATGGCGCGGTCGTTCGAAAAGAATCTCGCATTGCCTCGCCGAGTGATCGCATTGATCGTTGGCTGACCCATCGGTGGGTCGGGATGTTGTTTTTTATCCTGATCATGTTTCTCGTTTTTCAGTCGATCACGATATTTGCGAAGTTACCGATGGACGGGATCCAGTGGTTGCAATCGCAAGCGGGCAACGGAGTGGAAGCCGTTTTGGGCCCAGGAGCACTTCGTAGCCTGATCGTTGACGGCATCTTCGCCGGGGTTGGGGGGGTTGTGGTTTTTGTTCCGCAAATCGCCATCCTGTTTCTGTTTATCGCAATTCTGGAGGACTGTGGATACATGGCCCGCGCCGCCTTTGTCATGGACAAACTCATGACGACGGTTGGATTGAGCGGGAAGTCGTTTTTGCCTTTAATGTCTTCTTTTGCGTGTGCTGTTCCTGGAATCATGGCCACGCGAACCATCGAGAGCCGCAAAGACCGCATGGTGACTTTGCTCATTGCACCCTTGATGAGTTGCTCGGCTCGTTTGCCAGTCTATGTGTTGATGGTATCCGCTTTCGTTCCTCAGACCAAATATGCCGGTGGATGGATATCGCTCCAGGGGATGGTGTTGATGCTGATGCAATCGTTGGGCGCATTGGTTGCGATTCCGGTCGCTTGGATCCTTAAAAAGTTTTTCTTTCCGGGTGAGCCAGCAACTTTTTTGATGGAGCTTCATAGTTACAAGTGGCCATCGTTGATCGTAATCTACCAGCGAGTTTGGGAACGCTTGGTGGCATTTGTGGTTCGAGCCGGCACGCTCATTTTTTGCACGTCCATTTTGGTGTGGGCCGCAGCCTATTTTCCTGGCGACCACAAATCGCTAGACGCTTCTGTCGCGACACTGGAGCAATTGCATTCCGAAAAAGCGGAGTGGACCAACCCAAAACGGATCAAACAAAACGAGGACGAGCGTTTGGCGGTCGAAGACTTGCTCGAAAAAAACCAAAAGGCGATCGCCCGAGTCCAAGAAGAAGTGAATCGGCAACGAAGCAACTTGATGGAGACGAGTTTTTTAGGAATGGCTGGGCACCGAATCGAACCTTTGGTAAAACCACTTGGTTGGGATTGGAAGATTGGGGTAGCGGTCATCGCTTCCTTTCCAGCCCGTGAAGTGATTATTGCTACTTTGGGCACGATTTACTCGCTCGGCTCCGAACAAGACGAAGAGAGCCAGGGGCTTCAGGAGCAGATGAGACAGGCCGAATGGCCGGACGGCAAACCTGTATTCAGCTTGGCTACGGCCCTCTCGATCATGGTTTTTTTCGCGTTGTGTGCTCAGTGTTCGGCTACGCTGATGACCATTCGGCGCGAGACCAATTCGTGGCGATGGCCGATTTTTTCCTTCACTTACATGACGACCCTGGCATATATTGGAGCTTGGCTAACTTACCAATGCTTCCGTTTTTGGAGCTAGAAAGCATGGACCAACAAACCGTTATTGCGATTCTGGTGGTAGCCCTTTGCGCAATCGTCGTGCTGCGATCGTGGTTCTTTTTTTGGTTGGGGCTTATCCGCAAACCGGATCCGAATAAGAGCTCTCAGTCGAGTTGCAGCGGTTGCGTCAATGGTTGCCAAAAAGCCAATAACGGACCTCGAATTGTGGAATTGAAACGCGACGGGCCATTATGAATCTGGCGATACGGAAGAGCCTTCTTTGGCTTTGGGCGTTCATGGCGACGGCTTGTTTTGTGGTTGGCCAGTCGCGCGAGCCTGAGCCTGTGTCCTTCGAAGACTTTTTTCACGACAAAGCCCTTCGTTTAGAGCTATACCAATGCGGCGACGCACGCGAGTTGGTAACGACATTACAAAACGTATCGCTGGAACCTTGCTGGCCAGAGAGTCCGAAGAATCTGTTGACTCCGTTTCCGTATGGAAAATTCCAAGTTAAGGTTTGGGACGCGGCTTCCAACCGCTTGATCTATTCCAAGGGGTTCGACACCCTTTTTGCGGAGTATGCGACGACCAAGCCAGCTATCCTTGGCACGAAACGAGTCTTCCAAACAACAACTCGGATCCCCTTCCCAAGAGCAGCCATCAAGTTGACCATTGAGCACCGCAATGGAGACAATTCGCTGTCGATCCTATTTACCGAAAAATTGGATCCCGCCGATATCCGAATCCGCCGCGAGACGCCCGGAAGTTTCGATAAGCCGTTCGATGTTCAAATCAAGGGTAAGGCGCACGATTGCCTTGACTTGGTTTTTCTGGCCGAGGGCTATTCCGCCTCGCAAGAGGACAAGTTCCAGAGCGACGTCCAAAAAATGGCAGACTACCTGTTCTCTGCTGCCCCCTACACAACATCCAGAGATCGATTCAACGTTCGAGGTGTCTTTCGGGCTTCTGAGGAATCCGGAACCGACGAGCCGCATAAGGGAATCTTTCGAAACACCGCCCTGAATTCGTCCTTCAACACCCTCGACATCGATCGTTATCTTTTGCTAGAGGACAACCACCGCATGCATCAGATGGCCGCATGCGTGCCCTATGACACGATCGTCGTTCTCGTCAACACATCGACGTACGGCGGTGGAGCCATCTGCTTGGATTACTGCGTTTGCAGTACCGATTCGCCCCGCAGCCAAATGGTATTTGTACATGAGCTTGGACATGGATTAGCGTATTTGGCAGACGAATATGTCGGCAATGTATCCTACAACGACATGTACCCCGCGGGCATTGAACCCGTCGAGCCCAACATCACTCGGCAACTGGATCCCAATCAAATCAAATGGAAATCGCTCTTGTCCAAGGGCGTCGTGTTACCAACGCTTCCAACCTCGAATAACGTCGAACGGATAGTGGGAGCGTTCGAGGGTGCTGGCTATTTGTCCAAAGGGATGTATCGGCCCCAGTCCAGTTGCTGGATGGGTAGCGCTAATCCAAAGGAAGGCTTTTGCGCCGTTTGCGAAGATGCGATTCAACGCACGATTGACTATTACAGCCCTCAGTGAAGCATTGTCGCCTTTCGCCGCACGTTTTTGTTGTGGCCACACGCTCTGATTGTGCGACTATACTTGGCTCGTCCCCCCCATTCCACCTCCCCACTACATTGGTTGTGCACCATGAATTCCCGCCTATTCCTTGTTGCTTTCGTGTTGGCTTGGACGACTTCGACGATTTTGGCAGATGGTCCCGCCGACAATCAAGCGAATTCGGTTCGACCTGTTCCGCCACCTGGAATTGCGATCGATGACGAAGTGCGAGCGAATCTACAAAAGGAACTGGATGCGCTCAAGGATCAAATCGCAGAACTTCGCAAATCCAAAAGCGCGATCATCCAACAATACCTTCCCGACGTTGAGATATTTGCAAGAGCGGTCGGACTGGCGCTCAACGAAGATGGCTTCTTTGAGCCGAAGGATTCTGAACGTGCGAAACTTGTTTTGCAAGAAGGGCTTTCAAGGGCCTCGGAGTTGAAAGGGGAACGAACGCCGTGGCAGCTTTATTATGGATTGCCGCAACAGACCGTTCGTGGCTTTCGATCCAAGCTGGATGGCTCTGTGCAACCTTATGGAGTGGTACGATCGACTAGGAAGATGGACGACAAAGTACCACGTGCCGATATCTGGTGCCGTGGCCGCAGTGAAAAAGGACTCGAGTTGCAATTCATCGCAACACGCATGACCAACCCTGACCCAGCCCCCGAGCCAGGCGTCATCACGATTCACCCCTTCGGTCGCTATTGCAATGCGAACAAGCTTGCCGGCGAAGTGGACACATTGGAGGTTCTCGAACATGCGGTGAAAGAATATAAGCTCGATCCAAAACGGGTTGTCATACGGGGATTTTCGATGGGTGGCGCGGCAGCGTGGCATCTTGCCGTTCACTATCCAGATAAATGGCTTGCAGCGAATCCCGGTGCTGGATTCTCCGAGACGCCACAGTTTTTGAAAGTCTTTCAATCCGAAGAGCTAAAGCCGACCTGGTACGAACAAAAACTGTGGCAGATGTACGATTGTCCCGTTTGGGCTCGCAACCTGCGCATGCTGCCGACCATCGCTTATAGCGGCGAAATCGACAAACAGAAACAAGCGGCGGATGTCATGGCAGAGGCTCTTTGGAATCTGCCGGAGAACGAACGCTTTGAATTGACGCACATCATCGCTCCCAAGACAGCCCATAAAGTCGATCCGACGGCCCGCGTTGAGATAGAGAGAAGACTAGCGATCCTCGATGGGTTGCGTTCGTCGGAACCACCAAAGCAAATTTCCTTCACGACAACAACGCTCCAATACAACCAAGCCCATTGGGTCACCATTAATGCTTTGGAAGAGCACTGGGTTCCGGCAACCGTTTTCGCCGAATGGGACGGCATTAAACCGATTTCGCTTCAAGTTAGCAATGTTACCGATCTGAGTCTCAATCTAGATGCGAGCAGCCTTCCCTTGAACGAATCAGCCATTTACGTCTCATTGGAAAACTTGCACGTTCGAGTTGCTAGGCGCTCCGATCTATCGTGGGGCGTTCGACTTCGAAAGGTTGGCGGCAAATGGGGTCAGGTTTCGCCGATTGAACCGCCTTCAACGCAACTCCGCAAAACGCATGGATTGCAAGGCCCGATCGACGATGCGTTCATGGGCCCGTTTCTCTTTGTCAAGCCAACCGCGACTGGCCATCATCCAAAAGTGGATCAGTGGGTCGAAGCGGAATTCAAGCGTGCGGTGCTCGAGTGGCAACGGCAAATGCGAGGCGATGCCATTGTCAAAGCTTCGGACGAACTCAAGCCCGAGGATATCGAAAACTACAACTTGATTCTCTGGGGCGATCCACAGAGCAATCCGACCCTTGGGAAAATGGCGGACAAACTTCCGATACAGTGGAATCGCGAGCAAGTGGTGATCGGTGACCGAAAGTTCGATGCGGCTAACCACGTCCCAGTGTTTATTTATCCAAACCCATTGAATCCACTGCGCTACGTAGTTCTCAACAGCGGCTTCACTTACCGCGAATACGACTACCTCAACAACGCGCGGCAGATCCCTAAGCTCCCCGATTGGGCTGTCGTCGACTTGTCCACGCCGCCTGATTCGAGATTTCCAGGCAAAATCGCGGAGGCCAATTTTTTTGACGAAAAATGGAATATCAAGCCGCGGTAGGACGGGTTTTTGAGGTTGGGGGGTCTCACGTAGATCCGTAGCTCCGTCGACGGATGTTCTGTTTCTTAACGCCGATTGCGTGAATCGATTCCAATGGCGGTTTCAAACCCGCAAGCCAGGAAGAAGTACTACTAGCAATCGGGCGAACTGTGAGTTCTAATCCTGAGCACCGCGCCAAACTTAATTAAGGAGCTTCTGTGTCCAACATCGAAATCGATATTCATTCCGTCCAACGTTGGCTGAAAACTGGCACAGATGATGATGGCAATGCTATCGCGCTGGTCGATTGTCGCGAGCCAAACGAGTATGAGATCGCGAAAATCGACAAATCGATTCTGATGTCGATGGGGCAATGGCCCCCATCGCCAGACGCACTTGCTTCACTCGACGACAAACGTATTGTTGTCCACTGCCATCATGGTGGCAGATCATTGCGAGTTGCCAACTGGTTCCGCCAAAACGGTCACCTGGAAGCCACGAGTATGGCTGGCGGAATCGACCAATGGAGCTTAGAAATTGACCCGAAAATCCCTAGGTATTAAGGCCGACCATCGCAATGATTCTATTCGCAAAACTCACTCGATGCGTTGCAATCGTCGTATCCATTTCGGTACCTTGTGTGTACGCGCACTCGGACGATCTCATTTCGCCAACCGGCAACCCCAACTCACGCAGCATGAATCAGCCATCTCCAACTGGGAAACTTACGCAAAGCAAATCTGCTTGGTCGATTGCAATCCATGGTGGGGCCGGCGGTGAACCTGGGCGTTGGTCGGACAAACAGATTCAAGATCGCCTCAACGGTTTGAGAGCAGCGTTAAAGAAGGGTACCGAGATGCTTGAAAAATCCGTGGCTGCGATCGATATCGTTCAAGCGGTAGTGCAAATTCTTGAAGACAACCCGAATTTCAATGCGGGAAAAGGTTCCGTTCTCAATAGTATCGGCGACGTTTCCATGGATGCGAGCATTATGGATGGATCGGATCTAAGTTGTGGTGCCGTGGCTGGCGTAAGCACAGCCCGCAATCCGATCGAACTTGCCCGAGCGGTGCGCGACAAGACACCTCATGTTTTTCTATGTGGTGAGCCAGCCGATCATTTCGCCAAGGAGATCGGATTGCGTTTGGAGTCGCTTGATTATTTCAAAACACCAGAACAAACCGAGAGTTGGGAAAAGTGGAAGCAGAAGCAAGCCGCCAAAGGTGGCGCGACTTCGAAATTTGACCATGACACAGGTGACGATCGATTGTTCTATTTGGGGACGGTTGGCTGTGTGGTTCGCGACCAACAAGGAAATCTTGCTGCAGCCACCAGCACTGGCGGATTGCTCGGGAAAAAATATGGCCGAGTCGGTGACTCGCCAATCATTGGGGCTGGCACATACGCAAAGAATTCGACCTGCGCCGTAAGTTGCACCGGTGTCGGGGAACTTTACATCAAACACCACATCGCGTCGGCTGTTTCATCGAGGATGGAATACTTGAAGGAGTCGCTCCAAGCGTCTGCGCAGGTAGCCATCCACACCACGTTGCCCACGGACTCAGGCGGCCTGATTGCTGTCGATGCGAGCGGAAACATCGAACTGCAATTCAATACTCCGATGATGGCTCGCGGCCAAGCCAAGAGTGACGGCACCTTTCAAGTAGGGTTGACGGAGTTGGTTGACTGATGGGGTGACGAGCGTCGCTATCCGCCGCAACGCGGCCCAAGTCAATAACCAGGGGAGTAGGCGGAGTAGGGCCCTGAAACGCGGTGGAAAATGGAAATTCGAAACTTTTTGCATCAAAGGCTTTGCAGGCCGCTAAAATAGACTAAGTCCTGCAAACCATGAACTTCCACCTATTAAAAATAGAATTTGCATTGATGTTCCGTCCCATTCGTGCTTGGTTCATGGCCTTGGTTGGCTTTTTCGCGGAGGGCTATGCGTTCGCGGATCGTCCAGAACCTGATAGGCCAACTCAGGCTACTCTCATCCGCGAAAGCTTGCAAAAGCAATACCAAGAGCATTGGGATGGAATGTCCGATGATGCGAAGGCCGGCTATCGGCATTTGGTTGACAACGTTTACTTGCCCGCCGACTTTGACGAGGACGTTCTCGGGAAACTGGACGCGGTCAACCATGCATGGAGTCTTACGGATGTGACGCTGGAGGCCAAGTCGCGGGCCAACACATGGACTGCCTATGGACTAGCTCCGCGACCCGACGATCCAGACAAGCCATTACAGTATGTCGTAACGGACGATAATCGGTACGTGATGAACTGCTTTGCGTGCCACGGCGGCAACCTTTTCGGTGCGACTTACCCAGGTGCTCCCAATACCACCTACGCGTTGGAGTCGTTGACGGAAGAAGTTCGAAAAATCAAAATTTCGTTGCAAAAGCCCCTTGGGCATATGGACGTGGGTTCGGTGTTCATGCCTCTCGGCAAGACCGTGGGCTCGAGCAATGCAGTCATGTTCGGCGTAGCACTCATGAATTTTCGAGACAAAGACCTCAACGTTCATCTGGATCGCCCACCGGCGGAAATGGTCCACCATGACATGGATGCGCCACCCTGGTGGCATTTCCACCGCAAGCATCACATGTACATCGATGGTTTTGCGGAAAAAGGGCACCGAGGACTGATGCAGTTCATGCTCGTTCGACAAAACGGCCCAGAACAGTTCAAAAGCTGGGAAAAGGACTTTAGCCAAGTTTACGAGTTTATCTCCGCGTTGAGGCCACCGAAGTATCCCCTGCCAATCGACCAAGCAAGGTCCCAACGTGGCGAACTGGTCTTTCAGAACAACTGCGCATCCTGCCACGGAACTTACGGCACAGATTCAAGTTACCCTGAGATACGAGTTTCGATCGAGGACATTGGCACAGATCGGGTCAGGCTCGATGCGTTAAGTCCGAAACATCGAGAACATTATGGCAAGAGCTGGTTCGCAAACCTTGGCGGTCAAAATACGATTGCCGACGTGGATGGCTATGTCGCGCCACCCCTGGATGGCATCTGGGCATCTGCTCCCTATTTGCATAACGGAAGTGTTCCAACGCTCTGGCACATGCTGCATCCTGAGGAACGTCCAACACTGTGGCGACGCATCGCGTTGGGACTTGATACCGAACGGATGGGGCTGAGCATTGATTCGACGAGTGAAATGCCTAGACGTCTGAAGCCGTCCGAGCGTCGCTGGTACTTTGACACAACGCAACCTGGCAAGTCCGCAACAGGCCACGATTTTCCGTCCGCACTCAGCGAAGAAGAAAAGATTGATTTGCTCGAGTATTTGAAGACGTTGTAGAAACCGGGTGGCACGCTCTGAGGTACGAAGGGCGTGGTGAATCGCTAGCTAGAGTCATTTGCCACACTTCCCACGCCCATCGCTAATCGCTTTGGGCGTGCCA
>JAYTVM010000424.1:0-53074 GCA_043743995.1 Pirellula sp. | reverse complement strand
CACTGTCGGATACAGGGCGGTAACGTTACCCTGACTAGGACTTCCACCCAGCAAATCAATCGCCTTTAAAGGCGCACTCGCCTTTCGCTCCGCGAAAGTACGCCTCGCAAACGCGCTTTCACAGAGCGAAAGGCGACAATTTTCACCCCTAACCCTCAATGCGACACACTTACCGATGCGTACTCACTTTGCTTGGAACGGAATGGTTAGTCTCATTGGGCTATCGTTTTCTTTGGCGTCGTTGAAATCCGAAGAAACAAGTATTGAGCAGACTGTTGCACCTAAGCCGAAAACTGTTTTTCAGCGCATCGAGCTCGGCGAGTCGGAGTGGACAAGTGGCTTTTGGGCCGAACGACAAAAGACTTGTCGGGAGTCATCGTTGCCCCAGATGTGGAACACGATGGTCGACGATGTGAATAGCCAGTTTTTGACGAACTTTCTCATTGCCGCTGGCGACAAAGATGGCAAGCATCGAGGCCCGGCATGGAACGATGGCGATTTCTACAAATGGATCGAAGCAGCGTCGAGTGCGTTCGCTAGCAGCAAGGACGTTCAACTTGAACAGCACATGGATCAAGCTATTTCAGCCATCGGTAGAGCACAGCGTCGGGACGGCTACATTCACACGCCTATTCAAATTAGAAAGCGACAAGGGGACTTAACGGCTATACCGTTCTCAGAACCTCTTCAGCTTGAGCTCTACAACTTTGGGCACCTAATGACGGCAGCGTGCGTTCATTGCCGCGCGACTGGCAAGAAGAGTCTTTTGAACATTGCTGTTTCGGCAGCGGATTTCTTAGACAGAACGTTTAACAGCCCCGACTCGCCGTTGGGTCGAAGCGCCATTTGCCCGTCGCATTACATGGGTTTGATCGAACTGGGGAGATTCGTCGACAATCCTCGTTTCATACAGCTTGCTCAAAAGCTAATCGAGCGACGAGATGCTGTGGTGGATGGTACCGATGACAATCAAGATCGCATTCCCTTTCGAAAACAGACCGCAGCCGTCGGACATGCCGTGCGAGCCAACTACCTTTATGCCGGCGTCGCCGACCTAGTAGCAGAAACCGGTGACCGACAGTTGCTCGACACATTGAAGACAATATGGGAAGACGTCAATGCTTCGAAGCTCTACGTGACGGGCGCTTGCGGTGCACTTTTTGATGGAGCTTCGCCAGACGGTTCGTCGGCCCAGAAGTCTATCTTCAGAATCCATCAAGCCTATGGGAGGCCTTATCAACTTCCGAGTAGTACGGCTCACAACGAATCCTGTGCAACGATCGGTAACATCTTTTGGAACTGGAGAATGCTCCAACTCACCGGGGACGCAAAATTTGCGGATGTCTTGGAAATGGCTCTGTACAACGGATTGCTCGCAACGGTTAGCCTCGATGGCTCAAGCTACTTCTACACCAATACCCTACGTCAGTTGGATCGAATGCCAACCGAGTTGCGATGGTCGCGTCAAAGGCAACCTTTTATCAGCTGCTATTGTTGCCCGCCCAATATTGTGCGAACGATTGCTCAATCTCAACTCTACACTTACGGCAAATCGAGCGATGCGATTTGGGTGCATCTATATGGTTCCAGTCGGCTTCGAACCGTGGATGATAACGGATCACCGATCGAGCTCGTCCAAGAAACCGAATACCCGTCGAATGGGCGTATTCGGATTCACATTGTCGAGACTCCCAAAAACGTTTGGGCTTTGCGACTTCGAATTCCGCGATGGGCCAAGGAGGGTTCGTTAAAGGTCAATGGCGTCCTTTCCAATGCCGAGTTCTCCCCCGGTACTTATGTTTCGATCGAACAAGCATGGAAAGCTGGCGATCAAATCGAAATCGATCTGCCGATGCCCGTCCGTTTGCTAGAATCCCATCCGTTGGTTGAGGAGACTCGCAATCAGGTCGCCATCCGTCGCGGACCATTGCTGTATTGCCTCGAATCGACGGACTTGCCCCCGAATTGCAAAGTGATGAATAGCTTCATCCCAGTGGATGCTGTGTTTGAACTTGTTTTCAGTGCCGAACTACCGGGTGCGTTCGCCCTTCACACCAAGCTTGCTTATCGTTCGAGCGATGCGTGGGATGGAGAACTGTACCGGGAACGAGTCAATAAACCTTTTGAATCCATCGAAGCTCAACTCGTTCCCTACTACGCATGGGGAAATCGAGGATTGTCAGAAATGTCGGTATGGCTTCCCGCCAAATAATCCTGTTTTTTCAACCCGAAAGCACCAGATGAGACCAACGACAAGACTACGCCGCTCCCCTCCTTGCCTCGCTCTCCCGTTATTCTGCGGGCGAATGATGACACAAGGGTGTTCGTGGATTCTTTTTCTTTGCGTTTTCTATTGGAACTGCTTCTCCGGCTTACTTTTGGCGAACGAGGTTGAGCGATGGGGGCTGTTTGAACTCGCGTTTGACGGCCCTTCATCGGGAAATCCATTCACCGACGTAGATTTATCGGCTCGCTTTCGACACGCCAAGCATGATGTGGAAGTTCATGGCTTCTACGATGGTAACGGGAAATACCTTGTCCGATTCAGTCCCGATGAACTCGGCGAATGGACTTATCAAACGCACAGCAACCGACCAGAACTCCACGGCAGGAACGGATCCTTGCGAGTGGTGGCACCGTCGAAATCGAATCGTGGTCCCGTGGTTGTTCGCGATCGATTTCACTTTGCCTATGCCGATGGAACGCCCTACTTCCCAATCGGTACCACTTGTTACGCATGGACTCATCAATCGGAAGCCCTGGAAACGCAAACACTTTCGACGTTGAAGTCGAGTCCATTCAACAAGCTTCGAATGTGCCTTTTTCCGAAGAACTACGATTACAACCAAAACGATCCTCCTCGCTATCCATTCGTTGGCAAACCGCCAAAGGACTGGGACTTCAGCCGTTTCGAACCCGAGTTCTTTCGTCACCTTGAACGCAGGATTGTTCAGTTGCAAGAACAAGGCATTGAATCCGATCTCATCTTGTTTCATCCGTACGACAAGGGACGATGGGGATTCGATCGCATGTCCGCGGACTCCGACGATCGCTATCTCAAATACGCAATCGCGAGGCTTTCCGCATACCGCAACGTTTGGTGGTCACTTGCCAATGAATTCGACTTTATGCTCGAGAAAAAACTCACCGATTGGGATCGTTTCCTCGATCTTGTCATTGCGCGAGATCCGCATCATCGCCTTTGCTCGATTCATAACGGCCGCGAAATCTACAATCAAAACAAACCAGGTCTAACGCATGTGAGCATCCAGAATGGTTCGGCGGTTGGTGACTTTGGTCGCGCTGTCCTCTATCGAGATGTTTACCGCAAGCCCATCGTCTTTGATGAAGTCAAGTACGAGGGTGACATCGAGCAGCGGTGGGGCAACCTCTCGGCCGAAGAGATGGTTCATCGCTTTTGGCAAGGTACGATCGCTGGTACCTATGTTGGCCACGGGGAAACATTTCGGCACCCCGAGAGTGTTATCTGGTGGGCTCGAGGAGGCGAACTCTATGGCAAAAGCCCATCTAGGATCGCTTTCCTACGCAAGATCCTGGAGGAAGGACCACCGACTGCTTGGGAACCGATCGACAAGTGGCAAGACTTTCGAACCGCTGGAAAAAAAGGTGAGTTCTACTTCGTCTATTTTGGCAAAGAGACACCGAGCGAGTGGAAAGTCACCTTGCCCTGCGATGGATTTCTCGAACCCATGCGATTGAAGGCGGAAATCATTGATACTTGGGAGATGACGATCGATCCGGTAGAAGGTGTTCTTGAATTGGTACCGGACGGGAAATACGTTTTCCGAGGTACCAATCGAACGAGCCTTCCACTCCCTGGAAAACCTTATTTAGCGATTCGATTGAAGCGTGCCTCATGACCACTCAAACACAACGCTGCACCGGTCCCATTGTGGCAATACTGGTTGGGTTGCTATTTCCGCTCCCGTTCGGGCAATGCGAAGACACATCAACCGTCTTTCGAGTCGACATCAGTCAGGACAATGGCCGTCGGGATGTTTTGGCTCCCGATTGCAATCATTGGCGGATAAATGAAACGCAAGAGTCCACAACCGAGATCCACGGGCTAATCTTTGTATTGCGTTGCGTCGATCCGGCCACGAAAATGCTCTGCGATTGGTGGAAAAAAGGATTTGAGAATCGGGCCGCGCTTGCGTCCGATGGCATTGCGATTAAGGCCCAGGAAGGGACCGCGGCCATTCTTGAAATGCGCATACGCGGCTTACAAACTGGCAAGCACTCCCTCGTTTCCTTTCATAACTTCCTCAATGACGATCAGGTCGGCGAATTGAGTTTGAACATCGACGGCCAAAACATTGTTGAGGGCTTTCAACCTTCGCGGCGCGTTTTGCATGACGACGACAGCGGCAGCATTTGGGGCGAGTTCGAGGCAGTGGCAGGCCGCGACGTGATCATTACCTGGAAAGCCAAGCCCGCACTCGCTTCCACCGTGATCTTGAACGGCTTTGCACTGGACGTGACTGACCCACGCAAACAAGCCAAAAGACCGCAACCTTTCGATGGCGATGAACACGCCGAAGAGTCGCCAACGCTAAAGTGGACTTCGCCGAACCACACCTCGATGCAACGCGTCTATTTCGGAGACGATCCGATTAAGGTAGCGAGCGCGAACCCAAACGCACCCGAATTCTTAGGTACGACGATTTCATCTGAACTGTCGCTTGACAACGGTTCATTGAAACCCGTCGGAAGATTGAATCCTCATAAAACCTACTACTGGCGAATGGATTCCATTCCGATAGGCAAAACTGAGCCAGTGGTCTACGGAAGGGTGTGGCGATTTCAAGTGAGACGACTGGCATTCCCTGGTGCGGAGGGTTACGGTCGCTTTGCACGCGGTGGCATGGGAGGCACCTTGATGGAAGTTACCAACCTCAACGACGCCGGACCGGGTTCTTTGCGGGCCGCTGTCGAAGCCGAGGGGCCACGGATGGTTGTCTTTCGTGTTGGAGGAACCATTTCGCTCAAGAGCAAACTAGTCATTCACAATCCCTACATTACCATCGCCGGACAAACGGCGCCTGGCGGTGGTATTTGCGTTCGAGGCTATACTTTCGGCTGTTTTGGAACGCACGACGCCATTATCCGGCATGTTCGTATTCGAGTAGGCGACGAAGCCCATTTGACGATGGATGGAACCGGCTTTGCAAGCACCGACCATTCGATCATGGACCACTGTTCTGTCAGTTGGTCGATTGACGAAGGGGTCAGTTCACGCGGTGCCTCGAACATCACATTCCAACGCTGCATTGTGGCAGAAGCGCTCAACATCGCCGATCACAAAAAATACCAACCTGGCAAAGGGCATTCATTCGCCGCGAGCATCTCCGGAAACATCGGAAGTTTTCACCACAATCTGCTTGCGCATTGCGCGGGACGCAACTGGAGTTTGGCGGGAGGTCTGGAAAAGGGGGGCGGATTTGCAGGCCGATTGGATATCCGCAACAACGTGGTCTACAACTGGGAGCACCGCACGACCGACGGAGGAGTCAAAGCACTCAACTTCGTCAACAATTTTTATCTTCCAGGCCCTGCGACGCGAGTCTTCCATCTTTTGAAACCCGACACTGGCTCGGAACAAGATCCCCAGCAATACTACGTCCAAGGAAATCACATGGAGGGCAAAGACTTCGACGACAACAATTGGAGCCCGGCTAGCGTGGTCGTCGCTTCGGAACTCATTCCGCGAATCAGGCTCGACAAACCGTTTTGCGATTCCTGCGTTGCAGAGCAATCAGCTGGTGACGCATATGAGAGCGTCATGCTGGACGTCGGTGCCAACCTTCCGATGCTAGACAGTTTCGATCGACGCATCCTGGAGGATGTTCGGATACGTCGCGTTTCGACCAAGGGGAGTCGCAGTGGTATTCCTGGCATCATCGACTCGCAAACGGACTCAGGTGGTTGGCCAGAGCTCGCACCTGGAGTAGCCATCGAAGATCGAGACCACGATGGCATCCCGGATGAGTGGGAGCGGCGGCGAGGATTAGACCCAGAAAACCCGAATGACGCGAAACTCATCGACGAAAATTTTTATAGCAATCTGGAACAGTATTTGAACCGCAGTTCGGTTACCACGCCTCTAGAGTAAACGGTCAGAACCCCCGGCATAAAGCCGAAGGCATGCCAATGCCCCCGAGTTTATCTCGGGGGAAGGTTACCATATCTCTAGAGCGTAGGTCAAAAACCCGGGCATAAAGCCACAGGCATGCCAATTGCGTTTCGCGGTACGAAAAGCGGATGGTTTTGGTCTGCTCGCCTTCCATGGCTAATGGATTGCACTCTGGAGTCTGCTATACTCCGGAAATACCCTCGGATTTTGGTTGACGTTAATTGGTCACTTCTACTCAGCGCGATTGCCATGAAAATTTCAGTCTATCTCCCGTTGCTGCTGCAACTCTCCGTACTTTCCATCAAGTCCAATAACCTATACGGCTATGAGTTAGACGCTTCTCGCAAGCCGAACATCGTCTATTTTCTCGTCGATGACTTAGGCTACGCAGATTGCGGTTTCAATGGTGGAACCGATATCAAAACTCCAAACATCGATAAACTGGCAAATGCGGGGGCAATTCTCAAGTCGTTCTATGTTCAACCTGTCTGTTCACCGACGCGGGCCGCCTTGATGACGGGCCGATATGCGACTCATACCGGTGTTTACAACGTCGTACGCCCGGGCGCTCCCTGGGGCTTACCGTTGGCGGAACGAATTTTGCCTCAAGCGTTAAAGGAAGTTGGCTATTCAACTGCCATGTGCGGCAAGTGGCATCTGGGCGAGTTTGAATCCGTTTACAAACCGACGCGGCGGGGCTTCGATCATCAGTATGGTCACATGTTCGGCGCTCTCGATTACTTCACGCATATTCGCGACGGAAAACCGGATTGGTACCGGGACGACATTCCTATCGTAGAAGAAGGATACACTACAAATTTGGTTGCAAAAGAAGCTTGCCGTTTAATCAAAGAAAAACCAGCCGATCAACCGTTGTTCCTGTACGTGCCATTCAATGGTATTCACGGACCGCATCAGGTCCCCGAAAGTTACACGGAACCCTACAAAGACTTACCCAAGCTCCGACAAACCATCGCTGGCATGCTATCCGCGGTGGATGAAGCCATCGGACAAATCACAGCCGCACTTGTGGAATCGGGACTACGCGAAAACACCCTCATCATCTTCTCAAGCGACAATGGTGGACCGGCCCCAGGCAAGGCGACCATGAACACGCCGCTTCGGGCAGGCAAGGGTACTATTTACGAAGGCGGTGTTCGAGTTTGCGCCTTTGCCAACTGGCCCGGTCGAATCCAAGCGGGGATTACTGTCAAAGAACCCATGCACGCCGTCGACTGGTATCCTACACTCGTTAAGCTGGTTGGCGCAAAAGCCAACCAGGAGTTGCAACCCGACGGTATCGACATTTGGCCAATGCTCACGCAGAATAGGAAGTCGCCTCGCGATGCCATTCTGTTAGTCGGCAATAGACTAGGTGAGTCGGCCATTCGAATGGGAGATTGGAAACTCTTGCTTAGCCCCTCGGACAAGGGCGCGGATGAGCAGTCTGCCGACGAAAAAGCCACCGGCAAAATGGAACTCTACAACCTTGCGCAAGACATAGCCGAATCCAACAATCTCGCTCAATCGCAACCTGAAAAAGTGAAAGCAATGCGGGCTCGTCTCGATGCGATGCTTCAAAACGCTGTAGCGCCTGGCGATACAATTCGCGATCCAAAGTCGACAACCAAGAAAAAGTAATATCCTAAGATCAGGAAAAAAGGACCGTAAACTAATGTTGAAAAATAAGTACATGGCGTGGCTTTCCGTCTCGTTGTTTTTGTTTAGTGTTTGCGGAGTTGGCTTCGCCGCTGACAAACCAAACGTAATCTATATCATCTCGGATGACCTCGGTTACGCAGATTTGGGTTGCTATGGAGCGACTAAAGTAAAGACACCGAACCTGGATAAGCTTGCTGCTCAGGGATGTCGTTTCACGGACGCCCATTCGACCGCCGCGGTTTGCACACCCACTCGGTATGCCCTAATGACGGGACGCTACGCGTGGCGAGAGCCGAATACTGGCATCGCACGTGGCGACCAGTCTGCACTTATCCCGCCCGGTACCACAACGATCGCGACGGTGCTTAAAACTGCGGGCTACAAGACAGGTGTGGTCGGTAAATGGCACCTTGGATTGGGAGCACCGCCAAAAACCAATTACAACGTCGAAATCAAACCCGGTCCGCTTGAAATCGGCTTTGACTATGCGTTTCTAATCCCGGCGACTGGTGATCGGGTCCCGTGTGTGTTTGTCGAGAATCGGCAGGTTGTGGGATACGATGCAGCTGATCCAATCGAAGTCAGTTTTGGCCAAAAAATTGGCAACGAACCAACGGGTATCGACCCGGACGTCAAACTAAAGATCCAGGGTGGCCCTGGCCACAAAGACACTGTTATCAACGGCATTCCGCGTATCGGTTTCATGACCGGTGGCAAAGCGGCTCGTTGGGTCGACGAAGACATTGCCGACGTCCTTACCAAAAAAGCAGTCAGCTTCATTGAGACGAACAAGTCAGCACCTTTTTTCCTGTTCTATTCGACGCATGATATCCATGAGCCGATGGTCCCGCATCCTCGTTTCCAAGGTACCAGTGAATGTGGCTGGCGCGGCGATGTAATCCATCAGCTCGATTGGTCAATCGGCCAGCTCATGGACGCACTCGATCGAAACGGACTCGCCGACAACACCCTTGTCATTTTCACCAGTGATAATGGTGGCGCGATTAAGAATACGTACGACGATGGGACCAATGCACTACATGGCAGGCAACCGCCAAACGGCACGTTGCGGGCAAGCAAAGGAGCTCTCTACGAAGGTGGCCATCGCGTCCCGTTTATTACACGATGGCCTGGTCATATCCCCAAAGGGAGCGTATCGGCTGAGTTGATTGGTCATGTGGATGCGATGGCTAGCTTCGCAGGGCTTTCAGACCAAAAACTCGATGCGAGTGCTGGTCCTGACAGCTTCAACGTCCTTTCCGCTTGGTTGGGAAAAAAGACGGAAGTACCTGCTCGCGATCATCTCGTGTTGCAGGGAAACGCGCCCAACCCTCTCGCTTTGCGAGTGGGCGATTGGATGCTGATCGAGAAAGGGGGAGCGAAGGCGAACGGTCCCTCGATCGAGCTTTACAACCTTGCCACCGATCTAAGCCAGTCCGTGAACGTTGCCGAGAATGAGCCTGTGCGAGCCAAAGCCATGTCTGCACGTCTCAAAACGATTCGCGAAAATGGCCACAGCCGGTAGGTTGTGGCATTGGACCATATAAATGGCTGACGCTGCCAGCTTCAGTACTGACGCTAGCAGCGTCAGCCACGGCCAGCCACGGCCAGCCACGGCCAGACACTTGCTTGCTAGTACTAACTAAACCGTACGACTCTTAGCGTCTGGGGCTGTTTCTACGATTGGCACCATTGTCGACGAAGGTTCTGTCGGCTTAAGAATTGCGGCATCCAGTTCGATTTCGCGGCCCATGCTTTCGTGCTCGATTGAATGCTGCAGGTACTGTACCGCTTCATCGATCGTGTCGGCTTGCATCAACAGGAATTCACCTTTTCGAATCAACTTCAACGCACGATCCACCGCGTTTTGCCACCCCTGCATTTCGTGAATTTCCTTCACGCGTTTACCGCTATCCATCCCTTGTTTGAAGAGGGACATGATTTCGCCAGGCTGACGGCCACGAAGATACTGATCCTCGTAGAGGATAATACGATCGAAATGGTCTGCCAAAATTTGTCCCTGGCGAATCATATCGACATCCCGGCGATCGCCGGCTGCAGAGTAGACTACGGTTCGACAAGGGTGTGGAAATTGATTCAATGTTTCGGCGATGGCCAATAGAGACGATTGGTTGTGACCGTAGTCCACCACCACCGTCGCTCCATGGATCTCCATCAGATTGAAACGCCCAGGCACTTTGTCCATGTGAGACGAAAAGGACTCAAGACCGAGTCGAATTTGTTCGCATGGCATTCCAAGAGCCCAACAGGCACCTGCAGCAGCCAGTACATTCTCGACTTGGAAGCCGATTCGACCATTGTGTGTCAGTGGAATTCTGTCCAAGGTCAACAGAACGAAATCCGTGTCTCCTTCGGCCAAAACCACCGAATTGTCGCGGACGAAAGCACCGCGGCCACCTTTGGCGCGATGGGCCAGCAAAACAGGGTCGTTGCCATCGAGTGCAAAGAACACCACCGAGCCCTTGCACTTTTCGGCCATTTCCGCCGTGAGCGGATCGTTGGCCTTCAAAACGCCATAACCATTCTTGTGGACGGCTTCGATGACGCAGCGTTTCACTTTGGCTAGCTGTTCAATGGTTTCGATATCGGCTAGACCAAGATGATCGCCTTCGCCGATGTTTGTGACCACTCCAACATCGCACATGTCGAAGCCGAGTCCCTCGCGCAGGATTCCACCGCGGGCTGTCTCCAAAACGGCCGCATCGACCGACGGATTCATCAAAACCGAACGCGCGCTCTGCGGTCCACTGCAATCACCCGAATCGATACGGCGACCAGCGATATAGATTCCGTCCGTGCATGTCATGCCAACTTTTTTGCCGGTGCAGGCAACAATGTGAGCGATGAGCCGGGTCGTAGTCGTTTTGCCGTTGACGCCAGTCACGCTAACAATTGGGATTCTCCCATTGTTGTTTGACGGATACATCATATCGATGATTGCCTGCCCGACTGGACGTGGGGTACCAGACGAAGGCTCGATATGCATCCGCAAGCCGGGGCCGGCGTTGACTTCCACGATCACTCCGCGTTGTCCTTGGAGTGGTTGTGTGATGTCTTGAGCGACAACATCAACGCCGGCAATATCCAACCCAATAACTCTTGCCGCTTCAACGCATTGGCGAGCGACATCTGGGTGTACTAAGTCCGTTACATCCGCAGCGGTACCGCCAGTGCTAAGATTGGCGTTGCGACGGATCAAGACTTTCTTGTTCAGAGGTGCAATCGTGTCTGGCGTCAGCCCTTGCTCGAGCAATACACCCAGTGCGACTGCGTCGATCTTGATTTTACTGAGCGAAGTGCTGTGTCCATCGCTACGACGCGGGTCCAAGTTGACGACATCGATCAGTTGCTGAACGGTGGATTGACCATCGCCGATCACGTGGGCTGGCTCGCGTCGAGCCGCCGCCACCATTTTGCCACCGATCACAAGGACTCGATAGTCATCACCTGGTGCATGGCGTTCGCAAATGATGGAACTGCCTTCTTCGCGAGCTGCAGCATAGGCCGCTTCCACCTGTTCACGATCTTGAAGATTGGTCGCGACTCCACGACCATGATTGCCGTATTGAGGTTTTACGACGACAGGTAGGCCAATATCCTCAGCAGCTTCCCATGCGTCCTCGGCGCTCTCGACAGGACGACCCTCTGGTGTAGGGACGCCGATCGTCTTTAGCAACATGCGAGTCAAATCTTTGTCCTGAGCAATAGACTCCGCGATGGCACTGGTGCTATCCGCTTCGGCAGTACAGATACGTCGTTGCAGATGCCCGTGTCCGAGTTGAACCAGACTGCCTTCGTTCAGACGACGCCATGGAATGCCTCGGGCTCTGGCGGCTTCAACGATCGCTTTGGTACTTGGGCCAAGGCAGACGTCGTAACCAAATTCTTTCAGCTTTTCAACTTCCGCATTCACATCGAACGGGGTGTCGTTGACAGCTGCCAAGATGAGCTCGAATGCCTTTTCAATGCAAGCCAGTCCAAGCTTTTCTTCTTTGAAGGAAATTGCAACTTTGTAAATCCCGTCCGTGTTGGTCTCTCGAGCCCGACCGTAGCCGACCGGAGTACCAGCCAGGGATTGCAGTTCGAGCGATACATGTTCGAGGATGTGGGCCATGTACGTTCCACGACGCAATCGAACGAAAAAACCGCCTCGCTCGCCGACACTGCAACGGTGTTCGACCATTGATGGCAGCCATGCCATTAGTCGTTCATTAAACCCCGGAATCATTTCCGAAGAAGTATCCTTGAGTTCTTCTAGGTCTACCCAAGCTTCGAGCACTGGGAAGTTTGCCCAGACGTTCGGACCTCGGAGTTTATTTACCTTGAGAATCTGCATGACTTCCTCTATTTACCTTGGTTGTTACTGGAGAGAACCTTAGCTAGCACTCTATTGTGTTCGGAATGAGCTGCTGGCGATATATCCAACAACCTCATTTTCCTCGCGTACGATTAGCTTGACTTATCCAGGTTGGATTCAAACTCAGGCGTTAGCTGTTAGTAATAAATGTCGTTGCAAACAGCGGGCCAAGGGCATTTTGTTTGGTATTGGGTTGCATTTCTATTGGAAAAATCGTGAAAGGTGTAGCGGACCGAATTTTTTGCCTCCAGGCATCTGACATCCTTTCGACTGCACTCCTAGGTCACAATGATGGCAATCTGATTGTGCTAGGGGCTACAAATCCCATTTCGTGGCTTGATCCTCGGAATATGGGATCGTGCAAACGCTTTTGTCGTCACAGCCCGAAAACTTCGTCCAACGATAATTGAGTTTGTAGAAAAAGCAGCATTTTTTTGGCGATGTTTTTAGTGGGTGAAATCCAGACTGGAGGAATTTGGGCGAAAAAGCTCGGTTGGACTTGTCCGATGCCACTGGTCAACATTAAACTCACGCTCCCAAATTCATCGACACGCGGCTGATACAATTTGCCAAAGTGGCGGAATCGGCAGACGCGCTGGACTCAAAATCCAGTGTCCTTAACAGACGTGTGGGTTCGATTCCCACCTTTGGTACTGCCCAGATGTTGGTTGATTTGCGGTTTTTTTTCCTGGTAATTGTATTTCACTCAGTTTGCAAGACGACTTCCGACCGTATGCCAACCATCAATCAATTGGTTCGAAAAAACCGCGTTGTTCAGCGCAAAGCGACCAAAAGCCCAGTACTAGAGCAGTGCCCGCAAAAGCAAGGGGTTTGCTTGCTTGTCCGAACCATGACTCCCAAGAAGCCCAATTCGGCTCTGCGAAAGATCACTCGAGTTCGGTTGAGCAACGGCAAGGAAGTCACCGTGTACATCCCAGGTGAAGGTCACAATTTGCAAGAGCACTCGATCGTGCTTGTGCGCGGTGGTCGTGTTCGCGATTTGCCAGGTGTGCGTTATCAAGTCGTTCGCGGAAGCCGGGATACTCTCGGTGTTGTCGGGCGCAAGCAGTCTCGCAGTCGATATGGCGCGAAGAAGGCTTAGTTTCTACCTTATATCTCCAGCTTTTTTGTAGATTAGTTTCGAATTATATGGGCAAAATCACTGCTTCTCGCACCAGTTTGCGACCTGACCCTCGGTTTAACTCCTTGTTGGCGTCGAAGTTCATCAATTGCTTGATGCACGACGGCAAAAAGACAACGGCTCAAGGTGTTTTCTACAGCGCTCTCGAAGAGATTGCAGAGAAAATCAAGGATCGGCCATCGATTGAAGTTTTCGAACAAGCGATCGAAAACGTTAAGCCATATATCGAAGTACGCTCCAAGCGAGTCGGTGGTGCGTCTTACCAGGTACCAATGCAAGTCAATAAGAATCGCCAACAGAGCTTGGCCTTCCGATGGGTTCTGACTGCCGTACGAGACAAAAAAGGCCGAGCCACGCACCAGAAGTTGGCTGACGAACTTATGGCGGCCTACCGCAAAGAAGGTACTGCCATTACCAAGCGAGAAAACACACACCGCATGGCGGACGCGAACAAGGCCTTCGCTCACTTCGCCTGGTAAACCGCTTTTCCTAGTTGGAAACCAATTGAAAAAAGTCTGCTCGGAAACGAGCAGACTTTTTTTATTGTCACCTTTCGCTCCTCGAAAGTTCGCTAACTAACGAGCGCACTTTCACGGATTGAAAGGCGACACTTGTGGACGAGCTCGGCCCTTCGTTCGTTGGGTTCCTGCAAAACTCGAGCGTGCACCTCACTCAGCACTAGGGCGAGCGGCAGGAAGAATAACAGGCCAGGCCACCCTGTAGCACGCCCGATGGGTTTGGGGACTGTGTGGCACGCCCAAAGCGATTAGAGATGGGCGTGGGAAGTGTGGCAAATGACTCTTGCGATTCACCACGCCCTTCGTACCTCAGAGCGTGCCACCCAGTTTGTAGGTAAATTCAAACTGCCCCTCGCCTGGAAGCACAACGCGACATGGTTTGTTGGCTAGTGTTGACACACGAGGTAACTTTTTGTTATCAGCTCTAGCCGTGTCCACAAGCTCATCGCATAACCTCGCCGTAGGCGCTTCACCCATGCTAACTCTCTCCCCCCCCGTCACGGTCAATTCATCCAAATCGGAACGCAATCAGCGTATACTCCGAACACTCAAGAAAGCCCTCAAGCGAATTGTCCCGCTTGTGCTGGCCCTGACCTTCTTCCCTTGGTTTTTTTTGTGCTACGTCGCGCTGGGATTGATCGATTTCTCTCGCAATAGTCAGAGAACATTCCGAACGCTGGATCGGTATTTTGCGGGCAACGGCGTTTTTACATGGTTGCTCTCGCCGTTCAACCTTTTGATGGATTTGTTTTGTTTGCCCTACTGGAACCGTGGGATCTACCGCTTGCAGGACTTGCCACCGGCTTACCAATCGGAGATCCAAACGCTTATCGACGCTGCATCCGATCGCAATTTGGTCGGGCTACTCGAATCCAAGATGCAGGAAAAAAAGCGAGGTATGATCTTCTTCAAGTGGTATGGCAAGAATATTCCTGGGTCCGTAGACATGCCTGAGTACCATCAGCCATTCCAATACATTCGTACCATTGGTGTCTCGATTTTCAACAAAAAGCAATCTACTGGAGAACACTTTGGGCCGTTGCGTGTGACGTTGAGGGTCCTTTACAACATCAACGACATCGACAACAAAAACGTCTACATCCGCGTAGGCAACCAGACGCATTTTTGGAAAGAAAACAAGCTGTTCATTTTCGACGATACACTTCAGCATCAATCTTGCAATGAATCCGATGCCATGCGTTATTGCCTATTCGTAGATATCCTGCGCCCGTCACCGTGGCCAGGGCTCATGAGCGGTGTATTGACCGGCATTCGCCTAATGATGGCTCCAGTGAGAGCCGTTTTTTACAAGCACTGGACGGTGATCAAGTAAGTTGAAATGCGTGCTCATTCCAAGGGTTTGGCTGCGGACGCTTGATCGATCTGGGAAAGAGCCCATTCGGCGGCGTACGCCAATGGGCTTGGCAATTGCTCTTGGTAACGAACAATGACTTCGTGGCTCTCGGGATTTGCCATTTCGCCGAGGGCCAAGTTGCAGGCGAATCGCACAAGATAATCTTCGGGGTTGATCGGCGAAAGATCGCCAATTCGGTCATGGAGTTTTTCGCGAAGTACCTTATTGTCTTTTCCCTTGTTCAGCTTTCCTAAAGACCAAATTGCGGACGCTCGACTGATATTCCCAAATTGATGGCCTGTCTTGGGAATGTATTTCATAAGCATCTGACTCGCCGGCTCATAATGATTCTTACCAAACGCTTCGTGGAGGTAACTCAACCCAATCCGGTCCGTCAGCGAGCGCGAAGAAACGTTGGAAGTCGAATTTAGTTCGGCCGTCATGCGTTCTGCTTGGCCCAACATGCCTGCAAGTATTTCCGGTTCGTCCCCTATTTCTTTCAGCGCCCAGCCGGCGATCAAGTTCACTTCCGGGCGAGGATACTCCAACAATCGAAGAAATGCCTTGCAATGACTTCGGTCCTCAAGCCCAACTGCGACCACGATCGCTTTTTCGATCCCAGTCCATTCCGCTGCGTTTAAATGCGAATCGACACATTCATCCACCCGTGCCCGATGTCCTTGTTTGGCTTTTTCTAGCAAGTGCTTTGCGACCAGTGAGCGCACACCCGGGTTTCGGTCCTTTAACAAGGCTCCTTGCATTTCCAAGCTTTCATCATCCGAATTCCCTTGCAAAAACTCAAGGGCCAGCGTTCGTAGGCCGGGATCCGAATGCAAGGTCATCGGCTTGGCAAACTCTCTCGCAATCTCAGGAAACCCCTGGGACACCGATCGGTATGCAACCAATTGTGCGCTCGCGGGACCTTGGGTAAGTATGTGGCGCATCTGTGTTGCGGTTTGTTCGCCAGAATGAAGTTTAATCAACTGGGATGCGATGAGAAATCGCTGGTCCAAGTCCGATTCCATTACCTGCTGTGCGAACTCGTTTAGTCCGTTCGTAACCAGCCCACCCAACGCGCAGGACGCGAGGTACTTATTCGCAACCGATGTGTGGCTTGCGAGAATCACGGCCTGCAGCCCCAATCGATCGTCCGCGTTACCAACCACAGCCAGCCCTTCCAACGCAGTCGCCAATTCGGTTGGCTTCGCATTGGAGTCACCGAGCCGCTGTCGCCATTCCGTAAGGGCTATTAGGCTTTTCCAATCGACGAATTTTCTTTCAACCGCCGGAAGCAAGGCTGCGTCGGATTTGGCGAGCGACCAAAGCACGTCTGCGTGAGATCCATCGCCCAGCGATAGCACAGCTGCAACCATGGCCCGTTTGACCAACAAATTCTCTTCACCCGCGTTAAGACCCGCGATGAGTAATTCCAAGGCCCGCTCACGCCGTTGGAATTTCGGATTAGTATGCTCCAGGCTGATACTTTGTGCGACTTGCAATCGATCCTTAGTGAAACGCGACTTTAGCAACTCGATATCGAAAAGTATGGATCGGGTGGATCGCGTTTGGTCCCATATGTTACCAAGAGGTGGATCAACCTCCCACTGATGTTGCAGTTCAAGAGTCTGCTGCCCAAATACGAAACTAGACGTTGCGCTGAACAGGATGAAAAAAAGGCCGTTTGCTTTTCGCAACATAAGACACTTTCAGTTTGGGCGGGTCATTCGCCATATTCGCAACGCGAGAATCGCAAGGCAAACGAGGGAGATTGCAGCACCAATGTACCAACTTTCAGGCGTCAATCGATAGGACTCAAACCCTGGAGTTTTCATCTCGGCCAACGCCCCCGCCGCTGGATTCAATAGCAAAGCCCTTTCCACGAGAAGCGGTCCAAACGGCTTGCCTCGGGCAACCCATATTAATAGCGTACCGGCAAATAGTGATAGCAAGACCGCGTAACTGGTCGCTGTCGCAACAGCTGTGGTCCGACAAAAGGCACTGATGCAGGCGCTCATCGTTGTGACCATGAAAACGGCAACGACCAGCGAAATCACTACGTTTCCAACTTGCCCACTCATTGCAGGCTGAATGTACCCCATGACAAGGTAGCCTGGGAGAGTCGCAAGCAACATCAGCAACAACGTCCAGATCGTGCTCATCAATTTACCGATCAGTATTCGGAGTGGCGAGATCGGCGATGCTCGCAACAAATCCCAACCGCCGCTTTCCACTTCACTAGCGATGAGATTGGCACCAAGACATGGGCCAAGCAAGAGCAATAATGCAACCTGCAGCAACACCATGGTCGGAGCGATGCGTTCGACTCCCCAGCTCACAGTGCCTGTTGCTGCGACGACCGTTAGCAGCAAGGAAAAAATCCCGCTGACTGCGACCAACCGAATGAGCCAGTGCAAACGCCCGAATTTTCTTGTTCGAAACTCCTTGACCATCACCGGATTGAGCCACCACGGGATGCTTCCTTTGGTCCGCTGGGGATCGACTAAATACGACACTCGCCGGACCCAGCCATCATAGGGGTTTTTTGCAATGGTTCGTCCGACCACTTTGCCCGTTGGCCGCGCCCGTTCTAACAACCGCGGGTCTAGTCGCATCAAGGTAATTACGGCCAGAATGACCGTAATAACACAACTGACGGCCAAAAACTCTGGCCACCGAGCTGAGATACCGATCTCTGAGGCTTGCGCTTGCGAACCTGTGATGCTCTGCAATGCGGAAATCGGCGAAATCGCCGTTGTCCAATGAGCGATCAGCGATCTTGCTCCCGACAATTTACCAACAAACACGGTTGGTCCTATCGAGAGAACGGCCAGCGCCAAAACAGCGGCATAGGTCCATCGCAAGCTCGCATCCGTAGAGTTGACCAGAGCGCTGACCCACAGGCCTACCGCCGTATACTGCACGGCCATGCCAAAAAGCACTAGCAACAAAGGACCCATGTGATCCACCAACGAAATCCCCCCCATCGCATAACAAGCAGCCAATGCTGGCAGACTCACGGAAAAGATGACCAGCGCTAACAATACGTTACCGGCGAACTTGCCAAGGTAGATCTGCAAGGGGGTCGTGGGTGAATTCAAAAGGAGTGCGAGCGTGCCTCCGCGACGTTCACTCACCAGGGCGGTAGCCGGAAACGAGGGAATCAGCATCATCAACGCCGTCGCAAGCGCAAAGGCAACCGGCCGAAAAACCTGCAAGGATCCCTGGTTAATGAGATCGATGGTGGCATCGGAAGGCCAACGCAACAACACCAAGAGCGACGAGAGGATGGCCACGGACAATATTGCCAAAAACGTTTTGCGACTGCGCAGTCGCGAGAACAGCTCTCGTCGTAGGATTGGATTCTCTAGAAACAAAATGGACTTCACGGAATGGACCAAGCAAAGGATGAGAGATGAGGGATGAGGGATGAGGACAGAGACGGTACAACAATCTAATGGACAACCAGGCCGGCGTTCGCGTCGACCGGATTCGTGGTTTTCGACGGACCATCCTCAGCGGCAATCGAAAGGAATGCATCTTCCAGATCGCTCGTAACTTCTCGAAACTGCGATACGGAGATATTTTCCGCAACTAGGTTTTGCAATAACTGCGATAGTTCCAATTCGGATCGAACGGTTGGGAATCGCAAAACTCGCTCCGGTCGAGAGAGCGATATTGGCTCCGACGCGCGCAATGTCTTACCCAGAATCTCTGCCGCTCGATCCAATTGTTCTGGGATAGTAAGTTGCACTTCAAAACTGCGTAGTGGGCACAAGCTGCGCATGACTTCATCGAGTGGGCCAAACGCACGCACCTTACCGCCACCAACAATCGCCACGGTGTCACAAATACGGGCTAGTTCTGGCAAAATATGGCTCGTAACAATAAGCGTTTTGCCTTCGCTCGCCAAACGGAGCAGCAACTGCCGCATGTCGATTCTGGCTTTGGGGTCAAGTCCGTTTGCGGGCTCATCCAGTATGAGGACCTCGGGGTTGTGCAAGAGAGTCCGCGCAATTCCAACGCGTTGTTGCATACCATGACTCAGCGATTCCACGAATTTGTCTTGCATGTAGGTGGTATCGGTGAGCTCCATGACTTCTGCAATGCGTTTGCGGCGGTCACGTCGGTGCATCCCGAAGATAGCGCCGAAGAAGTCAAGATACTCATGCACTCGCATGTTGTCGTACGATCCGAAGCGATCCGGCATATATCCGACCAATCGCTTTATTTTAGAAGCGTTTTCGCTGCAATTTACCCCGGTGATGGTGGCCTCGCCGGAAGTGGGGCGTGAAAGCCCGACCAAAATCTTGATCGTCGTGGTCTTGCCTGCACCGTTCGGACCAATAAAACCCAGTATTTGCCCACGATCTACATGGATCGACAATGCGTCGAGAGCCACGAAGTCGCCATAGCGCTTGGTTAAGCATTTGGTTTCAACGACACGATCGTGCATGGCTTTCGAGTTCTATTTCTGGTTGTTGATAACTAGGTTGTTACGAGGAAGTGTTCGGCCCGATACCGACAACCGCAAGTGTTTGATTCGCCAACTTATGAAGTTGTCCTGGGATTCGCTAACGAAGCCGTCACCATTGACGACCTCAATTCTCAAATCAAGTCGTCCGTCCGTAAGATCCTTCAAAACACGAGGATCAACGATGGTTCCTCGCCATGGGATCGAAGGGCTATCTATGACGACGAGTTCAACAGGCGGTTCTTCGGCGGACCAAACCAGCTTCACCTTGCGTTTCGGTGCTACGATGTCCCAATCCACCTGAATCGCGGTTGCTTCCAAGGGCACCACTTCGGGAGGAAGAACAAACGATAAATTTGCCTTCATCTCCAAAGCCATTTCGTCTCCCCAACGACAAGTGCGATAGTTGTACATGGCGCTGACTCCCGCGCTTTCGGCCTGTGGCTCAATGTGGACGAGCGAATGAGGGATAAGTACTCGCGAACCAATCGCTGGCGTTGCTAAATGAATCGGAACGGATACGAATGCGGCCCCCCTACGATCTAAGTTGGAATTCCACGTTGGCGCCTGCGGCCACAATTTGGTCCAAAAGTACAGTGTTCGTGCGGGAGGACTGCGACGGAGGTCAGACGGAAAAAAAAGCTCGCTGTACAAATTTGCTCGGCGTCCTTGTTCGTCGCTGACAATCGAAGCGGACGTCCATCGATTCCCTTCTGCTGTCCATTCGCCATCGACCACCAAGCGTCGGTTCTGGTCTGTCAAGTTACCCAAACAGGGTGAACCGGGCGTGAAATTGACGACGAGGTCTTCTGGCTGCGATGGCAATCCTTGCGGTAGGTCTATTTCCAGTCCCTTGGATGTCAAGTTCGAGGAGGCGGAATAAGATTCGAGATTCAACGCAACTTGGGTATCATAGCGCCATGTTCCAGGAGGCCAATCGGTGTTGCTCAGTTCCCATTTCTGAAAATCGGTAGTGGAGAAGCGTCGAATACCGCTCTCTAGGTTCTCCGAAGGGATTGCAAAACCTTCGGACTCTCCAACTAACTTCATGGACCGACTGGCGGGAAGGTAGACAGCCGCTTTGCTTCTCATTCTCCCACCTCCATCCGGCCAGAACTGTACCATTTGCAGTTCGGAAGACATGGATGGAATGTCCTTCCTTGACCAAATGGATGCAACAAAGAGTGGAACGGACGCGGCCAACGCCAATAGTGGAGCGAGCAATCCAATGCTTTTCAAATCGCCTAGAAACGCGACCCAGGTTCCTATGCTCGCTAGAAAAACACAGAATCCAATCAATGCAACTCCGACCCATTTGCGTGACAAGACCGGGGTCCCAATCAACTCGATTGGATAAGACATTTCGACCGTTTCGAGCGGTTCTGGACGTAGCTCGGACATCAATCCGCTGGTGATTGTGGCTGCCCAAAGCGGCACGGTGTAATCTGCTCTATATAACGGATCATCCGACCTATGAAACGTTCGCATTTTAAGCCATGCGCTGCTCTCAAGAGTCGACAGTATCAACATTCCTTCTCCCACCTTCATGCTGATCGCAGCAGGCCATCCGTCGACGGAATGGGTTACTTTCCCGCCTTGCTGCAGGACTCGCTTCATTCGCACCGGCTCGTCACGGTCTGTCGTCCGGTCTTCTAAACCAAAGGCTATCGGAGAACGAACGTCCATGACAAAATGATTTAGCTCAACCGTGTCGACGGTTTCGCACTGTTGACCGTCCGCCAAAAGGTCTCTAACAAGATTTGTGTCGACCTCTTCCAGTAAAACCAAAATGCAGCCACCGCGTTGCAAGAAAAGTTTCAAAGTCGTCAACACGGCGGAATTCTTCAATACTTCCCCGTTTCCCACTACCAACGAGTCAACGCTCTGCCAATCCATGGCGGTTAACGGAAGAGGCTCGCTATCGAGATTGATACAACGCCGAGACAGCCCCGCATCCACTCGAGTTGCCAAAACAAGTTCGTAGGGTGCCGAGGAATCCTTCTGAGGCCAACGCCAATAAGGCGCACTCGGCGGATCCAACTCCAACACGATAACCGTTGCCAAACGATCCACATCCACCGGCAGGGTCAAAGTTTGCGATATTGGCTCATCGCCCTTTTGCAACAGGATCTCCCTGCCGTTCTCAATCGCGTTCAGATTCACAATGGCGGTAGCGGTCTTGTTTGTTAAACTGCGAGAAATTCGAATTTGCAAATCAAAGGCTTTTTCTTCTCCAGCCGCCAATTCTATTTGCCGTCGATGTTCTTCACCCGTTTGCCCTACCAGCTTACCAACCAGCTCTCCAACCGCGGGTTTGGCACCGTGATTGCGAACCAGAGCCCGCAATGCGAACACACCTCCGGCTTCAATTCGGGTCATCGGCGTTCTTGCCAGGCTAACTAACGCCAGACCTCCCTGCATTCGGGACTCAGCTTTGGGCGAAACCGATTGCTCCAACGCGAAGGATTCCGAACAAACACCGAGCACTATCAAACAGCATGACAGATACCCTTGAACGTTTGCGACCATGAACATGAGTAGTGGAGCACATGGGACGGAGAGAGATATCAGAAAGACCCCTGGTGGATGACCAAGGAATTCCAAGTCTACCAGAACAGCTATTGTCCGTCGAGCAAATGCAAGCTTACTCGCCAAATCAACCTGATTCCGTTAAATTATCCCCCTTTCCACCGGCTCAGGTTTCCATCGGCTCAAAGTCCATTCCATGTTCAACATCCCCCCCGTTTTACACAAGCGATCCATCAAGGGTATTTCCGCAATACTGCTTCCGTGGAAACCGAATGGTCAAATGGATCTCGACTCCTACCAACGCGGGCTACTGCGGACGTGGAAGTCTGGATTGACGCCAGCGATCAACATGGACACGGGTTATGCGAACCTGCTGAGCCCGCAACAGCGAACCGAAGTCTTATTGCTAGTAGCACAATTGGCCGCGGGCAGGCCATTCGTGGCTGGCGCGTTTGTCGAGGACCTGCCCGGCGATGTGGTGCGAAACTACATCGATCAAAGCGTCGCGATTCAGGAATCGGGGGGAACCCCAATACTCTTCCAGTCAACCCAACTCACGCGTTTACCAAAGGACAAGTTGGTGGACGCCTATCGAAGAGTTGCCAAGGAATGCGACGAGCTACTCGGTTTTGAGTTAGGCAAGATGTTTGCGCCCTTCGGCGAAATTTATGATTTGGATACCTTTCGTGCTCTTCTTTCGATTCCAACGCTGACAGGTATCAAGCATTCGTCGTTGTCTCGTGAACAAGAGTGGCAGCGACTGGCCATCAAGAATCAGGAGCGACCCGAGTTTCGAGTTTACACTGGAAACGATCTTGCGATCGACATGGTGCAGTGGGGCAGCGACTACCTCTTGGGACTTTCGGCATTCTATCCTGAAGCGTTCGCCCTGAGAGATGAGTATTGGGCGTTGGGCGATGCGAGATTCTATGAATTGAATGATTGGTTGCAGTATTTGGGATTCATCGCGTTTCGCGATCCCGTTCCAGCCTACAAGCACAACTGCGCTATGTTTTTGACGCAACGCGGTGTGATTGAGCACGCTTCGATACCAGCCGGCGCCCTATCGAGGCCGGACAGCGATTACGTCCTGTTGGCGTTGGTCCAAAAACACCTCGACACCTTGGTTTCATGAACCGATTCGAACACATTCGCCACAAGCCTCCTACTCAACTGGCCGCCCCCAGGGAGCTCTTGCTGGTTTTGGCACCGATGCGAAGCAACGTCAACCTTAGCCGAATCGTTCGGCTCGCCGGTTGCGTCGGTATCACCCGCATCATCCAGTGCGGACAAGGAAAGGTTGATCGAGAGATTGCCAGGGATGCCATCGATGTTGTAGAAATAGCGCTGCGTCGATCGCTGCCGCCGGTGTTAGAACAACTGCGGGAGGATGGATACGCACGCGTCGGTTTAGAGCAAACCACCAACTCCATTTGTCTTTATGAATTTGTGTTCCCGAGCAAGACGGCCCTGGTCATCGGGGCCGAACGCGAAGGGCTGGATCAGCAAGAGCTTGACCGATTGGACCACGTCGTAGAAATCCCTGTCTATGGGCAACCGTATAGTTACAATGTAGCGACCGCAACCACCATGGCCGTCTACGAATATTGCCGGCAGTTTCGTAGTTAGGCTAAATCGATGCATTGATGGCCGCAACGATGCCGGCGGCTTTGGTCCACGTCTCTTCTTCCTCTTGTTCAGGCACGCTATCGGCAACGATACCACCACCGACCTGGAATTGCCACCAACCTCTCGAAGCGGTAAGCGTTCGAATGAGAATATTCCAGTCCATACTGCCATCCGAACTAAAGTAACCCAGCGACCCGCAATAGGGTCCTCGAACCGTTGGTTCCAGCTCCGCAATGATTTCCATAGCCCGAATTTTCGGCGCGCCCGTGATACTGCCGCCAGGAAACATCGCCGAAACCAACTCCGTCACGCTTGACCCAGCACGCCAACGAGCGCGAATGCTGCTGACCAAATGAAGCACGAACGGAAATGCCTCGACCTCGCACAACTGCGTTACTTTCAACGAGTCGATTTCGCAGACGCGAGATAGATCGTTGCGAAGGAGATCTACAATCATGATGTTTTCGGACCGATCTTTCTGACTGTTCATCAACTCCCTGGCTGTCTTAGCATCTAGGATCGCGTCTCCGCTCCTCCGACGTGTCCCCTTGATGGGTCGCGTTTCGATCCATCTGTCTTTGACTTGGAGAAATCGTTCAGGCGAGGCGCTTATGATTTGGGCAGAACCGATATCCAAGTAACCGGCAAAGGGGGCGGCGTTCACTTGGCGTAGTTTTTGGTAAAGCGAAGCGGAATCACAGCGGGAGGGACAAAGCAATCGCTGCGACAAATTCACTTGAAAAATATCGCCAGCATAGATGTAATCGCGAGCTCTTTGGACAGCATCGCGAAAACCGGAGCTGTCGAAATTACCAAGCCAGCCGCCGCCCAGACGGGTCTCAAACTGAGGTGCGGTCAAACCATGCGCCATCGCGTGTAGCTGGTGCATCCGAGGAATGGCACCTGTTCGAGCCTCAGGTATACTGCTAGATCCAGATTGTTCCGTTGCCAGTAACTTCAAAAAGGCTTCGCACCTCTTTTGGGCTCGGATCAAACGCGCTTTGGGGGAGGAAGATTCCGGAAAGCCTTGTGAGATAATCCATCCCACTTTGGTTTCATGATCCCAGGCCAAAACAACATCGTAAAGCCCAAGCGTTGCCAACGGCAAGCCGAATTCATTGTGCCTGGCCGACGGAACGCGTTCGAAACAACGACCCAGCTCATACCCCATGAAGCCTGCCACTCCACCTTGAAACGGCGGTAGCCCTGGGACGGTTACCGATCGAAATTCCTCAATCCACTGCTCCAGCTTGGCCAGCGGATCCGCCGCTACCCGTTCGACAGTGAGGACGTCGATCGGATCGGCGGCCAAGAAACTATAGCGGGATTGTTTGTCTCCGGCCAACGCGCTATCCAGCCAACAGCAATTCGGTAAATGCTTGAGCCGTTCGAATGCGATCGGCGCAGTGAGCCCGTTAGGTAGTAACTCAACGTGAGGAGCGGTAGCGTTAGCGATCATAGTCCATTGTAACACGGCACTCCGTGCCGTGATCCTCCACAAAGCGTATCAAGCTAAACTTTCATCGACCCCAACTCTTGATTTAGACAGAAAGCTATCAAGTTTTGGCAACTAGAATTCAAGTTGGTAGATGCGCATTGAGTCGTTTGGTCGCTATAATCTGCGTTGCTGAACCGCGACACCACCCTCGATATGAAATGTTTTGTTAAATGAGTTTAGACTGGGACAAATTGATTTCGCTGATACGCAAGCACGACCGGTTTGTGCTTACCAGCCATATTCGCCCCGATTGCGATGCGTTGGGGAGCGAGTTAGGGATGGCCGGAATCCTCGAGGCCATGGGAAAAGAGGTTGTGATTGTCAACGGCCATCCAACACCGCCCATTCTTTCCTTTTTAGATCCAACCGGAAGCATTCGGGTCATCGGTGAAAATATCCTTGGCGCGGACGTTAGCGGGGATTGCCTGATTGTCCTGGACACCAGCGCTTGGGCGCAACTCGGTCCTATGGCAGAAGTCCTGCGGCGATTCGAAGGGACCAAGATCGTAATCGATCACCACGTTGGCGAAGACGATTTGGGAGCCCAGTTTTTCAAAGATACCAGTGCCGAAGCCACAGGTCACTTGGTCGCGTTGCTCGCCAAGCATGCGGGGGTGCCGATCACTAAGGAGATGGCAACGGCCTTATACTCCGCCATCGCTACGGACACCGGTTGGTTCCGTTTTGCCTCGACAACCAGCGATACCTATCGAGTCATTGGCGACCTTGTGGATTGCGGTGCATCTCCCTCGTCCATCTACGGCGACCTGTACGAACGGGACACTCTTGGTCGAGTAAGGCTTCGCGGTCGAATCCTGTCGCGCGTTCAAGTGGAGAACAATGGTCTGTTGGCTCACACTTTTGTCCGCAAGGAAGACTTTGTGGAATCGGGAGCGTTGGCCAGTGATACCGAAGACGCGATCAACCTAGCCTTGGCCATCGTTGGCGTCAAAGTGGCGTTCATCATGATCGAGCAACTAAAGGGTGGCTTTAAGGTGAGTTTCCGATCGCGATGCCATGTCGATTGCAACGAATTGTCACGTCTTTTTGGCGGGGGTGGACACCGCGCTGCGGCCGGGGCTTTCGTCGAGGGTGACTTCAACGAACTTCAAACGCGCGTCCTGCAAGCGACGCGAGCGGCTCTCAACAACAATAAATCCGGTCATGCTTGACTTGCTTCGATTCGCAATCGCACTCTTGCCATTGGCAGCCTATACCAACGTATTGGGGTTGCTGCGGCTGAGGTCCCATCCGACCGTTTTAAGTGGTGCCATGGATCTGGTCTTACTGGGCCTGGCGGTGATCGGTTTTATCGCCGTTGGGCCGATCGAGCTTTTTTTCCCGAGAGCGGCTTATTCGCTATTGGGTGTGTGGGTTTGGATTGTACTGATTGCTTTGTATCTGTTTCTTTTGATGCTGATTGCATTGAACACGGTTCCGACGCTGGTCGTTTACGGCTTAGATACCAGGTTGCTCCGAGCTCAGGTTTGCGAACTCTTGGAGAAAGAGCAAATTCGTTCGGAGTGGCTTGGCGACTTGGTGGATTTGCCCGAGCTTGGTGTGCGGGCCTGCATTGAATCAGCAGGGCGAGGCGCCGTTTCTCAAATACATGCGGCCGGCAAGCAACAGAATCTGTCCGGTTGGTTTACCTTCGAGCGACTTCTGGTGGAAAAGGTCGCAACCATTCGTATCAACCAACGCCGACAAGCGATTCTCTGGTTGAACATTAGTTTTTTGCTATTCGGAATTGCAGTTGTGTTCATTGGCAAAGATTTGCCGCGTCTCCAGCAAGTGATGATCAACCTATTCGACGCCGGTTAGAGTTGTGTTTCGGGCCAATAGTAGTGTTTCGGGCCAAAGGCCCATCCATTTGCCTAGCCCAGGCCAACGGCCTGGGAATCGCACACGCACGAATGCGGCAGGGCCAACGGCCCGATCGTTTGCATCACCGAATTATCTGATTCGCTTTCAGCAGTTCCAATACGGCACTCACGCATTCGTCAACGCTCAATTCACACGTGTCCAATACTAAGTCTGGATCCTCAGGCGGTTCGTAGACCGCCGATACGCCTGGAAAATTCGGCAACCTGCCTGCTTCGGCTGCCGCATAGTGGCCCTTGGTATCCCGTTGCCGACAAACGCTTTCGCTGGCTGTGCAATGCACCGTGAGGAAACGATCTTTGCCGATGACATCCGCAACTCGTTCTCGAACGCTTTGGCTTGGTGCCACGAAGGCGCCTATGCAGATCAAACCGTTGTCATTGATGAGCTTGGCGACGTGCGCCGATCGACGCAAGTTTTCACTGCGGTCCTCGACCGTGTAGCCAAGGTCAACGTTCACACCGCGACGCATCGCTTCTCCGTCCAGAACCGCGACTGCACGACCATCATCGAACAAAGCCCGTTCGACCGCGCGCGCAATGGTGCTCTTGCCAGTGCCGGTCAGCCCTGTGAACAATAGGGTTGCCGCCTTTTGTCCGAACCGGGCCGTTCGCTCCGCTTCCGTAACGTCCGACACACTGCGTTGCCCGGTTTCCGTTTGTTCGTCCGTGATTTCCCAAGCGGCTGATGTCTGCTTGGCTGAATCACGATCCGAGATCATGCCGGCGCCGACCGTAGTGTTGCTCATCCGATCGATAATAATGAAGGCACCCGTCCCTCGATTGCGTCGATAGGCATCGAAGTAAATTGGCTGGCTCAGCGTGACTGCACAGCGACCAATTTCATTTAACTGCAGGTCCGGTGCTGGGGTTCGGTGCAATGTATTCACATCGACCCTGTATTTGAGCGAGTCGACTTGCCCCGTCACCGTTTGAGTTGTGTGCTTGAACAAATACGTCTTGCCCGGCACCATGGCATCGGAACTCATCCACACGATGGTTGCATCGAACGAGTTGCTGATTTTGGGCACGTTGCCTGGTCGAACGATCATATCGCCGCGCGAGCAATCCACTTCGTCTTCGAGCACCAATGTGATCGATTGGGAACAGAAGGCTTCTTTCAAATCACCATCTTGCGTCACGATGCGCTCGACTTTGCTCGTGCGCTTGGAGGGGAGGACCATGATCTGGTCCCCTTGGCGAAGGATGCCTGACGCAACGGTTCCGCAAAAACCTCGGAAATCAAGATTCGGGCGATTGACGATCTGAACTGGCATTCGAAAGTCTTCTAGATTTCGGTCCGAGCCGATGTACACCGACTCAAGGAAATTCATCAACGTGCTGCCCCGGTACCAAGGCATATTAACGCTGGGCTCGACGACGTTTTCGCCATGCAGGGCGGCGATTGGGATGAAATGCAAATCGGGCAAATCCAACCGCGAAACGAAGTCTCGGTAATCGCTACAGATCTCGTCGAAACGCTCTTGGCTATGTCCGACCAAGTCCATCTTATTGATCGTAACGACCACGTGCCGAATGCCGAGCAACGAAACGATAAAGCTGTGCCGCTTGGTCTGCGTGAGCACGCCGTAGCGTGCATCAATCAGGATGATGGCCAAGTCTGCAGTCGATGCACCGGTGGCCATGTTGCGAGTGTATTGCTCGTGGCCGGGGGTGTCCGCGATGATGAACTTGCGTTTGGCGGTTGAGAAATAGCGGTAAGCAACGTCGATCGTAATGCCTTGTTCGCGTTCGGCCTTGAGGCCGTCCGTAACCAGTGCCGGGTCAAAGCCGCCACCCGTCGTTCCGTGCACTTTGCTTTCGGCTTCTAACTGCGCCAGTTGATCTTCATAGATCATTTTGCTGTCGAAAAGCAATCGACCGATGAGTGTGCTCTTGCCATCGTCGACGCTGCCGCACGTAATGAATCGCAATAGTTCTTTGCGTTCATGTTGATCAAGGTATGCCAAAATGTTTTCGGCAATCAAATCGCTCTGGTGTGACATAACTTAGAAGTATCCCTGCGTCTTTTTGAGTTCCATACCGGCTCCACCGCCATCTTGGTCAATCACCCGTCCTTGGCGTTCCGAAGTTTTTGTCAAAAGCATCTCTTGAATGATCTCAGGCAGCGTCGTGGCGGTGGATTCGACCGCGCCGGTAAGTGGATAACAGCCAAGTGTTCGAAAACGAACCATTTTATGCTCGACGACTTCGCCCGGCCGGAGTTGCAAACGATCATCGTTGAGGTGAATGAGGGTGCCATTGCGTTGAACCACCGGCAGCATTTTGGCGAAATACAAATCCGGGATTGGAATCTTGTCCAGGTAGATGTATTGCCAAACGTCCAGTTCGGTCCAATTCGAGAGCGGGAAGACGCGAATACTCTCGTTGGGATTGACGCGAGAGTTGTAAAGGTTCCAAAGTTCCGGCCGTTGGTTTTTTGGGTCCCAGCGATGGAATTTATCTCGAAACGAAAAGACCCGTTCCTTGGCTCGCGACTTTTCTTCGTCGCGACGAGCACCACCAAATGCAGCGTCGAATCCATGCAGATTGAGGGCTTTTTTGAGTGAATCGGTCTTCATCACTTCCGTGTGCTTCTCGCTATTCTCGCCGGGATCGATGCCGAGTTTGAGTCCCTCATGATTGATGTGAACAATCAACTCGATACCCAATTCGTTTTTCACGTAATTGTCTCGAAACTGGATCATTTCCTTAAATTTCCAGGTCGTATCGACGTGGAGGAACGGAAACGGCGGCTTGGCCGGATAGAACGCTTTGAGCGCAAGGTGGGTCATGACCGCCGAGTCTTTTCCGACGGAGTAAAGCATTACGGGCTTTTTGAATTCCGCAGCCACCTCGCGAATAATGTGGATGCTTTCGGCTTCCAATTGCTTGAGGTGAGTTAGGTTGTATGAATTCATTCGGTCCTCAGTTCGTTTCCCTGAGCATTAGAAATCCCTGCTCGAAAATCACGGTTGAATAAGACATAAAGTAGTAACCCTCCCGAAATGAAAAAGGGGGGATGGGGCAAGCTGGGGGGAATTCTCCGTTCCCAAGCAACTATTTACAACCTTCTTAGCTTGCACGCTTGGCAAAAGAAAGGGCAGCCTCGCGAAGTTGATGGTGCGAGTGGGCCGCGGAAACCTGCGTTCGGATGCGAGCCTTACCTTGTGGCACGACTGGATAGGAGAATGCTATCACGTAGATTCCGTCGTCGAGCATCGCTTTGGCTACGGCTGCAGCTTTGGCGGCATCGAAGAGCATGACGGGGACGATTGGGTGCGAACCCGGCAGAATGTTCAACCCGGAACGTTGCATCTCCTCGCGAAAAAGCTGCGTATTGGATTCTAACGTGTCCCGCAAATTGGTCGAGTTCTCTAGCAACTCCAACGCGCGAATCGACCCCGCAACGATGGGCGGTGCAATCGTATTGGAGAACAAATAAGTTCTCGAACGTTGACGAAGCAAATCGATCATCTCGGTGTTTCCCGACGTGTATCCGCCACTTGCACCCCCAAGCGCTTTCCCAAGCGTTCCGGTCATGATATCGACACGATCTATGACGCCGCAAAACTCGTGCGTGCCCCTACCTCGAGGACCCACAAATCCTACCGCATGCGAGTCGTCGACCATCACCATGGCGTCGTACCGATCCGCCAAGTCGCAAATGGCGGCGAGATTGGCGATCGTGCCATCCATCGAAAAGACGCCATCCGTAGCAATCAAACGAAACCGAGCGGAGCGGGCGGCCTCAAGCTTTGCCTTTAGGTCATCCATGTTATTATTCAAATATCGGTGCCGCTGGGCTTTGCAGAGCCGAATCCCGTCGATGATGCTGGCGTGGTTCAGCTCATCCGAGATAATCGCATCCTCAGGGCCGAGGATCGTTTCGAACAACCCGCCATTGGCATCCCAACAGGAATTGTAAAGAATGGTGTCTTGCATCCCCAAGAAGCGACTGAGGCGTTTTTCCAAATCTTTGTGAATCGTTTGGGTTCCACAAATGAAGCGAACGGATGCCAAACCATAACCCCAACGTACCAGCGCTTCGTTGGCCGCTTGCCGAACACTTGGATGCTGCGCAAGCCCGAGGTAATTGTTCGCGCACATATTGAGCAACTCGCGACCATCTGCGAGCTTCACCAAAGTACCTTGCGAGGAATCGATGACGCGTTCGGTTTTGTACGTTCCGGCGTCGCGAATCGATTGGTTGGTGGCCGCCAAGTGCTCCAGAAATAACGCGTTCATTCAATTACTTTGTCTGTTTATGCGTGGACGGAATGGGCTTGGAGATCTTCGAGGTCGACAAATTCAAGCGTTGAAATATGCGTGGATTCCAAGATGATTTTGGGTGCAATTCCTGCTTCAAAGGCTTCTTTCCAACGTTGTACACACAAACACCATCGGTCTCCAGGCTTGAGTCCTGGGAATCGAAATGCCGGGACAGGTGTGATTAAATCGTTGCCAGTGTCCCTGGAGAACTCGAGAAACTCTTGAGTCATTTCAGCGCACACCAAATGCAATCCTTGATCGTCCGCACCGGACCGACAGCAGCCGTCTCGAAAAAACCCGGTCGGTGGGTCCATGGAACAGGGTTGAATAGTCGTCCCTAAAACGTTTTTGGCGGCTGACATGGGTCTCGAATCCTAGGTAAAGCTCAGGAAGGAACGCCTACTATTGTACCGTTTCCAGTGTAGCACGGCACTCCGTGCCGTGATTCTCGACACGGGCTGCGTACCAAGGCTCGGATTAGCGATGATTTTCCGGTACGATTATTGGTGTATCTCCAAGCAATGTACCCGTCGATTTGACAATGGAAGCCCCAAAATTCGTATGCGATTCCCTATTCCCTTCAAAGACTTGCTGCCCGTTGAAGCGATCAAGCAATTATCGCAATTGGTTTCACAACCAACGTTAGTAAACGCAATCAAGGAGGCTGCGCAAAAGATAGGGCTCAAGGACCAATTCCAGTCCGGCAATATTCAACAAATTTTGCAACAAGCCGGCCGTTGGATGGAAAGCGTTTCGGAACCTTGGCTCCGCGATGCTCAACCTGGACTGATGCCCGGGATCAACGCCACAGGCGAGCTCTTCTCGAGTCGCTGGTGCACGCATCGACTTTGCCCGGATGCGATTACGCAAATGAATCATCTTCAGAGTCGTTACGCGGAGACTGTCAAACTGGACCAGCAACTGCGCAATCTACTAATCGGCCTAACCAGCGCGCAGTCGGTTGTTGTCGTTCCTAACACGACAGTAGCCATCTATGTTTTAGCATTGGCAAACGCAACTCCCAAGGAACCTATGCGATGGGTCTTGCCCAGGGTTGATTGTGTAGGGTTGTCACAAGCTGGAGCAATACAGGGTGGCAATGTCCGAGCAATTCTGGATCAAGCCAAAGCCCGCACCTCCGAGATTGGAACCAATCAAGACTGTACGGAACGGGACTTTGTCGAATCGCTTCAAGAAGAAGGGTCGCGTTTGCTGATGGCTTCTCCTAATTCGCTCCCCGCTGAATTTCGTTTGCAACATCTCAGCCGAGGGCTCTCTGCGGCGAAGCAAACGAGCGCAAATGTCACCGAAATCTTGATAGACGGCGCAATTCATGATTTGGCGGGATTAGGTCTAACTAGCAAAGTGATCGCCAATGCGTGGGATGATGGCGTCGATCAGATCGTCGTGCCGGGAGACGCACTTTTGGGCGGCCCTGAATGCGGCATTATTCTTGGCAAACAAGGCTTCATGGAAAATGTTCTCAAGGTGGTGGATGCGATGGGACTTCATGCAAGCAGCCTTACCAAAGCAGCCTTGCTTCGAACGTTAAAAGCCTCTGAGTCTTATGAACAGTGGCGTCAGTTGCCGATTGGAGCATCGCTTTCGACAAGCCTTGAAAACCTACAAAACCGTGCGGAAAGATTGGTAACGCAGCTTGCAACAAGTCCAACGCTTGAACGGATAATCGCCGCACGCAAATCGTGCCGCATTGGTGCAGGCGTATGGAGCGGCCAACGCTTGGATTCCAGCGTGGTTCAGTTGTTCCCCAAGTCGGCGAGCCCATCGGCGATGGCAGAGCAGTTGGCAGCAGGAGAACTACCGATTTGGACCAACGTCCAGTCCGACCACATTGAACTTGTGATGCGATCCATTGAGCCAGACGAAGATAGGCTCATCGTCCAGCAACTCTGCCCGGCTAGCGAATGACATGCCGTCGGCTTTACGCCGGCTTTACGCCGAGGGTTTTGACCGTCTGTTCTAGAGCGAGCGGCAGACATAATACTACTAGGCCACCGTGTGGCACGCTCAAAGCGATTAGCGTGGGCGTGGGAAGTGTGGCAAACGACTCGAGCGATTCACCACGCCCTTCGTACCTCAGAGCGTGCCACCCAGTTTATTGGTAGATCTCAAACTGCCCCTCGCCTAGAAAGATGGTAAGCATCCCCAGAGTAAACTCGGGGGCATTGTTCCGCATCAACTATCGTCTGGATGCAAGGGGTCGTTGGGGTCAAAGAAAAAATCTCCGAGTCCCATCGGTAAGGTGTTTCCCCCAACCGCTTTTTGCTTTCGTTTCGCGGCCGCCGAAAGATCGAGCGCCTCGTCTCCCAAACAAGCTTGCAATGCCTCTCGCCAAGCGTGGTCCTTGGCTACCGGATGGTTCGATTTTTGAGACAACCGCTTGATCGCATAACGCAATACGTTGATTCCATCGCGAGCAGAGAAATCCAACTTCAACGAATGAGCATGTTGCAAAAAGTCGACCGTCATCGCCAAGACATCCGACTCGGCGAAAGGTAGGTGATACTTGAGTATCTCCAGTTCGTCCTTTCGATTCGGAAACCCAACTTGAAGCGTCGGTTGCAATCGGCTCAGAATGTAATCCGGGATTTCGTAGGTCGAATCGTCTTGATTCATGGTCACTGCGCATCGAAATTCCCGGTGGGCACCGATCGTAATCCCGGCAACAATCGACTCCACGTAGCGACGTTGATCCAATAGTGGTGCAAGCGAGGCCCAGGACTTTTCGTTCATGCGATTGCCTTCGTCGAGAACGCAAACTGCCCCTCGAAGCATGGCTGTCACCAGTGGCGAAGCGTGATAAGCGATTTTGCCGTTGCTCGAAAGCACTGGCGTCACGAGCAAATCCTCGGGCCGCGTGTCGGCGGTGCATTGATAGATATATAACTCTTGCCGCCGTGCGGCGGCTGCGGCCATTGCCAAGGCTGTTTTTCCTACACCAGGAACGCCGACCAACCTGGGCGTCAATGGCAAGTCCACTGCGTCGACTGTGAGCCAGCAAGCGGCTAGCTGACGCAAAGGTTCTTCCTGTCCAATCCACTTTGCTGTGTTCGAAACTGGATTGCCAAGAGTTAGCGTAACCCCCTCAATGGTAACCGTCTCGCTCATTAGGTGCTCTCTCTGAATTGAAATTGGATGGTTTGCAGAGGCGAGCGTCACTAATGTCAAAGCTGGCCTTGGGTCGGGCATTTTACCAAGAGTCTGGGAAAGCGGAGTCAAAAGCCTGCCATAAATCGCCATGTCGAAGTTCGCTAACAAAAATGCAGGCAATTCGTGTTAAGTTATGCGGGTTTTAACGCTTCTTCGCATTTCTTTTTTAATTTCTCTTTGACATTTGCCAAATCGTTCAAGTTGATTCTTCAATCTCGGTTCGACCGTGGATAAATTAAGTTTGGTAACGATTTCTTGATTCTCACCCACGTAAGGCGGTCATGTCGCAATTGCCGATGCCGATGGAAAGTGAAGTTGAGTTGCTTTTGCGCAATGCTCAACTTCGCGACGAACTCGAACCCTATTTGGATGAAGCAGTCGATCTTGTTTCGATTCGACACATGTCTCTCGTCGAAGAGAACGAATTCCTGGCCTCCATCCTCGCCTGGGAACGCGCACCCACTCTCCCGATTAGCCAATGGTTTGAGCCAGAATTAAAACTGCCGAAGCCAGAAACACTCTCCGATGATGAGCTGACATCGCTGCTTTGGCAAACGATCCATCAACTCTACAACCAACGGATCGTTCTGGCTCTGACCGATCACCTCAGCGATCGACAGCTCTACTGCTTGATCGTGCGAGATATTTTGCCGGCCTATGAAAAACGCATTGCGGAGCAACGCAACTTTCTTCATTGGCATTGCTTGCAGGACAACGACATGGAAGGTTGGCTCAAGTATTATGCTACGGATGCGGAGCGGGACCAATGGCGAGAAGAAAACAGTACGGAGCCGCCCGAGCCGCAATCGCCGCCCTATCCTCGCAAAATGCCTCGCAAACCAAGTAACATGAGCTAATGCAAGAACTTAGACCCGTTACGGTCCTGCGACACTTCACGGAACAGACACCGGGAAGTGTCCTCTATCGCTGTGGAAATACCGTTGTGCTTTGCACAGCTAGCCTCGAGAAAAAAGTTCCGGAATGGATGGCAGGCCGAGGCAAAGGTTGGATTACTGCCGAATACAACATGCTGCCGGGGAGCACCTCCCCCCGCAAGGCGCGCGAACGCGCGGGCAAAGTCGACGGACGCACCACCGAAATTCAACGTCTGATCGGTCGGTCGTTCCGGGCAGTAGCTGACCTCGACAAACTCGGCGAACGCTCACTCACGATCGACTGCGATGTTTTGCAAGCCGATGGTGGCACTCGGACTGCCGCGATCACAGGCGGTTTTATCGCTTTGGTCGACGCGGTGAATTCCGTCTTTCTTGGCGTGCCCGCAAGTGAATATCCGCTTCGCGGCAGTGTTGCGGCTGTTAGTGTCGGCATCGTCGACGGATTGCCAACGCTCGATCTGGATTACGAACGCGATGTTCGAGCCGATGTCGATATGAACGTCGTTATGACTGGTGGTGGTAAGTTTATCGAGATCCAAGGGACCGGTGAGGAAGCCACCTTCGACGATGACGAACTGGCTGCGCTCGTGAAACTGGCCAAGCAAGGTATCTCTAAACTGTGCGAAATTCAACAATCAACGCTCGGCAGCGATTGGCCCTGGACTATCTAGGCGAGGGGCAGTTTGAAATCTACCTATAAACTGGGTGGCACGCTCTGAGGTACGAAGGGCGTGGTGAATCGCTAGAGCCATTTGCCACACTTCCCACGCCCATCGCTAATCGCTTTGGGCGTGCCACACGGTGGCCTGGCATGGTAGTCTTCTGTCTGCCGCTCAACCGATGGTTTTGCTGATATCGATGAGATAGACCTGACGACCGCCGTCATGCATCTCCATTCTACAACTTGAGACGGCCGCCCAGGACCCTGTGTCACATAGCAGGAATTGATGATTGTGTTAAGCCCAATTGTGGTTATTGTGTCGTAGTTTTGGCCTGTTATTTCATTGCTATAAGCGATAATTTCGCCTTGCCAAGGAACGGCTTGTTCGACGAAACTAGTGGACTTGGCTTTTGCGGATCTACTACCCTGGACGGAACAAAACGGCATGACGAACCTGGCACAACTGGACCCTCCCAAGGCGACCGGATTGATTGTCCATATACTCGAAGCAATTGCTCTTTTAGAAAAGAAAATACGACCGCAACAGCTATTAATGGCTCGCTATTACACAGCGCAAGATCAGCCGCGACTCAAGAAGGGCGAAAGCAGCCTTCAATGGGATTTCGAATTGCAGGGTGTCGCACCCGTCCGCGGACAATTCAACACTAGCATTCTGTTTGAATTGGATACCAAGCAACTCGGGAACCTCATGGATCCGAACGGGGGGCGGGTTATCCGCCAACTCAACGCCCAATGCAGTTGCGTAGAAACCGTAAAACCGTGCGTTCACCAAATTCATTGCTTGCATTACATACGTAGGCAATTGAGCGGAAAATCGGCCGAAGATGCCATTCAATGGATGCAAAGCTGTGTCACCGACGGACGCCATGCAGGACGAAAACTCATCGAATCGCTTGGCTATCTGAAAGATGCTCCCGTTGCCCCAGACACACCCGCCGATGAGATGGAACGCGACCGCCTCATGCGGATCCAATGGCGATTGTCCTTCTCCAATAGCACCGTCAAAGTGAACGCATACCTACAAACCATGCGCAAGAAGGGTGGCTGGAACAAAGGGCGTCATCTGAAAGACGGACTAGACACGGTCGAGGAAGCTGCGCTTGTCCATCCATCGGATCGAATGCTGATCTTGTTATTGCAATCCGCCGAAGAGTCCTATCGAGGTCAAACACCTCGCATCGTTCGCGAATGCCTAAAGCTACTACAAGACCATCCGCATCTGACTTTAGACGACGAACTTCAAACGCCCATCCGAATCAAAGAATGCCCGATCGAAGTCCGTATCGACGAAGTCGAGGACATCTACAAGCCGAGCATCTATCAGGGCGAAGTTCAAATTATCTCCCTGCGAGACAATCCAGATTATTTCATGGGGACGATCAACAATCACGAAACCATGATGCTGCGATTGGATCGGGATCAGCGCAGCATTTGGGTTAGCAGTATCGACAATCGAATGAAACGATTGATCGAAGACTTGCACGCAGCCGAACGTCGCGAAGCGGTGCTCGACCAAGAGACAGCCGAACAATTTGCCGACTTAGTCGCAGCCGCAGCGGATCCCAAATGGATTCAAATCAATCTGCCAGAACGCCTTGCCGGTCCCGAGCAGCCTTTGGAACCAAACATCGAAGTCCATCTGTCTCCGTTTGGCAAGGAGAGCTTGCTCGTCGGATTGAGAGTGGCTTGCGATGTCGTAGCCGAACAACCCGTACCGGGTATGGAACCGGATCGCCTGCGTGTTGCGACGCCAGCCGGTCGATTTCAACTCTTGCGGGCACTCGAAGAAGAGTCCATTCGAGCCGACGAGATTGCTGGCGCATTGGAACTTGGCCAACTGCTTTACGAGAGTCCTTACACATGGATCGCCGAGAATCCAGATCTTGCTCTCGACTTGCTCCAACGCATCCAATCGTTAGGGGAAAATGCTCCGACGGTCTGTTGGCCCAAGAGCCAGCCGATGAAGATCATTGGAGAGATTACACCTCAACGTTTGCAAGTTCGCTTGACGAGCCAACGCGATTGGTTCGGCGTCGAAGGGGTTGCAAGGCTCGAAGGGCTCGAAATTCCATTGGCGGAACTGCTTACCGCGCTGCGAGGTGGCCGTAGGTTTGTTCCGCTCGGGGACGGCCAGTTCGCCATGATCTCCGAGCAACTGCGTCAGCGGCTTAATAGTATTCAAGACGTTTCGCAAAGTGATTCGGGAGCCATCCGCGTTTCGAGAGCCGCGACGGCTGTCGTCGAAGAAGCGCTCGGAAGCGACATCAGTTACGAGTCCGATATGTCATGGCGCGATGCGTTGGATCGATTGGCCGGTGCCAGAGTTCTTAAACCAGTGGTGCCTTCGAATTTGATTGCCGAACTTCGCGATTACCAAAAAACGGGTTACGCTTGGCTCGCCAAGTTAGCGCATTGGGGGATCGGTGGTTGCTTAGCGGACGACATGGGTCTGGGTAAAACCGTTCAAGCCCTGGGTGTCCTCCTGGACCGAGCCAACAAAGGTGCAGCCTTGATCATTGCTCCAACCAGCGTTGGGGTGAATTGGCAGCGAGAAACAGAGAAATTCGCACCGTCGCTCAAAGCCAAACTATACCGCGAGCATGACCGACAAACGCTGGTGGACTCCGCTGGCCCCGGTGATTTGATTATTACGAGCTATCAGTTGCTACAGCGCGACGTCGATCGTTTCACGGCTAGATCCTGGCACACGTTGGTTTTGGATGAGGCTCAATTCATCAAAAACTTCCAAACCAAGACGGCACAAGCCGTTCGTCAATTGGATGCGGACTGGCGTATCGCTCTCTCGGGCACTCCGCTAGAAAATCACTTGGGTGAACTCTGGAGTTTGATGCGTACGGTCAGTCCAGGATTGCTCGGTTCCTGGGACCGCTTCCGCAAAAGCTTTGCTGAGCCTATTGAACGGCAAGGGGACAAGGATCGATTGAAAGCGTTGGGACGTGTAGTTCGGCCCTTCATTTTGCGACGAACCAAAAAAGAAGTGTTGTCTGAGTTGCCGGATCGTACCGAAGTGGTGCGATTGGCCGAGCTCTCGGAGGAAGAACGCCAAAAGTATGATGCGGCACGCATGGCGGCGCTGGCTGAAATCACCAAGCCAGGAGACGGCGAACACGAATCGCAAATGCGCATTCGCGTCTTGGCGTGGCTTACCCGATTGCGTCAGTTAGCTTGCCACCCAGGTTTGGTCGACAAGCGTTGGGACAAATCGTCCGCCAAGCTCGATCTGTTCATGGAGATCGTTGGAGAATTGCGAGAAGGGGAGCACCGAGCGTTGGTCTTTAGCCAATTCGTTCAGCATCTCTTGCTAATCCGTGGCGCGCTCGACAAGCTCGGGATCAAGTACCAGTACCTTGACGGATCGACACCGACAGCCAAACGCCAGGAAGCGGTCGATCGATTCCAAGCGGGCGAAGGCGAATTATTCTTGATCTCGCTCAAGGCGGGTGGAACGGGTCTTAATCTAACTGCGGCTGACTACGTGATTCACATGGATCCATGGTGGAATCCGGCCGTCGAAGACCAAGCGACTGACCGAGCCCACCGAATCGGCCAAGAGCGAGCAGTGACCGTCTATCGCATCGTTGCCAAGGATACGATCGAGCAGCAAATTCTCGCACTGCATGCGGACAAGCGCGAGCTTATCAGCGGAGTGCTAGATGGTGCCGATCGAGCTGGCCGCATGAGCACCGACGAACTTGTCTCGCTGATCAAATTGAGCCAAGCGGAAAGCTAAGCCGGACCTACGTAGATCCGTCGCTCCGCCGACGGATGTCCTGGCGGCTCAAATCGAGATGGATGTATCTCATTCCGTAATGTAAACGACCCGACCGAATTTAGCCTGACCGAGTCGATTCGAAGATTCTTGAATAGGCAACGATTTGAATGTAGGAAACCGCATGGACCGTCCGTTGCGGAGCGTACGGACCTACGATTTTACCAATCGATAATCTGCAAGCCTCAACCCGATTGCGACCCCCAGTACAGGAAGCATGGTGAAAAAATTGATCCAGACGAAGTGGAGAAAATCTGGGCCGCGCAACCGAAGCGATGTGAAAAGCGATAATTCACTTAGTGTGGCCAACACCGACAGCCCAACCACCAAAATAGTTGGGAGTACGCAGCGTTTTAACGATAGGACAGAAAAAAACACCGGGACACATACAATACAGGCTGAAAAAGCCAAGAAAACGAAAATGGGTAAATCGCCACCCGTCGAATAACGTCGAGCGAATGGCACCAGGATTCTGCCTGCCGTCAGCAGCAATGCAACCGCTGTCGTTACGATCATCAAGTGCCGAATGCCGTATTGGTGGATCCTTTCATTAACACCGGGGCTACCGGTCGCAACCTCAGTCTTAAACAGCCTAACTCCAAATCCCAGCCAAAGAATCCAAACAAGTAGTTGGACCATCGCTGCAATCAAAAACTGACTAAGGACAACCAAAAAAAAGATATCTCCGTCACCAGAAAAAAGAAATACAATCGGAAAAACCATCAAAAGCACCGCCGCCAGCGGCAGTCGCAACTTTTTGGTGCCAGGGCCTAAAACTGTCCAGGATGATGCGAGGATGGCATACGCAAACGTCGACCCAAGAAATAGGCCAATCGAAACATGGCTGGCGGATCCGCGGACGGAAACCGAAGCCAGAATCGCGCTTACCAAGACAGTGTAGCCAATCAACGAACCCAGTAGTTTCTGCTCTCCATTCACGTTATTGCACCTGTTGTTGATTACCTCAATCGCCCAACGCATGAATCGTATTGTGGATGACCCCTTCGGCCGCCAAGCCGGTCGCGGTTCGGAACGCAAATTTGATCTCCATGCACCACGTCGGCCTCAATTCATCAACATCCATTCGAACGGATTTGCCATCCGCCGAAAGATCTAGGGAACGCACGGACAACGTCTTTTCATCGTAGTGGTCGGATCCGTATTTCTTGGATCGTTTCAGCGCCCAAGTCTTAATTTTAATGTTTTTCGGATCCAACGACGACGCCTCCATAGTTTCCGCAAACGTCAAATACAGACCGGATTTCTTGGCCTGAAGAGCCACCGGGAGCACGATCGGTTGATCGGTTGGCCGCAACCGATAAAGACCACCTGGACTGGTTGCATTTCCCGCCCAAGCAAACATGCCGCACAAATAGAGCTGTTGATCTTGTGGACGAAAGCGGCCCCGCATGACTCCCGTCGGAAAATTCGGGATCGGCAACTCGAGCATGCCACCTTGTCGAACACCGTCAACTTGTTCGTGCAGTACCGAGAACACCTTGCCGTAACCGTACGACAAGTTCAATAGACTGCCATTGAGTGCTTTCCATCGTGGGCTATCGACCCACAGCAATTCCGCTGGCGATCGGTCGAAAGCGTTCGTTATCCAACACAGCGGCGGTTCCATGGCCGAGTCCGACTCATCGGTGACGTCATGGTAGCCAAACATGTTGCCGTAAAAATTGGGCTTACCGGATGGGTTCAGTGTCACCCAATTGATTCGGTTCTTAGGATTCCAAAACCCTTCTTGATCGGTCACCACGAACGAGCCATCTGGATTGAGACAAACGCCATTCGCAGCTCGAAAACCGGTCGCAATAATATCGGTGCGAGAGCCATCTGGAGTCACGCGTAGAAGCGTGCCGTGCTGTGGCACAACGGCGACCAGGGCATGCCGACCCGACTTTGCATAGTAAAAGTTTCCTGCCTCGTCCACTTGCAAACCCATGGCGAATTCGTGAAAGTGTTCCGTCACTTGATGGTCGTTGTTGAGGCACTGATAAAAGTCGATTTCTCTATCGCCATTCAAATCATGAAGTACGGCAAGTTGGTCGCGACACGTGAGGTAAACTTTTTCTCGGATCACCTTCAAACCAAGCGGTTGATAAAGGCCGGAAGCAATGCGTTGCCATTTGAGAATCCCTTCGTTCCCATCCATGCGAACGTGCCAAACATCGCCATCCCAAGTGCAAATGGCCATGCTCCCGTCGGCATAGAAATCGAGGCCCGAGAATCGCATTTGTGCCAACCAAGGATTCGACTCGGGAGCGGTCAGCACGTCGACCGCAAAAGGACCTTTGTCAAACGAGGTCGTTGTCTTGGTCTCTAAGATTTGAGGCCATCGAGCTGGACCACCCATAGTGAGCGGCTTCAAATCGAACGACTCCTCAGCCAATTCGGCTCCGAGCGATTTTGCGAGGGCGGCCAGATTCGTTTCGTTTTCTGGCTGGTAGCCAGTCATCCAAAGCGTGAATTTGAGCGGGTCTTTTCCAGCAGGGATTTTCACTCGTAAATGACCATCTTGGTTGACCCAAGAGAATTTCTCGGTGGCAGGCAGCACGCCCGCCGCCAGGGTTGTCGTCAGTACCGCCGATGGGGACGCTTTGTCTCCGACCCATTCCAAAAACCCACTCTCGGTTGTGTCAGCCAAATGCAGAATCAATTCGCGATCTCTAGGGCCTACAGTCATCGTTCGCAAAAACGTCGTTGGTAGTTTCCCCGTAGCGCTTGAAACGGAACCAGGTGACTCAAGCAGTTCCGCATTTCCGATGGAATAAGAAAATACGACCTTGGACCCATGATGGTAATGGCCTCGAAACTTGCCCCATTCTTTCGGTAACGGACCGTAACGACGTTTGTCTCGGCCTTCGACCCGTTGGTCATCCACAAACGAACCCGTTGATGGATCCGCCCAGCCGGGGCCATTGCCGTTGGCCAATGCGACGTCTCCACTCACTCGTGGATGAACTTGGTGTTCGCCATTGAGTTGAATGTCTCGCCAATCGATAAATCGGGAGCCCTTTCCACCTTCCTTAGCCTGCCATGCAGCGGATACTCGCAGCGTATCCGTATCAAAGATCATCCACCGCTGGCCTCGGGAAACACCCCCTGCGCCGGAATCGAGTCTTACTGCCGTTCCTTTGTACGCAATGTTGAGCGTTCCACCTGGCGTTTCGTAACAGTGGGTCAAGCTAGGACCATAGTCCATGGCGCTCCATGCTTCGATCTTGCTCGGCTCTGGCCCCCGAGTATCCCCCTTGGGCAAACTCGAGATATAAGTCGGGTCAACCGCTGCCAGTTGCGATGGATTGTGTGGTTTCAAAAACGTTTCGCGAAGATAGTGAATGACATCGTACTTTTGCGATGGGACCATCCATGTTTGAGCGGGCATGAATCCGAATCCGCGAGTCAGAGTTCGATACATCGAAAGCGGATCGTTGCCGTTCTTGAACTTACCCTCTGCAAATCGCATGGCCGTTGGGAGTGAACCCATTTGGTCTTTGGTCCCATGGCAATTGCCGCAGACACGTCGATAGATGGCTTCGCCGCGGGTCAGCGAGTCCGGCCCCCAATCGTTGATGAAGCCGACGTGATCAATTCGCTCTTCGTATTCAGGTAGCTTGAGAGTTAGCAATGCATCCGATGGTTGCAGCTCCTTGGCGCGCGACACGCCACCATCTCGAATTTCAATCAAATAACGAACCAAGTCCAGAAACTGTTGCCGACTGGTAAGTTGATTGATCTGGCCCGCAGGCATGATCGATTGAGTTTGGTTCACAAAACTTGCGATATCACTTTTTAGCACCGTAATCAGTTGGTTGTTGCCGTCTCGTAAGACCACCTTGGCATCCGTTCGTTCGACAAGCAAGCCGGTCAAGGTCTGTCCATCCGCGGTGAGAACGCTTGCGGATTCGAAGCCTTTGCGAATGGATTTTGACGGTTCGAGGATAGCCTCGACAATGGCTTCATTCGTTAGAGGTTCTTTGGTGTTGGCGAGATGAGGTCCAAGACCGGTTTGGACACCGTCGCCTACCGAATGGCATTTCGAACAGGCCATGGAAGGTTGGAAAAAGACGATTGCACCACGAGCCGCATCTCCTTCCTGTTTGGCCATTTCCGCCAGTGTTTGTGGAGCAAGTCGCTTAAGTTCCTGCTCGAGATATTGCGATTGGGCAAACTCGGTACGACAAATAACGAAGAACAAAAATGCGAAAATCATGAAACCGAAACGAATGGAACTTCTAATCATAGGTGATCTCATAAAACGTTCTTAGAAACTGGATCCCAGTGTCGCCTTTTGCTCCGCAAAAGAAGCGTTAACGCGGCGCACTTTCGCGGAGCGAAAGGCGACAATACCACCACGCTCTGGCGAGCGTAGCTACCGTCGCCAGACGGTGGGTCGCCAGACGGTGGGTCTCTAGAGACATCTGCCAAGCGTGCCACGCGAACTGCCTAGCTATGCAGGTGGTATGGATTCTCCTCGGATGAGGTCTTCAAAGGTCTCTCGGGTTCGAATGCAATGCATCTTGCCGTTTTCTAGCAACACCTCGGGGACTCGGTACCGACCGTTGTAGTTGCTAGACATGACAAATCCATAAGCCCCGGCTACTTCCAGAATCAAATAATCGCCAACCGAAGCTGCCGGAAGTGAGCGTTTCGAGACGAATCCGCCTTCTTCTTGAGTGAAAATATCGCCGGATTCGCAAAGCGGTCCCCCGACGACCACGTCGACCATTTGCTTCGATGCACGTCCGTTCCGATGTGAAATCGAGATCGGATGGTAAGCGCCATAAAGGATTGGTCTGGCCAAATCGTTGAAGCCAGCATCCAGGAGATAAAATGTATTTTCTCCCATTGTTTTCACCGCCCGGATTTCTGCAATCAAGAACCCACTCTCGGCGACCAAATACCGTCCCGGTTCGATCTCCAAACTCAGCGAGTGACCGAACGCGTGCTCAAGTCGTTTTCGCGTTGCATCCCAAAGGGAATAATACTGATCCAAGTCGACATAAGTTTGGCCGGCGCGGTATGGGACTGGAAGCCCGCCCCCCGCGCTAATCGTTGTCAGCGTACGACCTACCTGGAGGGCAATGGCTTCCAGGGAAGTGCATACCTGCGACAGGTGTTCGAGGTCGGTTCCTGATCCGATATGCATATGCAAGCCTGTGACGGCAACATTGTACAAATCCGCCTTGCGAAGGCAGTCGACGACATCTTCATGCCAAATTCCGTGCTTGGACTGCGGCCCACCAGTGTTGGTTTTTTGGCTATGCCCATGCCCGAATCCTGGGTTGATTCGCAGGGTGACGCTCGCGCCAGGGACCTCGCGACCGAGTTGTTCGATCATGTCAGGGGAACCGCAGTTGACATGAAGCCCAAGTTCCTTGACTAAAGCCAACGCTTCGCGATCGAAAACGTCCGCCGTGTAGACAATGCCATCGGGGTCAAACCCGGCAGCAAGTGCTCGTCTCACCTCTCCAGCACTGACTGCGTCAACCACGACGCCCAGCCCCTTCAATCGATTTAGAATACCAATGTTGGAACATGCTTTTTGGGCATATCGGATGACATCGAACGCGGTTAGGTCGCAAACACGTTCTTCGATAATCGCCATGTCGTATACGTAGGCTGGCGTTCCAAACGACTTAACAATATCACTAACAGGGATACCAGCGATCTCGCTACGGATGGTCTCAAAGGTTGTTGTTGCGGTTGGCATATTTCAGGAATGTTTGGAGTGGGAAGTCGGCTTTGTTAGGAAAGGGACACATTCGAGTCAACTTCGGAAAACTGGGTTTGGTAGGTTAGAGTTCTTGCTTCTTGGCCCGAACAGACCGCGAGTACTTCTCAAGAAACTTCTTTTCCTTGGACGTCAATGAATCCTGTCCCGATTCATGAATCTTCGCTAGTATCCTATCCGCTTCATTGGCCTCATTGACAACGGAAGAAGCCGATTCGTTGTGTATTTTGAGTTTAGGGCCAGAATGCCTACGCAGCCATCGTCGCCACGAACCCCTTACGTCCCCCATAAACCGAAAGCTAAGGCCAAGGAAAAAATACCCAACGGCGCAAAGAATCCCTGTGAGGTGAACGTCTGTCGCAACATTGCTAGACGGATTGGATGCGATATTCATCAGGACCAGGAGTATTCCCAAAACCCAAGCAGGAACTGGGAAGACAAGCAGATAGACACGTGACTTAGGGAAGTTGAAAACGAACAGCATTTCGATGCACAAAACCGCACCAGATGCACCCAGCAATCCACCATTCGTTCCAAATAGCTGCTGCTTCAGAAGCCAGACGACACCACAAATCACCATGGAAATCAAATAGATTCGATAGAATTCTATTCGCCCATAACGATCCTCAACGGAGCGCCCCAGGAAGTAGAGCCCTAGCATGTTAAAAAGCAGATGCTGGATAGCATCCGCATCATGACAGAAGCCGTAGGTCAGGGTATGCCACCATAGATACGGACGACCGAAGTCAGCGCCAGACAGTTTTAAAAAATCATTCACCGCGCCCTGGTCGCCGACGACAAAACTGTTCCGCAAGAACATGTTTGCCACAAAGACGGCCACGTTGATAATGATCAACGTACTTACAGCCGAACGCTGATCCCAATTTGGGCGAAGATCCAGTTCGTTTTCGTCTCGGTAATAACTTCTTTCGTAGATTCCCATCTACATCAACTTATCCGACTTGCTCATTCTTGAGAATCTGGATTTTCCAAAGTCGGCGGTCGCACTTGCAAATCTTCGCTTTTGATCTCGACTGATTTGGATTGCAGTGGTTTTGGGTCTTCCGACTTGACAGGGTTGGATTTTGGAACAGGGTTGGATTTTGGAACAGGGTTGGATTTTGGGACGGGGTTGGATTTTGGGACGGGGTTGGATTCCGCAACGGGGTTGGATTCTGGGGTTTTGGCCGGTGAATCCGTCTTTGGAGACGTTTGTCCGCCGTCTGGCGAAGGAATCTTGGTCGGTGGAGCAGGATCGATGCCTGGTACGATTTCGCCTCTTTCTTCGGCAGCGAGCAACTCTTTCGCCTTGGCGTTCATTTCCTCCATCTTCTTCCCGATATCAATGCCAATGGTATTATCATCTTTGGCCATGCGATATTGAATGAATTCATGGAGGACAAAGTTCTCGTCCAGTTCGCTCTCGACCAGTCGTTTGTATCGTCCGAGCGACTTGATGACGTCGTCACCAACTTCTTCGGTGAGCATTGATGGAAATCGACTGAAGACATGAGCCCACTGCTTCCATGCTTGCTCATAGGCTTCCAGAGCTCCTTTGACGTCCGCCACGTTGATCAATTGATCGGCTTGGTACATGAGTCGGCGAGCTTCAACCATGTCGTCGCGCTGTTCTGCCTTTGCTCTCAATTCCCAGTATTCGTAATTGACTTGTCCTCGATAGGAATCGACTTCGCGGAGAAAATCTTTGGTGAAGGAAAGCTTGGTCCCGAGTTCAACCGCTTTCAATTGCAAATTGACTGGAAGTTGGGCAGCAATCTGTTGGAAGCCGGGAGTGAGTCGATTCTTTAGACCCAAGTAGGTTTCGTAGTCCATCTGGGAGCGATCACTTTCGGACGAATCGAACCGCTTCAGCATTTCAGCCGGTATGCCTTTGCGGAGGAGTTGCTCGGCTTTGACTTTGCCCTCGCCCGACATCTCATCGAACTCTTTTTGAAACTTCTCGATTTCCTCGATAGCTCGCTTGTTGCTCAACAACGTCAAATCGGTTCTCTGTCGAAATTGATAAAGCGATTTTGTACCAAAGTCGGCCCATTCGACGCCTGCCTGCTTCCAAGCAAAACTCGCGCTGGAGTCAAGAATTCCCTCGGATTCGATGGCTTCTGCATAGTACATGTGCCAAAGAGGACCATAGGACATCAGCAAGTGCGGCGACTTTTTGATGGCTGCACCCGCTTCGTACAATGCCACGGCTTGCTCAAACCATAACTTGCCAGTCAGCCAGTTATCCGGCTTCTGGTCGTAACCCAACGCGCTCGTTTCAATTTCAACGAGACCCTGGTCTCTCAAATACTTGTGAAACTCCGTATCCTTTTTGTACAGCGAACGATACTGAACGTGTTCATCTGCCTTGCCAAGCTTATTTCCCAAGTAATGCCCCAGGTCATACTGAAGGATCGGCTTTCGATCGTTGTACTTGGTGCCCCGAATCAGATAATCAACTCCTTTTTTGATCCATTCGTAGCGCTGTCGATAGTCCTCGAACTCAGGTGCCACGTTGTAGCTCAAGTTGTGCGCTTGGTGTTGCCATACGCTGATAAAGTGCGGCTGGAGCAATGCAATTTGATTCAACGTTGCGGAGAATCGATCGAAGTACTTTTCTTCTTTGTAGTAATCCGCTCGCAACCAAAGAACAGTTGAGGCGATCCCCTTAAGACCGAGCGTAGCCAGTCGCATGCTCTCGCTGGTCGGATCCAATTTGCCAAGATTAGCCTGGCCCATCTTGTACTTGGTACGAAGCTGCCCGATGGTGCCGTTAGAAGGTCTTCCCAACGCAAACAAAGGCCCAAGCAGAAGCACAATCGCTGCAATGTAAGCAATCTTTCGAAACAAACTATTCTTGTTCATGCTGCCATCTCGCGCGTCTTTAAGAAGAAGTAGCTAATAATCCCTGTCATCAGAAAGTACCCAGCACAAATGGTTAGATGGCGGGCTAGGAGCCCTTCGAACAAGTTGACTCCGTAGGCAACAAAATCAGCCGTACCCAGTTGAATGAAATTAGGAATCGCCCTGGAAAGCGTCTGCAAACAAATGAGAATTCCCTGGTCTACCCGTTTGATCACGCTTTCCAGCACCACATTTCCTAAGTCGAGTTCGGTACCCGAGCCGCTCTGCAACGGAATTCGAATAAGCGATGCGATCGGACCGATCCCCTGGTCTGCTTGTTTGACAATGTCATCGACAAAGAAGCCAAAGAAACCCAAGACTATGATGGAAACCGTCGCGATGACGGCGACTGGCCCCGACAAAAACGTCGAAAACATCACGCCAAAACAAATCACAATCACCATCTGCAACCAGATACTGATATAGCCCTTGATGAAATTCCACCAAAATGGCATCGGTTTGGCTCGGAAATACAAATCCGCCGAAGCCATTCCTAGGTATTGGCTTTTGTCCAAGCAACGAATCATTACCTCGAATTTTCCATCCGGCGCGATATCGGTAAAGAAGTCCAAGTCCGCTGGCTGTTCATTTCGAAAGCCCTTTAGCCCCTTAATTGGGATCGAACGCTGGTCTACTTGAAACTCTTTCACCTTGAATGGCAACCTTTCGCTCACCACTGTTCCATCCATACTGCGGAACACAACAACTCCACCTACCGGCGTCACGATATCGCCTTTATAGGTTCGAAACGCAGAGATGGTCATGTCGTAAGTCAATGCTTTGTCGAATCGCGATCGATCTAATCCTTTGAACGACCAAATCGCACTCGAAAGGGAATCACCCTCGATGTACTTTTGATACTCCGACATGTAGCCAACGTTGAGCCCCGTGCTCTCTTCGCCATCCCGACCCGTAAATCGCAGCAAACCGTAGATTGGTACGCGAGCCTCGAGGTCGCCCGTGGACTCGCCAACAACGATCTTGTCTCCATCTTTACTAACGATGTGCTTATGCCCTTTGGCCTCACTGGTCGTACCTTCGCCGGCATCATCCAGAGAAAAAGTATGCGAGTGATACTGCTGACTTGAGGTCACACCGGAATTTCCATCCGCGGAGATCTCCATCGCTTCGTGCTTGTGATCCACTCCGCGAACAACGAACAAATAACTCATCGACCCAAGCAACAATAGAATCATGGTGCCAACGGCCGAGAAACCAACCACTCGCCCCAAAAACAGTTCGGTCGGCCGGACTGGCTTGGTCACGATCGTATAGATGATCTTGCTTTTGATGTCGGTGGGTAGACTGAAACAACTCAAAAACAGACCGAGCAAAATGACCATGTAATTCGTGGTGGTCAACACAAACGAAATGTAAAGCCTAGCCGGGTATTGGGCTTGTGGATCCAAATACCAGCCGGCAAACATGATAGCTACGATAAAGACAGCGACGACAACTAACACTTTCTTCCGTATGGCTTCTTTGATCGCTAGACGAGCAATCGCTCCGATGCGTCGAGATGATGTCTGCGGGATATCGACGGCGAACAACTCACGTATGAGCTTTGCGACCAGCAAGAAACCTTCCGTCGGACCGTGCTTGAGCAATGCCACCACGAATCCGATAACGAATCCAACGATGACGAGCACCAACACCAATAGAAAGCCCTGGAGAAGAGCGAAATGGTCAAACAACCATTCGAAATAAGTCCAAAATTGATCTGGTGATAAACGCATGTTACCTAAATTTGCCTTTCAACGACCGCGGTTTTCTGAAGAATTGGGAGGGAGCTTATCATTTGGCTAAGCACCACTACCGCGACGACCTGGACGTTGATCGCTCTCGCGAACAATGTCGAGAAACAATTCTTCCATCGTTGTGGTCGGATTGTCCATCCGAAGCATTTCACCGTTGGATCGGGCGATCAAATCCTTGATCTCCTGCTTGGTTTTTTCGTCCAATCCCTTGGCATGTATCTGGGTCACATCCTGCACTTTGAGCAAACTGTCCACGCGACCTAATTCCTTCAATTCGCCTTGATGCAAAATGGCCACACGGTCGCAAACATCCTGTACATCCGCCAATTGGTGGGAGCACAGCAAAATGGTTTTTCCTTGATCGCGGAGACGTAGGATCAAATCCTTCATTTCTCGCGTACCAATCGGATCCAAGCCGGTGGTAGGCTCATCCAGAACCAAAAACTCAGGCTCATTGATCAATGCTTGGGCCAAACCAATTCGGCGCGTCATTCCTTTGGAATATTCTTTCAGCTGCCGGCGCCTGGCTCGTTGCAAACCAACCATTTGAATCAGTTGTTCGGTTCGCTCGCGTCGCACGCTGGCTGGCATATCGAAGAGTCGTCCATAAAAATCAAGCGTCTCTTCGGCATTCAGGAATTTGTATAAGTACGATTCCTCTGGCAAGTACCCGATTCTTTCGTTCTTTGCGACATCGGTCGCGTCTTTGCCAAACACGAACGCTCTGCCGGAAGTTGGGAAAAGCAACCCCAGCATCAACTTGATTGTCGTGGATTTTCCCGATCCGTTGGGCCCCAGCAATCCGAAGATTTCCCCTCGCCGGACTTCGATATCCAATGCCTTAAGCGCGTTTACTTTCTTACGACCCCAGAAATCTCGGTAAATTTTTCCGAGGTTTCTCGTTTCAACAATCACATTGGTCGGATCCGTTGAACTAACGGAAGGGGTCGTCGGTGCCGTTGTCGTTGCCATAGGTAGGTTCGGTAGAGCTTATTGCGGACTAAAAAACTGCGGTCGTGGAGGAGCAAAAAGGATTGGTAGTATGAAATGAAGTGACGGAGGAATGGAAAACGCGAGTTCCCTAACCATTCTGCGGGCTGTTACGCCAAAACGATGCGGTCGGTTCAATGCAAACCCTCTCTGGCTTTTCAGGCCGACTCTCCGCCGCGCGCCCAAGCGAAACGCAAAACCAGCACTATAAATCCGAAACATTCACCCGGCAAGCGACTCTACCCCTCGCACAACCTACTTGTCTGCAAATAAACTAGTGGCCGTGCCGTTCCAATTCCAGGCCGGACTTTCAACAATCGATCCTTCCAACACGAAAAAGCAACGGAACCGATGGATCGGCTCGACCAAAACTACATCAACGCGATTCGCTTCCTTTACGATCGCATCAATTACGAGAAAACCGTCGACCGCCCCTACGATAGTCAGACTTATCGACTGGGTAGGATGCAGTTTCTCCTGCAAAAACTTGGAAATCCGCATTTGGCTGCGCCCGTCATCCATGTGGCGGGTACCAAAGGAAAAGGCTCGGTTTCTTGGTTGATCGCTGAAACGCTTCGCCGATCCGGCCTTCGGGTGGGATTGTACACTTCCCCGCATCTGTTGCACCTCGAGGAAAGGTTTATTGTCGATGGAGTGCCTTGCTCGCCCTTTGAACTTGGAATCCATATCGAGAGCTTGAGGGCTGCCGAAGCTTTCACCGCGACGACATTTCACGGCCCGCCAACGTTTTTTGAAATGACCACGGCTTTGGCTTGGATGCTTTTTGCAGCCCGAAAAACACAAGCCAACGTGGTGGAGGTCGGGCTGGGTGGACGGCTTGACAGCACAAACGTCTGCGATAGCTGCTTGGCCGTAATCACTTCGATCAGCTTCGACCACCAACAGCAACTCGGCAACACGATCCCATTGATCGCAGCCGAAAAGGCCGGCATCATCAAGCCTGGTGTTCCCGTAATCAGTGGAGCCCAAAACCCTGAAGCCCAATCGGTCATCCGAAATCGTTGCCAGGAAACAGGCAGCCAACTTTGGGAACTCGGAGTTGATTTCGACTCCGTCATTCGGAATCAGCGAGTCTGGAATGGCTCACCGACATCCGCTGAGCACCCCATTTCGAGTCGCATGGACTTTATTTCACGGAATTCGAGCCTGCCGCTGTCCGAATTCCAGGATATCGCCCTCCGAATGGCGGGTAAGCACCAATCGGATAATGCCGCCTTGGCCATCGCCGTGTGGCATCGATTGAACGCCGACGGCTGGTCCCTTCCTCGCACCGCGGTCGTCATGGCTCTTGCGGAGACGCAGTTGAGCTGTCGCGTTGAACTGGTCAGCAACTCGCCGGCTGTCGTCATCGATACTTCGCATAACGTCGCCTCGATTGGCGCCCTGATCGTTGCCTTGAAAGAGCACTTCGCCCCTTCGAAAAAAACGATTGTCTTTGCTTGTTCCAAGGACAAAGAATACGAGAAGATCCTCGACATGCTATTGGCTTATGCGGATAGATTGATCGTAACTCAATTCCATAACAATCCGAGGTCGGTGCCTGTCGAACGCCTCGAAGAATTGGCAAGAGAAAAAGCGATTGGGAAAAATTCGGTTGAAATATTGTCCGCTCCATCGAGTAAAATCGCAGTGGAGCA
>JAYTVM010000423.1:0-3990 GCA_043743995.1 Pirellula sp. | reverse complement strand
AACTTCTCGTTGGACAACGATCCGATCGCCGAGTGGTACGAGCTTGACCTTGGTCTTTTCTTTGGTTGCGGCAGCCATTGAACGGAACTCCATGCTAGTAAAAGAGGTGACTGAGTTTGTGGTTCGGTAGGTGCAAAACGCCAAAACGGCACTGCACGCTGGAAGACCGCCCAGAGAGCAAATTTCATGCCACACGCGGTCAAGCAAAATCTCCACTTGAGCATTCCTTAAGAAAAATCCAGGAATGCCGTTGTTCTGGCGTGTGTCTCGGTCCAGAATAATAGTTCAAATAAGCACCAATATTTTTCGAATGAAAGTGGTTAGCATGCCGATCCGTGTCACCTGCCAATGTGGACAAAGCTTGAATGTTCCCGACAGCATGGCGGGCAAGTCCGGCAAATGCCCGAAGTGCCAGCAGCTGATTCGAATCCCTGGGGCACAGGGCGAGGCAGGAGCCCCGTCTAAGCCATCCGTAGCACAAAAACCCGCCCAGCCCTCGCCCGCCAGCCAATCCGCGACAGCCAGCTCGATGGCCGGGTTGCTGGACGCTGCCGGACTGGTCCAGAAATCTGGAATGTTCTGCCCAAATTGCGATCAGCCATCCAGACCTGGGGCGGTGCTCTGCACTCACTGCGGCTTCAATTTTACAGAAGGGACGAAAGTTGAAGGGCACAAGTCTTTAGAAAAAAAACAATTTGGAAACAAGCGATTGAACGAAGCCGCTGACATGATGGTTCGAGAGGCTTCCACCCAAAAACGCATGATGAGCAGCGGAACGCCGTGGTGGATGATGTTTGCATCCCTCTTGGGGCTCGTGATGTTTGTGGGGGGCGCGTTGGTCAAAAAGGATGCGGGGCAAACAGGTGAGGTTTCTAAAGTGGAGTTCATGGCAAGGATTCAAAGGGCGGATTGGCTGCCTGTCATGGCGGCGTCCGCTGGATCTGGTTTTCTGCTGATTTCGGTTTTCGCCTACGTCGCGTTGATTTTCACGGCTTTTTTTGAGTCAAGAAATCAAGGCCTCCTGTGTTTGTTTGTCCCGTTGTACCTCGTCTATTACATGTTTTCCAGAATATGGTCTCAGAAACTCGTCAGTACAGTGATGATATATTGGTTGGCGTCTATCTTGGCCGGTGCTTTGCTTGGGTATGCTCTGCCGAAAATCTAATTGCCTCCTGAGGACAAACGAAAGGCTTGCAAAATGTTGACTACGTGCAAAATGTTGACAGAGAGATTTGGGCGAAAATCGCGACTGGTTTTCTTCGCGTTGTCTGTTTTTGCTTTGGTTCCAGCCAGCAATGCTGTTTCTCAAATCGTTCAGCTGCCGACAACCGGCACATTTACGCTTCAGACAAGTGTTTTAGCCCCAGATTCGGGCTCGGCCTACTTGGGTGGCAATCGAAGATACTCGGCCGGAAGCCAGTCGCTTGGTCCGGGTTCCAGTGCGATTGGCTCAACTCGTACCGCGGCAAGTGTGACGGCTCGAGCAACAATCATCGATTTGAACGAACTCGATCTCATGATCCGCTCGCAAGCGGGCAGCAAACCGGTTGTTCCCGATCTGGTCGGTAGTCGATCCAAGCCTTCGCAGTATGCAGGTGGGAAAAAAGGAACTCAGTTGCAGAATGCGGAATACGAATACTTGGCTGCTTTGAGTCATCGAGAGAAGGCAAGTCCCGAGCAGGCAAACTCCGACACGGCATACTATTTGTCGCTCGCAAACAATGCGAAACAACAACGCCACCGGGCATCGGTCGAGCTGTACTACAAGCTTGCGTGGGAGAGTTTGCCAGAAGCCCGCCGGGAAAGTGTGCTGCAATCCCTGCTGGTCGCGCGGAGCAAGCCCGCCAACGATACGGATAAGAAGTCACCATCCACCGCGAAGTAAGGCAAAGTAACAATCGGTTCAGCCAGACCGATTTCTACATCAGAATGGCACCGTCCGAGCCTGCTCCCGACTCCCACTGCCGACGGATTTCACGCAGTCCATACGCGCACATCTCGAATTGCTCACTCAATCGGTGCAATAGGTCGGAAGGAGCCTCGGAGTCTTCATCCGCCTCTATTTCGCTGGCAATTTCGTATGCCATCTTGCCTTGATGGCAATAACTAACAAATTGATCTGAACGATCGGGACCTTGCAATCCGCGCAAGGACTCAGGGTAAAGTCCGGTCCAGAAAAGAGTGAAGTCACCGATGTGCCGATGAACTTCGCGTTTGGCTAGGCCGATGCGGTGCTGAGCTTCCGTCATCATAGTGACGACTTCCGTCGCTCGCTGACCGTTCAATTGGCGAATCCGGTGCAACGTATCTGTCTTGGTGAATCGAACCAAGAGCTTACTTACGTAATTGACGAGTTCGGTGTCAGCCACCCCTAACTGAGAGTGGAACGCATACTCAGAGAGGCCCGCAAAGAACCGCTCTAGCGTGTGATTGATGGAATGATCATTCGCATCGTTTTCGAATTTCATTGGAAAAGCTCCCCAGCCATAACAGGAACTGTCCTACCCCTACTCCAAACTATTTACTCCCCCTGTCGCATGTCAAGGTCGAATTATCCAGACTTGCAAAATAGCTATATTCCGTAAGGAATAAACGAACGGATGGAGGGGGAAAGCTTAAGATATGCCAACGAGGAGCGTGTGGCACGCCCTAAGCGATTAGCGATGGGCGTGGGAATTGTGGCAAATGACTCTAGCTAGCTAGTTCGACTGTCCTATAATTGGTTTTTGCGTTGCGATTTATCGGGAGAACGAGGCTCCTGCCAAGAAAAGGGACTGCGAAAGCTCGGTAGGAACCTCGCACTCCCGATTGGACAACGGCTCTTTTCTCTAACTTGGGACAGTCGAACTAGCGATTCGCCAATAACCGAGGGTAGCCACGGTCGCGGAGACCGTGGGGAGCGAGATCATTTCTCGCAGTTCACCCACGCTTTGGCAAGCGTGGCTACCCACGTTTTCCTGTCTGTTAAAGCACTAGCGTTAGGGACGTACCACACGACTGGTTAGGCAGAAGGCAAGTAGCAGGATGAAGCAAATATCACCCCGCTACTGAAAGACTACTGAAAGGACTTACCGCAACCACAGGACTTGGTTGCATTTGGGTTCTCAAAGGTGAATCCTTGTCGCTCCAGGCTTTTGTGCCAGCCAATTACAGCACCGTCGAGTAGCAACGCACTCTTCTTGTCGACAACAACCCGCACCCCATGTTGATCGTATTGGCTGTCTTTTTGCTCGTCGTACTTGTCGTCAAAGCTCAGCGAGTATTCAAAACCTGCACAGCCACCTGCCAAAACACCGACTCGAACAAAGGTGTCCTCGGTGAGATTGCTTTCGGAGTGAGCTCTTTTGAGTTCCAAAGCGGCTTCTTCAGATACATTTACGGCCATCGTCTTACCTCAAAACCAAAGTCCAAAAAAATTGAAGTGCGAAACCGAATCTGACGAAAAGGTCCCGCAGCGTTACCGAACATTTCTTTCGGTATAGTATGCCTACTGGGCTACGCGCGGCAAGTCAAAATTGCCTTTGCACAGCCTGACAATCCTGGTATTCTATCCGGCCCGATGCAATTTAAGTGTCGGAAAAGCAGTCCTATCTCGTAACTAACACTCCAGGATCATGACAAAACCTCACCGGAAACTAAAAAAAGCCAATCACGGTCAACGTGCGGCCAACAGCAAAGCTCGCAAGTCAAAGCGCCGAAAAGTTCGCACCTAGGCAAGCGGCAGATCTTAACCCTCACACGTCTGAATTCGCAAGAATTCAGTGCTTTCCTAAATTTTGATGCTCGCTTTAGGGTTTTTTGTGCTTCGTACAATGCCTTTTGAAGCAAGTTCGTTGCCTTACGGGCGTAATGGATCGGAGTCCGTTTGTGGTCACTAAAGACTTCATTATCGATCCGGACACGGTCGACTTCGATAACATCGTTGCGGATATCGATCAAATCCGAAAGTACAATCCCCAGCGTTTTGAGATGGAACAGCTGACAGCAATT
>JAYTVM010000422.1:0-14296 GCA_043743995.1 Pirellula sp. | reverse complement strand
CGCACTTCGCTCCCGCCTCGACCGCCTTAGGCGGTCGAGGCGGGAGCGAAGTGCGGCGGTTATCGGGCCGTTGCATAGGACGCCAAAACAAGGTTGAGGGGAGGCAAGCTCCCGCTCAACCTAAGCGAATTGCTGGTACAAAATGCTTCACAGCGTTGCCGCTCCACCCTCCACCCTCCACCCTCAACCCTCAACCCTCAACCCTCAACCCCAAACCCTCAACCCATGATTTGCGCGATTCTTTTCTTCTCCGGCCGAGTACAAGGAGTCGGATTTCGTTTTACCGCGAACGAAATCGCAAAAAGATTTGACGTTAAGGGCACGGTTGAGAATTGCCCAGACGGCCGAGTGAAAATCGTCGTAGAAGCGGATTCCAAAGAGATCGATGGCTTTATTGAATCGATAAAAGCCTCGATGCCCGGCAAAATCAAGCAAATGGATCGGTTTGAGTCGGAACCGAGCCATGCGTTTGAGAACTTCTCAATCCGACATTAGCGAAGTATCCTGGTGCTTGCATTCCGTTCCGCATCCTATAACAACCAGTCAGCGACACTCCATCATGAAAAAGCTATCTGCAGGCGGCGGTTGGCAAGCGATCCGTTACACGTTTCGAAAGGGCATCGAGTCCGGTGGCTTGTGGAAACTTTATCGGGCTTTGCGATCCCGAAATGCCTGCAAAACATGCGCGTTGGGTATGGGAGGCCAACATGGTGGAATGGTAAACGAGAAAGGGGCTTTTCCCGAAGTCTGCAAGAAATCGATCCAGGCAATGGCTGCGGACATGCAACCGGCAATCACCGCTGATTTTTGGACAAAACACTCGATTGCTCAGATCCGAAATTGGTCTCCTAGGCAGTTGGAATCGAGTGGACGGTTGATTCAACCAATCCTATACGAACAGGGAAAGGAACACTACCGAACCATCACTTGGAATGAGGCCTTTGAGCGGATCGCTACCAAGTTAATCCAACTCTCTGCCGATGAGACGTTTTGGTATTTCAGCGGTCGCAGCAGTAACGAAGCTGGATTTCTGTTGCAGTTGCTGGCCCGCCTTTACGGTACCAACAATGTAAATAATTGCAGCTTTTATTGCCATCAAGCGAGCGGCGTCGGGCTTCAAACCTCGCTCGGAACCGGGACCGCAACCGTTGTCTTAGAGGACCTCGATCATTGCGATACGATCTTCATCATCGGAGGGAACCCGGCCAGCAATCACCCCCGACTCATGACCACGTTGATGCATCTACGACGCCGGGGCGGCAAGATCATCGTCATCAATCCAATGCGTGAGCTTGGGTTGGTCCGGTTCAAGGTTCCAAGCGACCCCATGAGTCTTTTTTTCGGCACCAAGATCGCGACCCACTACGTTCAACCTCACATCGGGGGCGACCTCGCGTTGCTCACTGGAATTTCTAAGGCCATCGTGGAAATGGGGGAACATGACTTAGAGTATCTGCAAAAATATTGTAGTAACGTGGAAACTCATTTGGCTGGATTGGCGGCTGCCAGTTGGAGCGAGATTTGCCAAAAAAGCGGCATCGACGAAAAGACGATTCGCGAACTTTCGGCGGCTTACTCCATGAGTCAAGGCACGGTGTTTTCTTGGACGATGGGGATCACCCATCACACGCACGGCGTTGAAAACGTACAGGCCATTGCCAATCTTGCTTTGCTGCGCGGCATGATTGGTCGCAAGGGGGCAGGCGTCATGCCCATCCGTGGCCACTCCAACGTTCAAGGTATCGGCTCAGTCGGCGTTACGCCTAAGCTTAAAGACGAGCTGTTCGAAAGCCTGACCAACCATTTCGGTGTCAAGCTACCAACGACCAAAGGCCGCGACACCATGGACTGCATGGAGGGTGCAAAGTCCGGCGACCTGAAATTTGGCCTTTGTCTTGGTGGAAATCTGTATGGATCCAACCCAGATGCTCAGTATTCCGACGAAGCCCTGGCCGAACTCGACTTGCTCGTCATGCTCAATACAACGTTGAATACGGGGCACGGTCGCGGCCTCGCAAAGTCGACGATTGTCTTACCTGTTTTGGCTCGCGACGAAGAGCCGGAGCCGACCACTCAAGAATCCATGTTCAACTATGTTCGTTTGAGCGACGGTGGTCCAAAACGACTACCCGGCCCCCGCAGTGAAGTGAGTATTATTGCCGAGATCGGACGACGAGTGCTCGGCAATTCAACACCCGTGGATTGGGAGCAGATGCAGAAATCCAATACGATCCGTCACTGGATTTCAAAAGTTGTCCCAGGTTATGAAGAAATTGATACTATCGCCAAGACTGGTAAGGAGTTTCAAGTTGGTGGGCGAACCTACCATGAGCCTAAGTTCAATACCAAAGATGGGAGAGCGAAACTCTTCACCCACCGACTCCCAGAATTGACACAACTGGCGGAAAACCAACTTCGAATGATGACGGTTCGCAGCGAAGGCCAATTCAACACCGTTGTTTACGAAGACTACGATTTGTATCGCAATCAGGATCGTCGCGATGTTATTTTGATCAACCCTATGGACATGCAACGCATGGGGCTCACAAACAATCAGCTTGTTACGGTCAGCAGCGATACAGGCCGAATGCATAACATACTCGCGCGTTCGTTCGAGGAGATCCGAGAGGGAAGTGCCATGATGTACTATCCGGAATCCAACGTTCTTGTCCCCCGAGCCGTCGACCCTCAGTCTCGCACTCCAATGTTCAAAAACGTCTTGGTCACGATTTCAAAACAACTTGCGCTGGTCGAATAATCTCCAACACAGGAACAAAAACGCCTGGCTACTCATAGATTGGGAAAAAGCAACCGAAGGCACTTTCGCAGAAAGCACCCGGATCGTTGAACCTCTGGTTCTTATCCAGTGAACTAATCGAGTCCATCTCCGATTGGGTCAGACAGAACCCAGCAAGATCAATATTCTCACCAAGTCGCTCGAACTTGCTGGTCTTGGGAATGACAGCCGTACCGCGTTGGACACCCCAACGAAGTACGACTTGGGCAAAGGTACGGCTGTGTGCATTTGCGATCGATCGCACAACCGGATGATTGAGGACGCTGTCGCTTTCGGTTGCCATGCCCAAAGGAACATAGGATGGAGCTCCCAATGGTGAAAACGCGGTGACCGCAATCGACTCATCCCGACAAAATCGAACCAGTTTGGACTGTACCAAATAGGGATGAGACTCGACTTGCAAGACGCTCGGTCGAATTCTGCACTGCGAGAGTAAATCGCGAATGAGCGACACACCAAAATTACTGATGCCAATCGATCGGACCAAACCCGCCTCCACAAGTTCTTCCATGGCCTGCCAAGTCTCTCGAATCGGGACCGAAATCGGAATCATTCGGGGTTGAGAGACGCTTGGGTCAGCAAACCAGCCCGCGGGATAGCGAGTTTCCATCGGAACGTGCTGAAGTGCAATCGGGAAATGGATCAAATACAGGTCGAGGTAGTCGAGTTTCAAGTCCTGGAGAGACCGTTGAAGTGCTGGTTTGACGTGTTCTGGCCGGTGGTAAGTGTTCCATAACTTGCTCGTTACCCAAAGTTCATCGCGAGCGCAGAGCCCTTGCCGAGCGACTTGGGCGATCCCGTCACCTACGTTGGCCTCGTTCCCATAGTCTGAGGCGCAATCCAAATGGCGATAACCGATTTTTACAGCCTCCACGGTCAAAGCGGCCGCCGCCGTCTGTTCGACTTTCCAAAATCCCAGCCCTACGGATGGCATCGGTCTCGAGTTCGAAATAGGAATGGTTAGCCCACTCTGCTCGGAGTCTGTTTTCAACTGACTGGAATTAGGCATTCTCGGTACTTAGTAAACGTGTTGTTCGGGTTGTAATGGGCGTCTCCAAGGAATGCAGATGATAACGAAACTAGATGCAAAAATCAGACGTCCTATCTGTATCCCCAAATGAACTTGCAAAACGATGAGTCTTGGCCCATGACGCTGGCCGCAAAATCGTTGGGATCGGACCCAAATGTCAACGTGGATTTCCTATCAAGGAAAAAAACAACTATCTTCTGCAAAAATCCTAAACTTTCTAATCCGTAGAGTTTGACTCTCGCTAGAAGTGTCCTAAGTTTCGTGTGACGATTCAAATGTCGAACGTCAGCTGTTTCAACAGCGTTGCTGCCCCAGAATAATCTGAAATCATGGCGATGAATTCAGTTTAATTCCTGCGGGACTGTGTTTTATTGTTTTCGCTCGGCAACAATCGAGCACCTGTCGGAGGGTTACAATTATGAAAAATTTCGCCATGAAGTTGAAGCGCTTTTTGAAGAGTGAAGACGGACCAACTGCGGTTGAATACGCAGTCATGCTGTCGCTCATTATCGTTGTTTGCTTGACTGCCGTTACCAGCATTGGTAAGAACGCCAGCACAACATTCACCAATGTTGCTGCACAACTTGGTACTTCAAGCTAGTTTGTTTGGTTTCTCGGCTTGGCCGCAGCATCGCTTCAAATAACTAAGCGATTGGCCTTTTTGGTCAACCGCAACCCAATACAGAACCGGCGACCGGTTTGCTCTATTGCAGACCGGCCGTCCGGATTCTCTGTATGCTTTGATTGCCAGAGTTGGGTGTTCGACGCACGCCTACACCTCGACCACTCAAACCAAAACACTATTGATTTCTCGACGCAATTATTTCTTCAAGGACTCACGCTCATGAATTCGACTCCTCTTTTGGATGGCATTGTAAACCATTGGAACATCTGGTTTGTTTCTGCCGTACTAGTCGTCGCTGCAGTGATCGATGGGTGGAAATTGAAGGTACCGAACTGGCTTACATTCCCAATGATCCTTAGCGGATGGGTTTACAGCTTTGCATCCGGCGGCTGGACAGGCTTGGGTTGGAGCTTACTCGCCACTTTCTTTGGGCTGGCTTTGCTTTATGGCATCTACATGGTTGGCGGCATGGGGGCTGGAGACGTCAAGTTGCTGGCGGGCATCGGCGCTTGGGTGCACGCGGAACACACTTGGAACATCTTCGCAACTACCGCCATCGTCGGCGGAGTCATGGCCATCTTGATGATCGCTTACTCGGGGCGTTGGAAGAAACATTTCCAGCAATTCAATATGCTGGTCGGTGAATTTGTAGAAGTTCGCGACTCGGAAGCACTCTTCCAACGAGCGGCGGAACGCAAGCCACGCATGTACTTGCTCCCCTACGGTGTACCTATGACCATCGCAGCACTTGGATACTTTGCCTTCCAAGGCATGTATCTCTAAACTGCAGTTACAAGGACCTTCTCAATCGCGTTCCAACCGTAACCGCCTGGGTTCCAAAACAACCGACCATCTATCGGTTGTGTTTGACCCAACGCGTCAACTGCACGGATCCAAATGGAATGCTCTCCTTTTTCAAAGATCGCACTGGAACTCCACTCGCGAAATGCGTACGGGCCAGCAGACGCGGACAATCGACTCGCGTTCCAACTCGAACCTTGATCCTGCGACCACTCCACTGCAATCAAATCGGCCGAGCCATCGTTCCAAGCGACGCCCCGAAGATCGATTTTCTTTCCTGCCGCAATCATCGAGCCATCTTCTGGCGCAAAGATTCGACTGTTGATCTTCATGTCAAAGTTGGGATCGCTGTTCTCAAACGTGTACTCAACCGGAGCACCCGGTTCGATCCGTTGCTTGGGTGTTCGGTAATCCGGCAATTGGAAAAAGTTCACTGTCTCGGACACTTCTAACCGCAACTTGGTCAACCACTTTACTTGTACATTGCCGTAGTAGCCCGGAATGATCAATCGAAGTGGTCCACCATGGACGGCTGGCAACGCAACTCCGTTCAGCTCCGTGGCAAGAATTCCTCGTGCGATTGCGACATCGAGCGGAATGCTCTTTTCGTAATCGATTTGGTCTTTCTTTTCAGGTTGATCCGCCCCTTCGGCGGTCAAGTACTTTGCTTCCTTAGAAACGGTTACGCCGGTCGCTTTCAAAAAATCGGAAATACGTACGCCAGCGAAGCGGACATTGCCGATCGCCCCCTTATTCCACGGCGTCCCTTTGATCGGCGAAAATTTGCTGAACTGAAAACGAAAGTTACCAGAACACTGCAAGACCATCTCGACTTCTGTCTTAGCCAACTTGGCAAGTTCTGACAGAGGAAAACGTGTTGGCGTGTCGACAAGACCAGTGATTTCCAGTTCACCCGACATCGGCCTAGATCGCATGTCCTCCAAGTGCTTGGCGCCATGGTGATTGCGGACAAACAAGCAAGACGATGGAGTGATGCGATTCGCGGCCAAAAGACTATCCGGTGTCTCGAGCACCAACGGGTCGGCAGTGATCCGCTTTAGACCCACGTCTTTGCCAGTAGGAACCGATTGTGACTGCACCGCAACCGCGTTCGACACGTGATGCATTGCGAGGCTTGCCGCTGCACTGGTTGCAAGAAAATTACGACGATCCATTGGGTGTTTTAGACCTTTGTAAGGCGAGGTATAGTGAAAAACCGAATCTTTCGTGGGTCAAAGAACGTCGTCCTGTTTCCTACTGGGAAACTTTTTCGTTTAACGGCGTTTAGCCGTAAGCCGTAGGCGTACGTTAGTGAATTCGAGTACGCCTACGGCTGACTGTTAAACAAATAAGTGAACGGTATTGCCGTTAGTCGATTTAATCACTCAGCACATTTGTTAATCGAATCTGCGATGCTACTTGAGAGGCCAAGCGTCAAGCCATTCCAGTTTCGTCTGAGTTGTTTTGTAGTCTCGCAACAGGCGTTCATGCATGTCGAGCAAGTGCCCAGCCCCGTAAAAAATGGCCAACTTCTTCTTGCCATTCCTCATTTCCTTTTCCATGACTTGAAATGCTTTGGTGTTCCGTTCCGTAAGCAATGTGCTCTTTCCATCCTTGTGAGCCATGCCCGCCATTTGGCTATCCATCGACTCAAATTGGTCGGCCATCACACGTCGTAGCTTCATCGTATCTTTGGCCAAAATGGCGAGCAGCATCTCCGATTGCTGAGCCTCACCCTTCTTGCTGTTTTGGGCAGCCAAGCCGGCACCCATCATTCGGGCAAACAATCCTAAGAAGCTGTCGCCGCGCTGTTTCATGTCCTCGACAAAATCCTCACCGCTTATGTCTGCATGAACGAAATTTGCGGGACTGTAATCCACTTCATCGAGTTGAAACTTAAGATCCAAAAAGTCCTTCATGCCTGTTTGCAATGCACCCACCGGATTGATGCCACCACGTTCGGCTCGCTTATTGGGCTTATTCGCAGACGGATCCGCTACCAGTTCATACAACATGGAATCGTATGTCTTAAACCGCTTGTTCAATTCCCGGTAGTACTCTTTTGAGCCGACATGCACAGCTCCAATAAGATCGACGTACGCGCCCATGAACTCCCCCTCATCGAAAGAATAGCGTGCTATCGCTACCTGAAGCGATTCGGGCTCTCCCTTGACGGATTTCTTAATGCGCAAAAAAGTCGCGAGATCTCCGTTCTTGTCGGTCTGGACCGCGGTGGAAGTCGCAGCAGGAACGGCGTTCGTAGCCTTTTCCTGCGCCAGCCCAGAGGTCGACAAATTGAAAATCCAGGCAATCGCAAGGACGCCAACGAGCTTCAGGAAGCCATCGATACTCATGTGTTCGCAACTGTTTCGCAATAAAGGGGAAAAAACCTTCGGGTGTCGCAGCCTCTCCGCGGAAGCTGCGATTTTACTATTGTCGCCTTTCGCTCCGCGAAAGATGCGAGTCCTTTGCAGAACGAACTCCGACCGCCTAAACTATATCCGAAATCCGAGAATCCGGCGAGAAATGCCGATAATCCACTTGCGTTTTTTGACGTCGCGCCAATAATTGACATCATGGTTGAATTAACTAGAAAACAAAAAGAAATGGAATGTAGGACTTCGGAAATACTCCGCGTGTCGCGGCAGATCCTAATCGCTGAGGGGTTCCAGGGTCTGAGTATGAAAAGGGTCGCCTCGCAAATGGAATACGCGAAAGGGACGATGTACAATCATTTTCCGAACAAGGAAGAAATTGTACTCGCCCTAGCCGTGGAATCGATGACTCTGCGGCGGATTCTGTTCGAACAGTCTGCAATCGTAACAGGGCCCGCTCGATTTCGGATGATGGCCTTGGGGGCCGCTTGCGAATTCTTTACCCAACATTGCACCGACGACTTCCTGGTCGAGCAGTGCATTCGGAATCAGAGTATTTGGGATAAATCCTCGGATCAACGCCAAAATCTGATCCGCCAATGCGAAGGTGAATGCATGGGAATTGTTGCAGCTATTGTTCGTGATGCGGTTACTCGCAGGGAACTCGTGATTCCCGAAAGTTTGACGCCTGAGGAATTGGTATTCGGGTTTTGGGCAATCAATTACGGGAGCCAAATATTGACATTTTCTAGCCCATCGTTGCCCGCCATCGGAATCAACGATCCACGCAACGCAATTCGCATGCACTGCTGCAAGCTCCTGAATGGTTTCGCTTGGCAGCCCGTTATGATGCCTGCGGAGTACAACGAACACATGTCAAAACTGAACGAAACACTTCAATGCAAATTTTGGTCCCTCAAGAACAAACTGCATCCATCCAACTAACTAACTAACAAATGTCATTCGGCCGCCATTGCGGCCTTTTAATGCGAACAAAATTGACGCCGCGCCAATAGATGACGACGTGCCAAATTACAAACAGGCAAATGACGATGAAGTTTTCCAAACGAAAAATACTGCTGGTGGCACTCTTGGTGGTCGTTACCTCAATCGGTGCCGCTTTCGCGTACCATAATCTGCAATCGGAAACAAACCGAGTTGCGTCGCCGCCAACTGTCGATTCGCCCTTTCCCCGTTTGAATCCAAACGGCTCCGAATTGGTGGTTCGCGCTTTTGTCATCCAGACAGACTTTGGGGCTTCCGGCGCCAAGCACGCTTTCACCGGAACCTTGCAGCCTCGATACCAAACTTCGGTAGCTTTCCGAGTCGCAGGCAAGATCGCGGAACGCAAGGTTGAAGCAGGTCAGCGAGTCAAGAAAGGGGACGTTTTGTTCCGCTTGGACCCCGAGGACATCGAATTGCAACTGAGAGTAGCAGAATCCGAGGAGGTTTCCGCTCAATCCCTCTTAAAGCAATCGACCGCAGAGGAGGCGAGACTCCTGCAACTTCGTACCACCGGCTCGGTGAGCCAATCGGATTATGAGCTTGGACTTGCCAACCGCGACGTCGCCAAAGCGCGTGTGGATGCAGCCAAACGTCGCCTTGAGCTTGCAACCAATCAACAATCCTATTGTGAGTTGTTTGCGGACTCAGATGGCTTAATAACGTCCCTACAGGCGGAAGCTGGCCAAGTAGTCAACGTGGGGCAAGCAGTTCTGCAACTTATGCAAACCGATGAATTGGAAGCAAAAGTAAGTCTTCCCGAGAATTTCGTTGCCGACGTCAAAAAACTCCGCGCAACAGCCACCTTTTGGTCTAGGGCGGGATTGGAGTTGCAAGCCGAATTGCGTGAACTATCCCCGATGGCGGATCCGATATCGCGCACTTTCGATGCGAGGTTCAAGCTCGTGGATTCAGCCCCCGACCTGGCCATCGGTATGACCGTATCGATTCTCCTTAGCAATGCGGCGGACGAAGGTCTTTGCGTTCCAATCACTTCGATCGCAAGCCGAAATGATTTGCCGATCGTTTGGCGAATCGAATCTGCATCGGGGCGAGTCGAAGCGGTGCCAGTCGAGGTCATTCAATACAGAAATGATACGGTTGTCCTGCGTGGTCCATTTCGATCAGGGGATCGAATCGTCAGCGCAGGAGTGCAGCGCCTTGACGAGAACTCGCGAGTTCGAGTCTGGGAATCCAGGCCGTAGGGCGATCGATTATGAACACACAACTCAACATTACGCCTCAATCCATAAACGACAAGAATGCATTCAATTTATCGAGATGGGCTGTTACTCATCCTGCTTTCGTTACCTTTTTAATCGCGGCGTGCAGTCTGGCAGGTCTTCAAGCCTACTTCCAGTTGGGGCGCGCCGAGGACCCTTCGTTCACGATAAAAACCGGAATTGTTTCCGCAGTTTGGCCAGGGGCAACTTCCGAAGAGATGCAACAGCAAGTTGCGGACCTCGTCGAAGTGAAACTGAGAGAAACTCCGTATTTGGATTTCTTGCAAACCTATTGTTTGCCAGATCGAATGTTAACGCTCGTGCAACTCAAGGACAGTACGCCCTCGCGCGAGGTGCCCGATATCTGGTACCAAGTTCGAAAGAAACTGAGTGACATCAAGGACAGTTTGCCTCAAGGGGTAATGGGGCCAAACGTCAACGATGAATACGGAGATGTGTACTCTGCACTTTATGCGTTCCATGGCGAAGACTATTCTCCCGCGGAACTGAAGCGAATGTGCGAGTCCGCTAGGAAGCGATTGCAGCGTGTCTCCGACATCGAAAAAGTGGATATCATCGGAGACCAGTCCGAGCGGATCTACATCGACTTTTCTCAACAAAAATTGGCCACATTGGGGATTTCGCCACAACAGATTTTTGAAAGCGTGCAAAAGCAGAACGTATTGATGCGGTCCGGAAGCATCGATACGGCAACGGATCGAATCCATGTTCGTGTTTCTCGAGACTTTGATGGCATCGCGCAGATTCAAGCGGTGCCAATTCAAGCCAACGGACGTATCTTTCGGCTGGATGATATCGCTACGGTGAAGCGAGGCTATGAGGAACCGGCTCGATACTTAGTTCGATACAACGGACAGCCTGCAGTGGTCTTGGGAGTGGTCATGAGCAAGGGTGGGAATGTGCTTCGGCTTGGTCAGGCATTGAATGAGGAACTCGAAATCATCCGCGGTCGAGTCCCCGCAGGCGCACTGATTGGAAACATTGCATTCCAGCCGCATGTCGTTGAGGAATCCGTGGGCGAATTCATTCGTTCGTTCATCGAAGCGCTAGTGATCGTACTGGTTGTGAGCTTCTTAAGTTTAGGATTTAGAACAGGCATTGTGGTGGCCCTCAGTGTTCCGTTGGTGCTTGCGATATCGCTGGTCGTGATGAATGCCATCGGAATGAACTTGGATCGAATCTCGCTGGGGGCATTGATTTTAGCGCTGGGATTGCTCGTAGACGACGCAATCATAGCGGTTGAGATGATGGCCGTAAAAATGGAAGAGGGGTGGGGGCGAGTCGATGCGGCAACGTTTGCATGGACTTCGACAGCTTTCCCAATGCTTTCGGGCACGCTCATTACCGTGGTGGGTTTCTTACCGGTCGGTTTTGCTCGTTCCTCGTCAGGGGAATACGCGGGTGGAATATTCTGGGTCGTTGGAATCACGCTGATCGCTTCGTGGTTCGTAGCAGTCGTTTTTACTCCTCATCTTGGCGTCAGGTTGCTGCCGGATTTCCACAAGAAGAAAGGGGATGAACATCATGTTCCGTTCCAGTCCACATTCCATCGTACTCTTCGTTCGATCGTTCGCGTTTGTGTTCGTCGTCCGATGGTTGTCGTCTCAGTAACCCTTGGCCTGTTCCTTGGCGCCCTCTTTGGTTTCGCCAAATTGCAGCAGCAATTTTTCCCGTTATCCTCTCGGGCTGAACTCATTGTGGACATTCGTATGCACGAAGGTTCGTCGATCGAGGCCACCAATCGCATGATGGGGAAAGTGGAGGGCTTGGTCCGCCCATATCTCATTGCGGCGGAAGGACAAAAGGTTCCTAGAGTGGATCACTTTACCAGTTACATCGGTGCAGGATCTGCTCGGTTCTTTCTCGCTCTCAACCCAGATTTACCGAACCCCAGCTTTGCCAAGTTGGTGATTCAAACCACCGATGTACCTGCTCGAGAAGCGTTGCGAGCTGAGTTAAAGAATCGTTTTGAGCAGGATCCGTCATTCTCGGATGCTTCTCTGCGTGTGTTGCGTTTGGATTTTGGCCCGCCCGTTGGATTCCCTGTCCAGTTCCGTGTGTTAGGCCCTGACTCAAAAGTCGTTCGTCAAATTGCAGATAGTGTTCGTGCTGTGATGCGTGCGGAACCGGCAGCTCTGGACGTCAATCTCGAATGGGATGAACCAGCCAAAAGTATCCACGTCGACATCGACCAAGACCGAGCGAGACTGATGGGACTGACACCACAAGAAATTGAACAAGCCCTGCAAACGCACCTCACCGGAACAACGATCTCGCAGTATCGCGAGGGGACGGAAACGATCCAAGTGGTGGCCAGAGCCATCGAGTCCGAACGCTTAAACTTGGAACAGTTTTCGGACTTGACTCTCTTCACACAGTCGGGAAAAGTCGTTCCTCTAAGTCAAGTTGGAAACATACGCGCAAGACTCGAGGAGCCGATCGTATGGCGACGAAATCAAGAACACTCATTGTCCGTTCGCTGCGATATTGCGGACGGAGCTCAAGCGCCTGATGTCAGCGCTCGCATTGACACAGCGCTTGCTCAAGTTCGATCCGAGTTGCCAACGGGATATCGAATCGATGCGGGTGGTGCCATCGAGGAAAGCAAAAAGGCGAACAGGGCGCTTTTCGCATTGTTCCCGCTCATGATTTTACTGATGTTGGCCTTGCTCATGTCACAGGTGCACAGTTTCAAAAAAATGTTGTTGATTTTCGGGATTGCGCCGCTCGGTTTAATTGGGGCGGTAGCCTTCCTCCATCTATTCAACGCCCCCTTTGGATTCGTTGCGTTGTTGGGCGTGATTGCATTGGCTGGAATGGACATGCGTAACTCAGTCATCCTCGTCGATCAGATCGAACAAGATATGAAGAGTGGGTTAAGCGAATGGGACGCGGTCATTGAGTCCTCGGTTCGACGGGCACGGCCTGTGATTTTGACCGCTGCGACCGCAATCCTTGCAATGATTCCACTAACGCGAAGCGTATTCTGGGGGCCAATGGCCATCGCCATCATGGGCGGCCTGTCCCTAGCCACGTTTTTGACGCTGATTAACTTGCCAGCTCTTTACGTTCTCCTGTTTCGCGTGCGTCCACCCAAACTCAGCGACGTGTTGGTGGACGCAAGCAAACTAGGAAGCATTCTTCCGCCTGCGGAAGTCGTAGTCGTAAGCCCCGAAACCATGCCTCATTGACCTCGACTTGCGATATTAGGCGAGCCTCAGACAGAAAACTACCAGGCCACGCCACTGTGTGGCACGCCCAAAGCGATTCGCAATGGGCGTGGGAATTTTGGCAAATGACTCTAGCTAGCGATTCACCACGCCCTTCGTACCTCAGAGAGGCTGTGATTTTATAGTACCAATCACGCTCCGCGTGATTTTCGCAGTTCAAAATGCTTTGGTTTCTGAGGCAACATCACGCGGAGCGTGATGGGTACTTTCTTCGGATTCAAAAAATCACAGCCTCAGAGCGTGCAACAAAGTTTAAGTTTATAGGTAGATTCCAACCTGCCCCTCGCCTTATGCCAAACCCATACGCTCCTTCGGATCTTTGAGCGCATGCTGCAATCGAGCCAGTGCCTCGGTTTCGATTTGCCGTACTCGTTCACGAGTCAAGCCCAGCTCCGCGCCGATTTCTTTAAGCGTGTGCGGCGGCGTGTCGTCAAGACCGAAACGCATTTTGAGGACGGTCGCTTCACGAGCATCCAACTTGCCCACCAATTCGATCGCAGTCTTGAGGACATCATGATCGATCATCGCTTCGTCAGGACTCTTAACCCGCTCATCCATGACCATCTCGCCCAGAGACCATCCCGAGTCGGTTTGATCGCTTTGAGGAGTAGCGTTGTAGACCTGAATAGCCTTTTTGATAATTGGTAGCTTCTTCTTTGGCAGCCCGAGGATCCGACCGATTTCTTCTTGAGTTGGCATGCGACCAAGCTCATCGTTCAAACGAGCCGTTGCGCGCCGCCATTTGCTGAGCAATTCAACCATGTAAGCAGGGATTCGGATCGTCTTGGACGAATTGATCAAGGCGCGTTTGATCGATTGCTTGATCCAATAACTGGCGTAGGTACTGAAGCGAGTTCCCATATCGGGATCAAATCCCTCAACGGCGCGGAGCAAGCCTAGGTTGCCCTCTTCAATCAAATCTTGCAGCGCAAGACCTTTACCGACATAACTTCTGGCGATATTGACAACCAAGCGAAGATTGGCCCGTACCATTCGGTCCCGAGCTTGCGCATCGCCTTGCGCGATTTGCCTAGCGAGCATCTGCTCATCTTCGGCGGTCAACAATTTCATTTCATTAATCTCGCGGAGGTAAGTTTCCAGCGGAGATTGGGGTTGGGCTCCATCCTTGGGACTTTTGCGACGAGAAATCAGTTTGAGGTCTTCGTCCTGTGAATCCTCCACATCGTCTAGG
>JAYTVM010000421.1:0-1262 GCA_043743995.1 Pirellula sp. | reverse complement strand
CCCCCGAGAATTGATCCTCCAGTATCTGGAAATCCTGAAACTCAAGATGACGGAGGAACAACTTGATCACTTTCTGCAACAACATACTCAGACCGCGCTGAGCAAATCGGAACTCTTAGCCAAGTTCCTAGAAGGACCAGCCGTTACCAGCCAGGAAATATCGCTTCAGTCACGTATCCGGCGCGCTGCGTTCCCGACTGATGCGACGTTTGAATCGTATGACTGGACTCGCAATCCTAAGACGATTCGCAAAGAGTCGTTCCTTGAACTGGCCAGCGGTCAGTTCATTCAGCGAAAAGAAAACGCAGCCTTCGTCGGCGCTAGTGGCTTGGGCAAAACGCATCTCATTCAAGGTGTTGGAAGAAAGTGCTGTGCCCTTGGTTATCGCGTGCGGTACGAAACCAGCGCCCGCTTGATCGAGACACTCAATAAAGCCAGAGCCATCAAAGCGCTGACACTCAAGGTGCGACACTACTGCTCGTATGATCTGCTGATCATTGATGAGTTCGGCTTCGAGAAGCTGGAGAGAAAGGAAGTGCCTGACGCGCTGAGCTTGCTTTACAAAGTGATCGATGGCCGCAATCGCCGCAGCTCCACAGCGATCGTTACCAATGTGAACTTGGAGGACTGGACCGACTACTTGGGAGATCCACCGATGACGATGGCGCTGCTGGACCGAGTGGTTGATCAAACCAATGTGATCACGTTCAAAGGTGATTCGATCAGAAAGCCCAAAACCAAGTCCGACAAATGAGAATCGATTATCGAGAACTCAAGCAGCAGATACGTCTAGTAGATCTGCTGACGACGATCGGCTGGAATCGCACCAAGGGCCGCGGAGAGCAACTCCGCGGCCCTTGTCCATTACCAGGATGCTGCGCGAAATCTTCCAACAGACCTACGGACAACAATCACACATTCAGTGTTCATACCACCAAGAACGTCTATCAAAGCTTTCGCTGTCGTTCCACTGGCAACGTCTTGGACTTCTGGCAAACCTATAGAGCCACCAGCCTACACCAAGCGGCTATCGAACTGTCCCAATTACGAGAAACTGGCAACCGCACTTCCACCTAGACACAACCAGCAAACACGAAACTACCTGCCAGCCAAAGCTGCGAAACCGGCTGGTTCTTAGTTGCTAATGACAGCATATGTCCTGCGGACAACGCTTGGTCAACTATGCCGCAAAGCAGGTCTGGGAGACGAACCGCGTCGCGTGCTGTCAGAGTTGTCGGGCATCCGACTAGTAGACGTGGTGC
>JAYTVM010000420.1:0-4030 GCA_043743995.1 Pirellula sp. | reverse complement strand
GTTGAACTAAACCGCTTCGCCTACGAGCCACTGTGATCGAGACATGCTTCTTCTGGCCTAGTTGGTATTTCTGTCTTACGATATCAACTTGTGGGCACGCTTCGACATTGCTTCGCTCATCTCAGGTGCATTTACTTGTTCCGTCCTAGCTATGGCGGCCCTTACTTTCCACCAATAGCGGATATCTAGACTCTTCGTTACAACGCAGCGCCAGCTAGGCCTGGCCTACATACAAAGCTAAGTATCTTGCCCTGTTAACGATTAAAGCGATTAAAGGGATTGCGCTTTTTGTAACGGCAATCATGCTGAAATCGCGGGCTAATCTGCCCGTTTGTTTCACTTCGATCACTCCACTTAGAAGGCCGTTTCTATGACTCCGTTTCGAAAGCGTCTTACTCCAATTTCTAAGCGAATGGCTGAGGATATGCTCCTCCGTAACATGTCCGTTCGCTCCATCGACACCTACACTTATCACGTCGATCGCTTCGCAAAGCACTTCGGCAAGCAACCTGAAGACCTTGGACCAGAAGAGATCCGTGAGTTCCAACTCTGGATGATCCAAGTCAATAAATCTTCTTGGAGCCAGTTTAATCAAGCCGTTTGTGGCCTACGGTTCCTCTACTCGATCACCTTGTCGAGACCCTGGGTCGTCCAATCCGTGCCGTACGGCAAACGCCCCAAGTCCTTGCCAACGGTTCTCGGCCAAGAAGAAGTGAATCGGCTCATCGCATGTGTGGACCATCTCAAACATCGAGCTGTCCTGCTGACCCTTTACTCGGCAGGGCTGCGATTGACCGAAGCGACCAATCTCAAAGCTCAGCACATCGACTCCGAACGGATGCAGATCAAAGTCGTAAAAGGCAAAGGAAACAGGGACCGTTTCGTGCCGCTTTCGCCCAGACTATTGCAAGTGCTTCGCGAGTATTGGAAAGTGAACAAGCCAACCGACTTTCTCTTTCCTGGCAAGACTCCGGATGTGCCGCTCCACGGTGCCACGATTCAGATCTGTTGCAAGATGGCGACCGCCAAGGCGCACATCAACAAGCACGTCACACCCCACACGCTGCGTCACAGCTTTGCGACGGGGCTCTTGGAAGCGGGCGTCGACTTGATGGCTATCAGCAAGCTTTTGGGCCACAGCAGCTTTACGACAACCATGATTTATCTTCATTGTCGCAGACAGCACTTGGATTCTATCCCGAGCCCGCTCGATTGGCTGCCAGTGAGGCAATGCCCGATGTGGATCGATCCATCGCTGGAGAAGCCCAAACTGAAGAGCGATCCGAAGAGCGACGGTCTAGCCTAACGGTTTTGAATATAATTAAGCAGTACACCGAACCGTTCATCATCGAGCATGGCAAAACCGTTGCGGCCCAAGTCAAAAGCACCTTGGCTCGACTTGGGTTCTGCCGAACCGCTCCGATGGGCGGTCGAGTGTATCGCTGTACGAGTTGCGACTTCAAGTGTAATATCTACAACTCATGTACCGATCGGCACTGTCCGCAATGCGTTGGAGCAAGGCGAGCGGATTGGCTTGCCAAGACCGAGAAGCTTCTCCGGTCGGAAGTGACTTATTTTCAAGTTGTCTTTACTTTGCCAGAGCAACTTTCCGCGTTGGCACTTGGGAATCGATCGGTTCTTTATAAGTTACTCTTCGGGTCGGCTTGGAAAGCACTCAGCAAATCGATACGCGACGAGCTTGGCATGCGACCGGCGGCAGCCAAAGTGCTTCATACTTGGAATCAAAGGTTAGAACATCATCCGCATATCCATGCGTTGGTCCCAGGCTGTGGCCCATCGCTTGATTGCAAGAGTTGGATTCCCTGTCGCATGACCAAAGGAACGATCCATGAACCTCCTAAACCATTTTTAGTAGACAACAAACGATTGGGTTGGCAGTTCCGAGACGCGTTCGTTGCAGGGGTCGAACGGCTTCAGAAAACGGGCAAGCTTAAGGTGGTAGACTCCGTGGTGTTGAAGGAGATTCTTGCCACATTGAAGCTGATTGATTGGGTGGTATTCATCGAAGGCCCACCCAAGCCCGATAGCAAACCTGAGCACGTCTTGAAGTATTTGGCTCGGTACATCACCGGTGGCCCGATCGCCAACTCACGGCTGATTACCAACGAGGCTGGCGACGTAAGCTTCTGGGCTAGATCGACTGACAAGTCGAAGAAAGGTGAGCGAGTCAAAGTGACGTACAGCGGCGTGGAGTTCGTAAGGTGTTGGACGCTGCACATCTTACCCAAGGGTTTTACGCGATCAAGGTTCTTCGGTTGCTGGAGCAATATACTTCGCAAAGACTACGGAAAAAGCTGCGACGAGCTATCGCCAGTGTCAACGCGAGCCCAAGAACCGACCACGGAACTACTCGCAAGCGAAGAAACGGACTCGCAAGCACCGGCCAAAAAGTGTCCGAAGTGCGAATGCGAGATGGAGTTAGAGTCAGCGACCCACCGTCCAAGTTGGCGGGAACTGTTTTATGGCGAGCACCAGCCCTCGTGGTGGCGCAACGACGAGAGTGGCTGAAGATGAGAGAACCTTCCGCCACCAGCGCTCACCCAAAATCTCCGCAGGCCAACACCAACACCAACACCACCTCCACCAAGGACAAGTCGAGCGGTCTGGATATGTCGCAAAACTAAGCAATCAGAACCGTCACAATCGGTCGAACAGGCAGCGAGCAGTTGGCTGGAAAACATGCGGCAAGCATATTGCGGATGCTACCACCAGTCTGTTAGACTGGTGCAGAAAAAGCGGGCCGCACAGAATCCGCATGAGCAGACACGGCGAAGCGACTTAGCCCAACGCACGATCTATCCCTCCGTTCCGCTTCGCTCCAGTTGGGATAGATCGTTATTCGTTCTCTTGAAAGAGTGCGCAGAGCGACTTCTTAACCAATTTAGTCGTTCGAGGCCGATCGGGAGTGCGATCGAGATCAAGAAGAGCGAATGTCGCGTTCTTGGTTGTCTGAAGCCATTCATTCACTTCCGTCTTTCGATTGTCCGATCATTTTCAGCGATGCAATCGGCTTTGGCGTACAAGCTTGCTTAGTCGATGGCTGCAATGTCATGTCACGCAGATTCAATAGCTGGAATCGTGGCTTGGTTGGCTGGCGGTGCCGGGATGGTTTCGATTCCTCAACCATCCCTACTTTTTTGACTCGCGCCGATGATTATTGACTCGCGATGCGTTATGATAGCGAATGTCAGAAGCGTATTCTGACAGGCCTGGATCGATAATCGCTTTTGTACATGAGACAGCGCAGCACCTTCGGGTCAGATACAGTAAGAAGAGAACAAGGGGATGCAGCTAAGCCCTCGGTCGACACGCCGGTTTTGGAATTACCTTACTTGCTCGGGCTAGCTGATCCCAAGCGTTCGTTGGCCGCAAGCAAATTAACTGTCCAAAGGAACGGTGAGTCGTGACAGTTCGTGAAGTTCTTCGTATAATTAAGGATGACGGCTGGATTCTGGTTGCCCAGAAGGGCAGCCATCGTCAGTACAAGCACCCAACCAAACCGGGACGGGTAACCGTCGCTGGCCATCCGAAAGACGAACTTGCTCCCGGCACACTAAATAGCATCTTGCGGCAAGCCGGACTCAAGGACTAGTATCATGCAACCCAAATATCTAATAGTCATCGAAAAGACCCCAAACAACTTATCGGCTTTTTCGCCGGACCTACCCGGTTGTGTCGCAACGGGTGCAACGAAAGCAGAGGTTGAGGAACGAATGCGAGATGCGATCCGCATGCACCTTGATGGGATGCGCGAAGACGGTCTGCCGATTCCAGAACCATCGTCGATAGCAGAGTACATCGAGGCATAACCGTCAACCAATTGCAAATGCCAACGAACAAAAAAAAGCACCCGAGTTGCGGATCGGGCGTTTCCTGAAATCAACGTCGCTTGGCCGCAACCGGGTGAATGTGGTCGTTGAACTAAACCGCTTCGCCTACGAGCCACTGTGATCGAGACATGCTTCTTCTGGCCTAGTTGGTATTTCTGTCTTACGATATCAACTTGTGG